>CANJOS010000218.1 GCA_947476015.1 Comamonadaceae bacterium | reverse complement strand
GACGGCACGGCCGTTGACATGAACCGTACACGCACCGCACTGGGCGGTATCGCAACCGACGTGGGTGCCAGTGAGTTTGAGGTGCTCGCGCAAGGCGGTGACGAGCAATGTATTGGGGGCTGCGTCAACGGACACTGATTTGCCGTTGACCTTCATTTGAACCTGCATGCGTGACTCCTGAGGGGTGATTTCGTCCTCCAGTAGATCACGGCCTAGTACCCTTGCTTTTAAGGACTTTCCCTTATGACCCATCGCTTGTTTGATGACGGTCAATTGTTTCTGTCATGAAAGCTTCAAAAAGGCAGAAACCTATTTGTCCGCTCCCATGACCAAATCGGGCAAATAGGTCACGATTTGGGGAAAAACGGTGATCAAAACAATGCAGACCACCAAGCATAAGAAGAATGGTATGGCAGCCTTGGCGATGGTGTTGCTGTCTTTGCCTGTCATGTTTTGAAGCACAAACAAGTTAAAGCCGACAGGTGGCGTGACCTCGGCAATTTCAACCAGCAAGACAATGAAAATACCAAACCAAATGAGGTCGAAGCCAGCCTTTTGAATCATGGGTAAAACCACCGCGCTGGTGAGCACAATCATGCTGATGCCATCAAGTGCAGTTCCTAAAATGAGGTACACCACAGTCAGAACAGCGATCAGGGCCATGGGTGAAAGCTGCATGCTGTTGACCCAATCGGCCAATTCTCTGGGAATGCCCGTGAAAGCCATGGTTTTGGTCAGAAATGCGGCGCCTGCCAAGATGAACATGATCATGCAACTGGTGCGAGTGGTGCCCATCAATCCTTCACAGAAGTTTTCCCAGGTTAGGCTCCGTGACCACATTGCCAAGGCAAGGGAGCCTGCAACGCCATAGGCTGCGCATTCTGTGGCGGTGGCATAGCCAGCAATCAAGACCCAGCAAACGAAAACAATCAAGGCACCACAAGGAATCAGGTTGCCAGATTGTTTGATTTTTTCAAGGAAAGTGGAGGGTGGGTCGGCAGCAGGCACCTTGTCTGGATTGCGCAGGCTCCACCAAATGATGTAACCACTGAACAAAGCCATGAGCAAAAAGCCTGGCAAAAAACCTGCCAAGAAAATGCGAATGATGGACGCGTCCGCTGCCACCGCATACACCACCATGGTGATGGAGGGTGGGATCAAAATGCCTAAGGTGCCAGCAGTGGCCAAAGCGCCGAGTGCAATTTTTTCGTCATAGCCGCGCTTCATAAGTTCAGGCAGTGCCACTTTGCTGATGGTGGCGCATGTGGCTGCAGAAGAGCCGGAGACTGAGCCAAAAATGCCACAACCCAGCACGGTGGTGTGCATCAAGCGGCCGGGTATGCGGTTCAACCATGGCCTTAGGCCTTCAAACATTTCTTCGCTCAATTTGGTTCGAAACAGAATCTCGCCCATCCAAACAAACAGGGGCAGGGCAGCCAATTCCCAAGATGCATTGCTTTCCCAAAAAGCAGAAAATAAGTTCTTGCCGGGCTGAGTGGTGGTGAAAAATTCTTGCCCAACCCAGCCGCAAATGGCCAGGGTCATGGCAATCCAAACGCCGCCGCTTAACAAGAGCAGCATGATGAACAGCAGCAAACCGCCAATAGCTAAAGTAGTCACAGTGTTAGATGTCCGATGAAAAGTCGCCCTTGGCGTGGCGTTCTTCCACAGCGCGAACAAATGTAGGGGTCTCGCCGCGCATAACCAATATCAATTCATCGACAACGGCAACCCACAACAACACGGAACCAAATGCAAAACTCAATTGAGGAATCCACAATGGCATCGGCAACATGCCTTGCGCCATGTCATTGAATTCCCAACTCTCATAGGTAAACAAGCAGGCCGACCATGCCAAGTAAGCAGTGGCAACGCAGCCGATGAGCAAAGAAACCAATTCAAGACGTCTTCTATTGGCGGGCGTTGCAGATTCAAGCAACAGAGTGACGCGAACAAAGTCACCATGTTTGAAGGCATGAGCCATGGTGAAAAATGCCGCTGCAGCGCAAAACCACGAAACAACGTCGTTGACTGCACCCGTACGAACCCCTAACTCACGCAAGATACTTTGACCGATCATTGCGGCGCAAATGCCCACAATGAACAGGGCACCTAAGAACCCTGACCAAAGATACAGCCGATCCAAAAAGCGACGCATGAATTACTTTTTGGCAGCAGGCTTGGCAGCGGGCTTGGCCGCGGCAGCAGAAGCTTTGTTGAATGCGGCAATCATGGCTTCCCCATCAGGCCCCGCCTTTTTTTGCCAATCGGTCAACATGATTGAGCCCACTTGTTTCAAGTCGGCAATCAGTTTGGGTGAGGGCTTCATGATCTTCATGCCTTTTTCGGTCAAGGCTTTTTTGTACCAGTCGTTTTTCTCTTCGCTGATTTTCCAGCCGCGTGTTTCAGCATCTGCTGCTGCTTTCAGCACGGCTGCTTGCGTGCTGGCATCGAGGGCATCAAAGGCTTTTTTGTTCACAATGACGGCATTCTTGGGTAGCCAAGCTTGTGTGTCGTACCAGTACTTGATGCTTTCGTAAGTTTTGCTGTCATAGCCTGTAGAGCCTGAACTCATGTAGCTTTCAACCACACCTGTGGCCAAGGCTTGGGACAACTCGGCGGCTTGAATGGTGACGGGTTGAGCGCCAATTAATTCAGCAATCTTGCCCGTGGCAGGGCTGTAGGCGCGCCACTTCAATCCGCGCATGTCGGCCACAGAAGAGATTTCTTTTTTCACATAAATGCCTTGGGGTGGCCAAGCCACTGCGAACAAAAGCTTCATGCCTTGTGTGCCGAGCAATTTGTCGAGGTAAGGTTTTTGAACATCGGCCAATCGCTTGGAATCTGCATAGCTGGTGGCCAAGAAGGGAATGCCATCAGCGCCGTACAGTGGGTTTTCGTTTTCAAAGTTGGCCAATAACACTTCGCCAATTGGAGCCTGCCCGCCTTGAACGGCGCGTTTGATTTCATTGGCCTTGAACAATGACGCGTTGGCGTGCACTGTGATTTTGAGTTTGCCATTGGTGGCTTTGTCGATATCGGCCGCAAACTGCGTCAGATTTTCGGTG
>CANJOS010000217.1 GCA_947476015.1 Comamonadaceae bacterium | reverse complement strand
GCTCAAAAGAAAACCTATACAGCTTTGTTGGATGCTGCCAAAAAAGGCTTGGCTGCGGGCTCTGGCACGCGCACCGACATTGACGATGCGCAATCTCGTTTGGACATGGCATCGGCGCAAGAGTTAGAGGCACGCCAAAATCAAGACTTAATGCGCCGTCAATTGGAGTTGTTGGTGAATCAACCCGTGAACCAAGTGGCTAAATTGAATGTTGAAGCACTAAAGCTCAGTGCGCCCGAGCCCGCCAATTTGGATGCGTGGACTCAAAAAGCCGAGCAAGCCAGCCCAGAAATGAAGGCCATGCAAGCGCGCCTAGATGCTGCGCGAAGCGAAGTGAGTAAATCCAAGGCAGGCCATTTGCCCACCCTGGACGCTGTGGCGCAGTGGTCTAACAGTGGCAGCGAAAACATCACGCGCATTAACTCGCGGTATGAAAACAAAACACTGGGCCTGCAATTGAACATCCCTATTTTCTCGGGCGGCTATGTCAATTCCACCATCCGACAAGCGGTGGCAGAACAAACCCGCGCAGAAGAATCGCTAGAAGCTCTGCGGCGCGACTTGGGTGTGCGTGTGCACAAAGAATACCGAGGTGTGAGTGAGGGCGTGCTAAGGGTGCGAGCTTTGGAGCAAGCGGCCAGGTCTGCTGAGCAAATGATGAAGTCCACTCAGATGTCATTTAAGGCGGGATCTCGCACACAATTGGATGTGCTGAATGCACAGCAGCAATACACCATGGCTTTGCGTGATTTGGCGCAGGGCCGTTTTGTTTATCTGATGTCCAAAGTGCGTTTGGCGTCGATCGTGGGGGATGATGCGGTGGCTTCGTTGGGAGAAGTGAATAATTACTTGTTCATGAAATAGGTTTGTCATATTCATGATTCTTCTCTTAAACCACATTTGAATAATAATTTTCATAATTGAGGTAGAGTTGGCCTTTTAATTCTCAGTCAGAAATCAATTGGCCAATCAAATCATCGGAAAATTATCGACAGGCACGGAGGCCATCACAGGTACCGACCTCGATGACTACATTGCGCCTTTGGGTGGATCCGACTTCATCGATGGGAAAAAAGGCTTTGACACGGTCTTCGTATTTTGGCCTGCCTCTAAATTCAAAATTACGACTAGCCAAGGTATTACTTATCTTGATGCGATATCTGGCGCTTCTCGCAGCGACAAGCTGGTTCTTAAAAATATAGAAGCTATAGAGTTCTCTGACAAAACTGTGTCTTTGGAAATTGCGGACAGGTTGCTTAACACCGCAAGCAAGGACAATTTTGATGGTGGCCCTGGCATTGACACAGTGGTCTACGAAAAACCCATGTCAGACTATGTGGTCACGCCAGGCGTGAATGGCATTGAAGTGAGCAGTGCCAATTATTCTGAGGGTTCGGATTGGTTGCTGAGCATTGAGCGACTGCAATTCAAAGACAAGGGCTTGGCATTTGACTTGGACGGTCATGCCGGCGTAGCCGCCAAAACTCTCGGTTTGGTTTTTGGTCTACAGGCCGTGCGTGTGCCGCAATACATGGGCATTTGCTTGGATTATTTAGACAACAAGCAATTGACCGCCGCACAACTCATGCACGAAGCCTTAGCCGTGCGACTGGGTGCTGATGCACAAAATACAGAAAAGTTGGTGTCGTTTTTGTATGAACGGCTGACTGGCATGGTGCCCATTCAAAGTGAAAAAGACAAGTATGTGGGATGGATTACCAGTGGCGCGTACACCGCTGACAGTTTGGCTGTTTATGCGTCAGAGCTTAGTTTGAACGTTGTGGTCACCCAATTGATGGGCATGGCAACGACAGGCATTGCATTTGAAATGCCAAATTGAATAATTTTTAATACGAGGATGTTTGAAATGAAATTGAACATGACTTGGCTGAGTGCTTGTGTCGCACTCATCCTTTCGGGTTGTGGCGGACAAGATAATGTGGGAACCGCTAATTTGTCGGGGCAGGTGTCGACCGTAAACACATCTTCGTCTGTAGGGCACTACGCTGCCTCAAGATTTTTAGAGCATGCCGCTATGGGCGCATCGCCAGCATCAGTGGCACAACTGCGGTTGCAAGGCATTGAGGGATGGATTAATGGCCAAATGAAGATGGCGCCTACAAAAATTGTGACGCCCGAAAGCTTGATTAACTTTGATGATCAACGTGATAAGCCTGCTTATGAAAGGATGCGAGATTTTTACAATCTCAACTTATTCAATGCCTTAATTGGCGCAGAGGACCAACTGAGAATTCGAACAAGTTGGGTATTGTCTAATTTCCTTGTGATATCGACTCGCAAAGTAGGGGATTATGGCGCAACTGAATATTTCAATATGCTTCAGAGCAACGCCTTTGGCCAATATGGTGACTTGCTTAAAAGCTTAACCCGCAACCCCGCCATGGGTGAGTATTTGGACAACAACCAAAATACCAAATGGCAATTGAATGAAAACTACGGCCGTGAATTGATGCAGCTATTTTCGGTGGGCCTGATTCAACTCAATTTGGATGGCACACCAAAGCGAGATGCTAACGGTAAGATTCTTGAAACCTATTCGCAAAAAGATGTGATTGAAATTACGCGCGCCTTGACTGGGTGGGTTAATGTACCTAACCCCACCAACTTGATTACCAACCGCAATGGTGCTAATTACGGTAAGCCCATGATTGAAAATGCATCTCGGCACGATACCGACAGCAAATCATTCTTAGGCAATACCATACCAGCAGGTCAAAGTACTACTCAAGATTTAGACAGCTTGGTTGAAATTTTAGTAACTCATCCAAACGCTGCTCCTTTTGTGTCATTGCGATTAATCCAAGGCATGACAACCAGTGATCCTTCACCAGCTTATTTAAAGCGTGTGGCCACAGTCTTTAAAGATACCAAAGGAAATTTGAACAAGGTGATTACAGCCATCTTGACCGATCCCGAGGCAAGAGCGGGTGATGTTTATGGAAAATCCACGGCCAATTTTGGCCGCATTAAGGAACCTTTGCTAATTTTTACGTCAGGATTTAGGGGTCTAGGTTGCAAAGTAGCCATCAAGCAAACCAATAAGCCCAACGAG
>CANJOS010000216.1 GCA_947476015.1 Comamonadaceae bacterium | reverse complement strand
TTATACAGCCAGGCAAGCCCAACCAGAATGCGTTTGTTGAGCGGTTCAACAGAAGCTTTCGGGAGGAAGTTCTCGATGCGAATTTGTTCAACTCAATCTCAGAGGCTCAAGAGGCAGCTGATGATTGGGTGATCGATTACAACGAGTTCAGACCCCATGATTCCCTTGGTGACAAAACTCCCATGGAGTTCATGCCGAGGATATTTAAACCAGGAATCTCTAGTTCCGATTTGTCTACCTAAAGGGTGAGCTTACGGGTTGAGCTCTGCTATCCACCTCGAAATAGTTCTTGATTGCCTTACCCAACTCAGCCACATGCGCCTTGTCAGCAGGGGCGAACTTTGCTACACCAGGAGTGAAAAAGGCGAAGCCTTCTTCCTGGTGCATACCGTTCTTGATAGCCACAAAGCTGACTTCAGGCAATAAAGGGTGTTTTAGATCACCCACGTAGTAATTGGTAGAGACCTTGATTTCATGTGCATAGGTCAGCGTGACAAACAAACTATTTCCGCGGTTATCGATCTCACCAAAGAGAGGAGCGTCTTCATCATCAACTCGCACATTGGCCAATACGTTTTGAGCTGCTAAGGCTTGGTGCGTATTTTCAAATTCGATCAGGAAGTCTCGTGTCATACGTGGCAAAAGACCACTGAACACAATACCCAGCTTGCGCAAAAAAACTGCATGAGTGTTTAGACGGTAATAGAACTTGACCCGGTCATACGGCTTTTGTGCCAGGCCAGTTGCCAACACTACATCAGTATCGGTCCGGGCCAAATACTCTCCCACAATCATGTCGTAAAGACCAAGCACATCGCTCAATGGGTCTTCATCCGCAGCTACATACCAAGTCGGATTCTTCTTGGTCGAGTTCTTGCGAATCGGCTCAGCATTAAAAAAATAGTGATGCTGAATGTGCGCCCCAGCGTTCAGAAACAGCGTCGAAAAGTTTGGCTTCTTTTTGTTAAACAAAGTCCAGTGCACATCGTGCAACAACAGGTCGAGAACCAAGGCTTTAAGCCACGGTTTCCGATGGCTGGCAGCGACTAGCGACAAATATTTTTGATAGTGCCCTACCCGTGCAAATCGCAAAAATCCCAAAACCACTTGCAAAGCCGACTTTGCAGAGATGTGCGCTCTGGCGTTGTCATTCACGGCTTGCGACACAGCCTGGGCCAGAGATTGACTCCACCATGAAGAATCAGAAGGCGTCTGCGTCCAAGGATCTGGAATGAAATAGGCAGGGCGCCTAAGCCTGTTCTCTGCATTCATTGCAGAAATAGCGCCCACCGTGTAGCCGGCATACTCTAGCTGCTCAAAAATTTGCGGTATGCCCGAGCCAACAATGTCGCCCAAGCGGTAAATACCGTGTTCTGTGTAAGTTCTACTTGTGTGCACCGAAGCCCACTGAATCCAAGGCTCCAACTCTTTATAACGCTTCTCGCAACTAGTGCGTATCCGAGCACCCTCAAGCAACTTTTTGAGTGAACGAAATGGCGTTCCATCTAAAGATATATACTGTTCTACAATGTCGAAATTTATCTCGTTCAATTCCAGTAAGATTAGTCGCTTTGATGCTTTAGTCATAGTAAAAGATCCTCATTAGTTGCCCCTGCGAAATTCATCCCACCGTTTTATGTGCATAGTGATGCAATTTAATGCAACCTTTGCATCTCAAATTCTCAATTTCAGTTGAGCATCTTAGATGTTTACTGATTTGGGGGAACGCCAAATATTTTCCTGTAAGTTTCATCAATCAGCATTGACAAAGAAGTATCAATAAAGAAATTGCTAACAGTGTTTTGGAGGAGTAATATTTGACATCAATCAAGCGAATGGACTTACGTATATTTCAAAAAAAAATTTTGAACGCTACAAGCAGCCGGTTTAAAAAATTAATTTTCTAAAGTTCGAACGTGCTGAGTGAGTTAGCTACATCAATTACATAGCATCATTCGCGCTCACCCTTCGCAAGCAAGATTTGCGCAGGAACTCCGACAGCAACCTTTCCTGCGGGCACATTTTTTAACACCACAGCATTTGCTCCGATGAAACAACCGTTGCCGAGAATAAGGCCACCGAGCACCTTAGCCCCAACTCCAATGACCACACCATCACCAACGACTGGACGCAAAGCTAACGTGTAAGCAAAATCCATCGACACAGCACCCAGGGTGACCTGATGGTAAATAGTTACATTTGACCCAATCGAGGCAGCGCCAAGTACCGTCCCCTGAGTATGCATTAAAACAAGCCCGGATCCAATGCGAATACGAGGTGCCACCTCGATCCCAAAAATAAAGAAATTAACAAAAGCAGGCAACTTTGCTAAGCGGGGCCACCCTGCTGCGTATAAGCATTGAGCTACCCGAATTAACACCACCGGTGCAAGTCGAGGTGAAAACATTTGCTGAACGCCTCGGCGGCGAAATTCCGCATTTGAAACCTCCGCTAGCCGCGCCCAATCAGCGTCAAGCAGATCAGATAGTTGTCCCATCAGTTGGTCAGCCCTTTTTCCTTCAATTCTGACTCGGCCTTTGAAGAAAGATCTAAATGAACGGGCTGCGTCATTGCCCAAGCACAAAAACCTTTAAGCCCATCGTTGAGTGAAATCTTTGGCGTAAAACCAAGATGATTGGTAACCCGCGTTAGGTCTGCAAAACAATGTCGTATATCGCCAAGTCTGTATTGCCCTGTGACTTCCACGGGAACGTCAAAGCCAGACACCTGCAACAATGTTTGCGCGAGATGGGAAACGCTGGTCGGCAAACCTGAACCGACGTTCATAATAATGCCGTTCGACAGATCCGCATCCAATGACGCTACAAGCGCGTCAACCACATCGCTTATGTGGACAAAATCACGCGACTCTAAACCGTCTTCGTACACTGGAATGCGCAAGCCCTGACGCGCACGGTTAAAAAAGATGGAGATAATTCCAGTGTACGGGTTACGTAAGGACTGACCTTCGCCGTACACGTTCTGGAAACGAAAAATTGTTGTTCGTATACCTAAAGCGATACTCGCCGAAATCAAAAAAAGTTCTTGAGCTGCTTTTGTAGCAGCATAGATCGAGCCGGGCGCATAAGGAAAGACTTCTGGAGTTGGGACAGGATTTAAAGGCCGACCGGCTTCG
>CANJOS010000215.1 GCA_947476015.1 Comamonadaceae bacterium | reverse complement strand
GGGCGCAATGCTGGATGTGTTCAGGGTGGAGCCCTTGCCCCTTGAGCATGCCTTTTGGCGCTGTGACAAAATCAGCATCACGCCGCATGCTTCAGCACGCACTCTGCAGCATGAGACCATTGCGCAAATCGCCGACAAAATTCGGGCCCTCGAAAAAGGACACCCGATTGAGGGCATCGTCGATCGCGCTCGCGGTTATTGAGACCCTCCTATACCCGTTGCCCTGCAACCTTCCTCAAAATTCGTTAGAGTGCCATCATGACATTACCTTCACACGTTAAATTGGTCGACGTCGGTCCCCGCGACGGCCTGCAAAATGAAAAACAAACGGTGCCTGCCGCCATCAAAATTGAGTTGGTGCACCGCCTTCAAGAAGCCGGCTTGAAAGAAATTGAAGTCACCAGCTTTGTGAGCCCTAAATGGGTGCCGCAAATGTCTGACAACGCCGAGGTCATGGCCGGCGTTCAGCGCCGCAAAGATGTGCGCTATTCCGTGCTCACACCCAACATGCAAGGTTTTCAGGCAGCGCTTCTCAGCAAGCCCGATGAAATCGTGGTCTTTGCCGCGGCCAGCGAATCATTCAGTCAAAAGAACATCAATTGCAGCATTGAAGAAAGCATTCAGCGTTTTGCGCCCGTGGTGGAGGCGGCCAGAAACGCAGGTGTTTTTGTCCGCGGTGCCATGTCGTGCGCGGTGGGTTGCCCGTATGAAGGCGACGTACCGGCCGCCAGCGTCGAGCGTTTGGCGCAGCTCATGAAGAGCATTGGCGTTCAGCACATTGGCATGGCAGACACCATCGGTGTGGGCACGCCGCGCAAAGTGCAAGCGGCCATGGAAGCCACTTTGAAGCATTACGATTTGAACGATGTCTCCGGCCATTTTCACGACACCTTTGGTCAGGCTTTGGCCAACACCTTGGCCAGCTTGGAAATGGGCGTGTGGCAGTTTGATGCCTCGGTGGCCGGCTTGGGCGGCTGCCCCTACGCCAAGGGGGCCACCGGCAATGTGGCCACCGAAGATGTGGTCTACATGCTGCATGGCATGGGCATTGAAACCGGCATTGATCTTGACAAACTGGTGGATGCCGGTGCGTTCATCAGCGATTTCTTGCAACGCAAATCTAACTCCCGCGTGGCCACTGCCGTCTTGACCAAGCGCTTGGGTTAAATTGTTTCAGCCACTGATTTTCAAAATGAAGTCACCGCCTTGTTCATGAGCAACTTGAAGCGACTTCACCGCCAGGCCAATCAAGTGTTGGTTTCAGATTCAGTGCACGTGCCTTCGCCATGCGCCTCCATCTGTGTGGTCCATCCCACCGAAGGATTGTGCGAAGGCTGCTTGCGCAATTTGCACGAAATAGCCGCGTGGGGCCAAATGCCCAGCACGCAACAGCGCGAAGTTTGGCAGCACATTCAATTGCGCTGCGAGGCTCGACTGGCACAGTCTTGATGCGCCGTCGCAACGCAATGTCTTGAGGGAAGCGTATGAAAGAAATTCATTTTTATTTCGACTTCATCTCGCCCTATGCTTGGCTCGCGTTTCAGGCCTTGCCTAAAGCCTTAGAAGGCATTCACCATCGGGTGCACTATCACCCGGTGTTGTTTGGGGCACTGCTCAAACACCATGGCCAATTGGGCCCTGCTGAATTGCCAGGCAAGCGCGATTGGACCTACCGTCAAGTGATGTGGCTGGCCAAGCAGCAGGGCACCGAATTGCAAATGCCGGCATCGCACCCCTTCAATCCTTTGGCACTGCTGCGATTGGCGGTGGCCAGTTCAGACCAAGGCGAGCCCAATCGCTATGTGGTTGAAACTATTTTTAAACACGTGTGGTGCGGTGGTGGACTTGACGCCGCGGACGGCACGCGCATTGAAGCCTTGCAGCAACAGTTGAAACTTCAAACGGCGCCGCTCAAAGATCCGCAATCGGCGGAGGTGAAACAAATGCTTCAGCAGCAAACCGACCAGGCCATTGCACTGGGCTTGTTTGGCGTGCCCAGCATGGTGGTGGCTGGCCAAGTGTTTTGGGGGCAAGACGCACTGCCCATGTTGCGTGCTTACTTACAAGGCGATGCCTGGTTTGAAAGTGCGGATTGGCGCGATGTGGGCAAGTTGCCCGTAGGTATTCGGCGCGCGCCGGGGCCTCACAACTGATCTGATTCCGTTTGGGTTTGCTGCTCCCAGTGGTTCACCAGCAGCGCATACACCCAAGTGATGGCCAAAAACACCAACACCGAACCTTGAGCGGCCATCCAAAAACCAAAGGGCCGACCAGCCCATTGGAAGTTCAGATCGCGCGCAAAAAAAGCCACTGAAAATGTCATGCTCCCCCAAAGTGTCAGCAACCCCCATCGCAAGCGATTAACGCGTCTTGCAAATTCGGCGTTGGACAAGCTTGTGGGTGTGGCGGGCGTTTGAGGCTCAGACATTGCCCATCATCTCAAATGCAAACTAGGTATTTACCCTGTGAGCCGCTCTTAATTTCACCATGCGGAAAAATAACCAAGGGTTTAAGCTGAGTCTGTCAGCCCCTGTTGGTTTCGCGTCAGAGGGGGGTCAGAGCCAACCCCAAGAATCGCGCCCAAGCCTTCGTGTCGAAGGCTATTTTTTGGAGACAGCTCTATGGCTACAACAGATCCACGCCCTATGTCGGCTGAAGAGAAGAAGGTTATCTTCGCTTCGTCCTTGGGCACCGTGTTCGAGTGGTATGACTTTTACCTCTATGGTTCACTCGCCGCAATCATTGCGAAACAATTCTTCAGTGGTTTGGATGAAGGCTCAGCTTTCATTTTCGCGCTGTTGGCTTTTGCAGCTGGCTTCATCGTCCGTCCTTTTGGCGCCATCTTCTTTGGCCGCTTGGGCGACATGATTGGCCGCAAGTACACCTTCTTGGTGACCATCCTGATCATGGGTATCTCCACGTTCATTGTGGGCTTGCTCCCTAACTACGCCAGCATTGGCGTGGCCGCTCCCGTCATCCTGATCTGCTTGCGCATGTTGCAAGGTTTGGCTTTGGGTGGGGAGTATGGCGGTGCCGCTACTTATGTGGCTGAGCACGCGCCTATGGGCAAACGCGGTGCATTCACTTCATGGATTCAGACCACAGCGACCTTGGGCTTGTTCTTGTCTTTGATGGTGATTTTGGGCGTG
>CANJOS010000214.1 GCA_947476015.1 Comamonadaceae bacterium | reverse complement strand
CGCACGTGCCCAGTTTGCGCGCCGAGTTCGGTGTGGTGATGGAAAAAACCCAGCGCGAGTTGAACGGCTTGGCGTGTATTGATGTGCAAGAGGTCGAACCGGACAAGCAACAAATCATCGCCAGCCGTTCGTTCGGGTCCATGGTGGAAACTGTTGATGTGTTGAAAGACGCGGTCAGTGTGTTTGCGGCCAACGCCTGCGCCAAGCTGCGTGCGCAAAGTTCGCACGCATCCGTCATTCAAGTGTTTTTGATGACCAACCGTTTTCGAAAAGACCTGCCGCAGTACATGCCTTCGCTGGTGGTGCCGCTGCCGCAACCGACCAGCGACAGTCTGGTGGTCAGCCGCTGGGCAGACCATTTGGTTGAGCGCATGTTTCGCCCCGGTTACCAGTACAAAAAAGCCGGTGTCATGCTCAGCGGTATTTCGCCGCAAGGCATCTACCAAACTGATTGGCTGGAGCCGCCGCAAGCGGTGGACACGCGTTTGATGGATACCTTAGACGGCTTGAACAAACGCTACGGGCGCGGTACGGTCAAGGTGTCGACGCAAGGCGCTTACCAACAGTGGCAGATGAAGCAAGAGAACAAATCACCTGACTACACCACCGACTGGCACGCCATGCCGGTGGTGTGACAAGCAGCTTTTAAATGTCTAGCGCGTCAATCAGTTTCTGACTGCGTATAGGCTTGAGCAATACCTTGTTAAAACCGGCGGCCTCGAGTTGCTGTATTTCTTCAGGCATGGCGTGGGCGGTATAGGCAATGATTTTCATGTCGGCAAACCGCGCGTCTGCACGCAATTGCAGGCACAACTGCAAGCCGCTCACAGTGGGCATGGAAATATCTAATAACAACACATCGCATACCGTGTCTTGCAACATGGCCAAAGCCTGAGTAGCGCTGTCGCACTCGTGCACCGTATAGCCCAAGGGCCGCAAAAACAAGCCGGGCAACAAGCGGTTGGTATCGTTGTCGTCAACCACAATCACATGGCGTGTGTTCATGTCGCCGCCGTTTCTGCGCTGCGAAGAGGCAGCGTGAAAAAGAAAGAACTGCCCACACCAGCCTCGGTGCGGTAGTCGAGTTGTCCGCCCATCAATTGCACCAATTGGTGAGTGAGCACCAAGCCCAGACCTGCGCCTTCTTTTCGTTTCAACGCGAAATTGGAGAAGGGGTCATGCAGGCCGGTGAACAAACGTTGCTCTACCTCTTGGGGAATGCCCAGACCTGTGTCTGTCACTGTGAACGTCAAATGGTGAGTCTCTTCATTGTGTGAAAGTTGTAAATTCACTTGACCTTGCGGCCGGTTGTAAGCGATGGCGTTATCGACCAAATTGTTGAGCACCTGACGTAAGCGGTAAGGGTCGGCCCTCATCATCAAAGTGGACTGCTGGTCGGTGCTGAGTTCAATCGCAAGATTCAGCCGTGTTGCCCGGGGTTGGTGCAATTGCCGCACCGACTCCAACAAATCGTAGACATCAAATTCTGATTCTGAGAGGTGTAACTGGCCTTGCTTGATCTTGTTGATATCCAGCATGCCATTGACCAGGTGCAACATTTCCAAACTGTTTTCCAAAATGATTTTGGAAGTGAAATGGATCATCGGTTCTTTGGAACTGCTGTGGATGTACTCCGCGTATCCCATGATACCGTTGAGCGGCGTACGCAAGTGGTGTGACATGGAGGCCATGAAGCTTTGCATGCGCTGCTGGCTGTCAATGAGCGGCTGTAATTCGGATTTCAGTCGGCGATTTTTCACTAGCGCCGTGACCCAGCCAACCGACAGACACAACAATAAACTCCATAAGGCTATTTGGATAATCTCGTTCGTGTTCATGAAGCACTCGCGGGTTTTAGGGGTTCATACAAAGACTATTTTTTAGGAAACACCAGAAACTTTGTGCCGAGAATGCGCCCGAATTCATGGCTGTGAGACTCCAAGGTTTGCAATAAATCCTCGGTAGGTACGATTTTTTTGGATCTCTTGTCGACCTGATTGGCTTCGAATTTGATCAGGCCTTCTTCTTCAAACTCACGGATCTTGTAGCGCAGTGCACGCTCACTCAAATCCTGGTTGTGATAAATGCCCTTGAGCAAGGCGCTGGGTTGGTCCCGTTTTTCTTCAATCAGTTGTTTGACCAGACTCAGGTACAGGTAGCGCCCGGCCTGGCTTTGCACCAGATGCAGATGCTGGTTTTCCCACTCGTGCAACTGACAAATGACTTGTAAAAGTTTGGTGTTGAATTGCGGATCTGGTTCAGTGCTCATCTCGGTTATCCTGAAGTTTGATAACCGAATAGTAATTATGTTTTTGTATAAAAACTGACGAAAACTGATAATTATGTGTGTATTTTATAAAGATATTCGCTATTTTTTGATGAATTAATCAATTTTGACAGGGCAACACAGTTGATAACCCTGTAGGCGGTTGGCTTTAAGCACTTGCTTACCGGCACCGCAATCGCGGATTTTTTTGCGCAGCCGGTAAATCTGCGCTTCTAAGGCTTGCTTGGGCAATTGGGCTTCATTTTTTTGGAGCACCTCGTAAATCTCCCAAATTTCAAGTTGCTGCTGAACGGATTGGCTAAAGGCCATCAACAGCAAAAACTCTGAGCGTGACAATGCCTGCTCTGACAAATGACCGCGAATCACTCTGAATCGGGTGTTGAGTTGCAAGCCATTGGATTCAACGATGTTGTCGTCTGCATTTATGCTGCGGGCCCAAGCCCGTTGTTCCAGGTTGTCGATCAAGGCAGACAACTCATCCGGCTCCCAGGGGGAGGTCAATACATGGTCAGCACCCAGGCGCAAGGCGCGCAATTTGGTGGATAAATCGCCTTGTTTGCAAATGCAAATAGTGCCCAAGCATGTTTTACGCAGTTGCAGGTATTGGGACAAACCAAACAAAGACTCGTCGTGTTGGCTTAAGTCAATGATGAACAGGGCAGTGGATTGTTCGGGCTCAGTGTCGCGACACTGTTGCGCTGTGAGGTAATGCTTCACCGAATAAGCCGTTTCATGCGCCCGTTGAATAAGTGCTGCTTGCGTGGCATCGGCAGATACAAGCACCATATTCAACGGAGTTGCATTAAATTGCATATGACGTGAGCCCTGGTTGAGACCGACATTCAACATTGGAATGACGAAAATTTTACCGTTTGTTCTTATCAAATG
>CANJOS010000213.1 GCA_947476015.1 Comamonadaceae bacterium | reverse complement strand
GGCATCGCCAATGGCGTCGTTCAAATCGTGCTCGCGTGACTCCTCAAAGGGCCGCCACCGCATTTCAACGGGAAAAGTGCGGCCCGACACCATGATGACGGGCGCAGGGCCTTTGGCCGACGCAAAGTGTTCTGCAAAACGATTGGCATCAATGGTGGCAGAGGTCACAACCACCTTCAAATCGGGGCGTTGAGGCAAGATTTGACGCAAATAACCCAATAAAAAGTCGATGTTCAAACTTCTTTCATGGGCCTCGTCAATGATCAAAGTGTCGTAGGCCTCCAGCAAAGGATCGTTTTGGGTTTCGGCCAACAAAATACCGTCGGTCATGAGTTTGACTGAGGCATCCTTGGACAAACGGTCTTGAAAACGCACCTTGTAGCCCACCACATCTCCTAGCGGGGTATGTAATTCTTCAGCAATGCGCTTGGCCACACTGCTGGCGGCAATGCGCCTTGGTTGAGTGTGGCCAATAAAACGAGCACGCTGTCCCGGGGCAGCGTTGAGCTTGCCCCGCCCAAGCGTCAACGCAATTTTCGGCAACTGCGTGGTTTTGCCAGAGCCCGTCTCACCGCAGACGATGATCACCTGGTGATCCACCATGGCTTGTGCAATTTCGTCGCGCTTTGCCGACACCGGCAATGACTCCGGAAACTCGATTTTCAAGGGTGTGACGGACAATGGCAAAACTTCTGTAAAAATCAGGGATGGCGTAAGGCCTGAATTATCCGCTGTCTTGGCCCTTTTCGAGAGACCCCAAAGCTCATGTCTAATGTCTTTAACTTCACCTTCGTCCCTTGGTTTCGCTCGGTGGCACCCTACATCCACATGCACCGGGGCAAAACCTTTGTCGTGGGCATCGCAGGCGAGGCCATTGCGGCTGGTAAATTGCAGAACTTGGCGCAAGACTTGGCCCTGATACAAAGCATGGGCGTCAAAATTGTGTTGGTCCATGGTTTTAGACCTCAAGTGAATGAGCAACTGCATGCTAAAGGACACACCCCCAAATACTCTCATGGCATGCGGATCACAGATGAAGTGGCCTTGGACTGCGCTCAAGAGGCTGCCGGCCAACTGCGCTATGAAATTGAAGCAGCTTTTAGTCAAGGCTTGCCCAACACCCCCATGGCCGGCTCTACCGTTCGGGTCATCAGTGGCAACTTTTTAACTGCACGGCCTGTCGGCATTGTTGATGGCGTTGACTTCCAACACTCGGGATTGGTTCGCAAGGTTGATGTGGCGGGCATTACACAAACCTTGAACATGGGCGCCATGGTCCTGCTTTCGCCTTTTGGATTTTCACCGACAGGGGAAGCCTTTAATTTATCCATGGAAGAAGTTGCCACCAGCGTGGCCATTGAACTTCAAGCCGACAAATTGATTTTCTTGACAGAAATTCCGGGCTTGCGCATCAAGCCCGACGAGCCTGAGGCTGATGACAACCCCATTGACACCGAACTTCCCTTGGCGGCAGCTGAAAGTTTGCTCAAACGATTGCCAGCGCCTTTGTTACCCACTGACAGCGCCTTTTATTTGCAACATTGCGTGAAGGCCTGCAAAGAAGGCGTTGAGCGAAGCCATATCTTGCCCTTTGCGGTAGACGGCTCGCTCTTGTTAGAAATTTATGTGCACGATGGCATTGGCACCATGGTGGTTGACGAAAAATTGGAGGAGTTGCGCGAGGCCACTCCCGATGATGTGGGCGGCATTCTGCAACTCATCGAGCCCTTTGAAAACGATGGCACCTTGGTGAAGCGCGACAGAACCGAGATTGAGCGCGATGTAGACCACTTCACCGTGATCGAACATGATGGTGTTATTTTTGCCTGCGCAGCACTCTACCCCTACGCAGAAGCCAAGACGGCTGAAATGGCCGCGCTCACCGTCTCGCCCCAGTCGCAAGGTCAGGGCGACGGTGAGAAAGTATTAAAGCGCATTGAACAGCGCGCACGTGCCATGGGTTTGCAAAGTATTTTTGTACTCACCACACAAACCATGCACTGGTTCATTAAGCGTGGGTTTGTTCAAATGGATGCCGATTGGTTGCCAGAAGGTCGTATTCGCAAATACAACTGGGACCGCCGCAGCCAGGTGCTCGTGAAAAAACTGAATTAGTGCTCGGGTTCTCAAGCCGTGGACGCGCTTGGCTTGAAAAAGCCATCTCGCCATCTAAGCGCGAGCATCAACAAAGTGATGCAGCAAAATGCCACGAAGGACCAGTTCGCAATAGAGCCGCCTAAGAATGTCCAATCAATTTGGCTGCAATCGCCACTGCCTTTGAAGATCATTGGTACGAGTCTTTGCAGTGGGAAGTTTTCAATCATGCCGTAAAAATCGCGGCCGCAAGACACCACTTCAGGGGGGTACCACTGCAGCCAGGACTGGCGAGCCGCCACAAAAGCCCCAAAGAGGGCGGTCACAACGACCAACCAAGACATGATGAGCGTAAGAAATGGTGAACGATCACTCGCGCCAATGGCACACCAAACGATGACCCCGATCATGGCGTAACGTTGCACGATGCACATCGGGCAAGGAACCGTGCCCAAGTAATTTTGTAAGTACAAAATACCAAACAACAAAATACCGGTGCAAGCAGCGGCCACAATGGCCAGCCAACGATCTGCAGGAAGTCGATTGAGTGCTTGAAATAGGAAGTTCATGGCGCCCATTCTATGACTTGAATGTCAATGCCTTAGCCCTCAACAAAAGCACGTTCAATGACAAACTGCCCTGGCGTGCTCGTATTGCCTTCTACAAAGCCAAGCTTCTCGCACAGCGCCTTCAAGTCACGCAGCATCTCGGGGCTGCCGCAAATCATCACACGGTCTTCTGCAGGGTTAAGCACAGGAATGCCGAGGTCTTTATGGACCGTGCCGTTTTCAAGCAATTCCGTCACTCGACCTTGGTGCGCATAGGTCTCACGTGTGACCGTCGGGTAATAAAGCAGCTGCTTTTGCACCATCTCGCCTAGAAATTCATCTTGGGGAAGTTCTTGGGTGATGTAATCGTGATAGGCAAGCTCCTTCACCTCTCGCACGCCATGCAACAAGACCACTTGTTCGAAACGCTCATAAGTCTCGGGGTCGCGAATGATGCTCATGAAAGGTGCCAGGCCCGTTCCTGTGCCAATGAGGTACAAGCGCTTGGCAGGCGTGAGGTAGTCAATGAGCAACGTGCCTGTGGGTTTGCGCCCCACCACAATGGTGTCACCCACTTGAATATGTTG
>CANJOS010000212.1 GCA_947476015.1 Comamonadaceae bacterium | reverse complement strand
TGCGCCATGATGGACAGGCTGCCGTCGGTCGGCTGGTTCTGGACGGCGCGCACGGAAATCAGGCCTGCGGCACCGGGCTTGTTTTCGATGAGGATGGTGCGGTTGAGCGTCTTGCTCATGGACGGCGTCAGCATCCTGGTCATGACGTCCGTGATGCCGCCAGGGCCATAGGGAAGCACGATGCGCAGGATCTTTTCCTGAGCCTGGACCGGCGAAATGATTGCTGCTGAAGCGGCCGCCGCAGCGAGTTGGATGAAGTGGCGTCTCTGCATGATGTTTGTCTCCGCCTGTTGTAGGGTCGTCTGGGAAATTCGATTGTGGTGAGATTCCATTTCAATAGCCATCTTTCAGGCCCAAGGCGGACCGAATACAGACGCGCGATAAAGCATTCCGGCGCTTGCAGCATCAAGTTGGCAGGTGCCTCCAACACAATCAGCCGCAAAAGTCGAGGAGTTGGCGTGCAGCTGAATGGAAAGACCGCCGTGGTTACCGGGGCAACCCGGGGCATCGGGTGCGCAATCGCCTTGCATTTGGCCCGCGCCGGGCCGATGTCGTGATCGCCGATATCGACTTGAGTGGGGCCAAGGGAGTTGGTGAAGCGCTCACGCAGGCCAGCGTCACCGATGAGATCAAGGCGCTCGATCGGCGATCCATTGCCGTCGCCGACGACCTGACGCAGCGTGCAGCCGCGCAACCTGGGGCGGAATAGAACGACTGACACGCAGATTTTCGGTTTCCGAAATTCGGCTCGTTATTGGTTCGTTCCCCAAAACCCCCTCATGGCCCGAATCCGCTCTTCCCGTTCAGTCGTAAGGTATCCCGAAGTCGTCCCCACCGACGCGTGCCCCAGATTGTTCTGAATTACCTGAATCGGAACACCGGGCCGCCCTGCCCTCCCCTGCAGCGCATGTGAAGCATGTGAATAGCGTCAAGATTCTGGACACTGCCTAAGTTCTTGACCTCTTAAAATGATTGTTTACCTTCAAATAATTCCAAAAGCTTGTCAAGCTGAGCAATGCTTGGTCGTAGATTTTGCAACACAGCATAGGGGAAATTTGTAGCGTAATCCTCCGCCTCGAACATGTCCTTGCCAGTAATCATTTTCAGCTGGCGCTTGCAATCTAGGCTTGAACCAGGAACGGTCCTACCTAATATTTGCAGCAACAACCCTTCTAAACATGGCGTCGATCCAACAAGTTCGATCTTCTTGCGTTTCGCATCGATTAGGTTTTCTTTTGTCCACTCAAGATCCGTATCCAGCAAACACAACTTTTTGTCGTAGCTAGAGATTCGAAGCGCACCAATAGCAGTGCCAATCACATTACTTGGGCCTTTACCACTAGCATCCCTAATTGTGACCTTTACCCCACTCCGCCCCGAACAGTAAATGCCACGTAGATATTTCAAGAAGGCAGCATCAGCTTTACCTTCACCAACAGCTAGCAATGTTTTGCGCTGAGCAATGTGTGGTTTGGTATGTCGTGCCATCAGATACGGCCTTACAGCTGAGGAATAGCGCCATATGAACCACCCATGTACTTAGCGTACAAGTTGTCATCAGCACGGATACCTTTTACTTCATCCAGTCGCCATGCATTGCTTTGACAGTTTTCATCTTTTTCTACGAGCACGACTTGAGCCTTGTGCAACAAGCTCAAAACTTCAATTGAGTGGCAAGTAAAAATGATCTGAGCATTATGAGGATTAGTTGCTGGGGAATAAAACAAATCCAGAATTGGCACCAATATGTGCGGGTGCAGATCTGCTTCAAGTTCATCAATCACAGCCACGCCACCAAACGTCAATACAGGTAAAAGACGAGATAGCAAAAGATACGCAGCCTGAGTGCCGCTCGACTCTTGTTTGAGCATGATTGAGTGCTCAACGTCATTGACTTTATGAATTCCAAAAGGAATAAAGATATCCTCTTTTTCACCGTTAGCATGAGTCACTGTTTGGCGTTCGATACGAATATCACTGAGGCCCAAATCCCAACTCTTTAGCAATTTTGTCATTGCTAACCGCAATTGATCATTAGCGGAATAGAGTGCAGATGCACCAAAAATTTGCCAATCATCAATGTGATGACGACCCATCACGTGCATGTTTGTGAAAACTTGCATAGAACAAATTTTCATTGCTAATGGAACTTGATACTGCGCAGCAGTAGACAACAAAGAAGCGTTTTCACGAACTCGTTCAGCTTCCTTTTGCAAAAATCCAAACTGATGCTGCTTAATGTCGTAACTTAAAGATGCGGGATTCCAATCCCTCGCAAAAACGTATGAGAAGGCTCTTGTTAGTTTGCAATAAAGAGACTCAGAGTAGACGCGGCTTTCGTTTGCAACAAGACGATACCTCCAGTCTTTGCCATCCATCTCAAATTCAATTTCAAATTCTGAAGCCTCGTTATTAGCTCCAAAGTGAGATATCAACGGAATAGGAGCATCCACCTTTGCTTGAAATGATTGGCGAATAAACCAATCCAAGAACGCTAAAGATTTGATCAATGTTGTTTTACCACTTGCATTAGGACCAATGACAGCAAGCACCTTGGTTAGTTTTGTGCCAAGTGGCGTCTCAAACGCACGGTTGTCATCAGGCGTGTGCTTGCTCAGCTCCAAAGAAATTTGGACTTGCTCGTGGAAGGACTGGAAGTTGCGAACAGCAAATGACTTCAACATTACGCCCCCTTTAAAATCTACAATATTTTGTTTAAATTCTACTTATAAACCAATAATACATTAGTTTATTTCTGTTTTTAAACAAAATTTTGTTAAATTTTCAAAAAGTCACTAATCTCTAAAGGATTTGTGAGCAATCAGACCTTTAAGTCATGCAAGCTTACAAAATTATGGAGCATCACGAATGAGAAGTGCCAAGATTCACATTAATCTCGAAATTACAAAGTACCGTTACCGTCCATAGTCTGGACACCCTCAACCGTCAAGTGAACTCCAAGCGTCCAGAGTCTGGACGCCCCCTGACCGTCAAGAGCACCCTGACCGTCCAGACCAAGTCAAGCGTCCAGAGCTGGACGCTTTATATAAAATAGAAAAATACTCAATTACACAGTTTATTGCACATCAATGTTTTATGGCTTATAACCCTCATAAAACAAACATATTTTAAAGAAACTGTTTTCTGTTAATCCGTAGGTCCCTGGTTCGAGCCCAGGTCGAGGAGCCACTTCTACAAATAACCCCCATTTAATTCAATAAAATCAACTACTTAGA
>CANJOS010000211.1 GCA_947476015.1 Comamonadaceae bacterium | reverse complement strand
TTTGTTCTCACAAGACCGCGATGTGATTCGCGCGTTGCAGCCCATTGTGGATGTGGGTTTGGAGTATGTGAAGTTGGGCCAACCCGTGCCGACCTTGTCGGGCGGTGAAGCGCAGCGTTTGAAGTTGGCGGGTTTCTTGGCGGGTGCAGCAAAGACGGCCACATCAAGCAAACAATCGGTGGCGAAAAAGGGCACTTTGTTCTTGTTCGATGAACCCACGACGGGTTTGCACTTCGATGACATTGCCAAACTCATGCGTGCACTGCGCAAGCTACTCGAAGGCGGTCATTCGCTGATTGTCATTGAGCACAATTTGGATGTGATTCGCGCGAGTGATTGGCTGATTGACCTCGGGCCTGAGGGCGGCGATGCAGGGGGTTATGTGGTTGCAGAAGGCACGCCAGAAGAAGTTCGGAATCATGACACTTCTCACACCGCCTTGGCTTTGCGTGAGTATGCGTTGGCGATGGGTGAATTGGGTGGCGTGCTGAAGCTTGCAGAGATCAGCCACTCACCGGAAAAGCTGCTCGACCGGGAGGTCATGAAAAAAAATGCACTGACAGCAGCAGAGCAAAACAGCATTCGCATCGTCAATGCCAAAGAACACAACCTCAAAAACTTGAGTGTGAATATCCCGCGTGGTCAGTTCAATGTGATCACTGGTGTGAGTGGTTCGGGCAAATCTACCTTGGCCTTTGACATCTTGTTCAACGAAGGCCAACGCAGATACCTAGAGAGCCTCAACGCTTACGCACGAAGCATTGTGCAACCTGCAGGCAGGCCCGAGGTGGACGCAGTGTATGGCATTCCGCCCACCGTGGCCATCGAACAAAGGTTGTCGAGAGGCGGCAGGAAAAGCACGGTAGGCACCACCACGGAGGTCTGGCATTTCCTCAGGCTCTTGTATGTGAAGCTGGGCACGCAGCATTGCATTCACGACAACGCCGCCGTACAGCCGCAAAACCCTGACAGCATTGCCGCACAACTCCTGAAAAATTTCAAAGGGCAGCACATTGGTTTGCTGGCGCCATTGGTGATGAACCGCAAAGGCGTTTACACCGAGCTGGCCGATTGGGCTCGGCCCAGAGGCTATACACACCTCAGGGTAGACGGCAATTTCTTGCCCACGCAAAACTTCCCGCGCATTGACCGCTTCAAAGAGCACACCATTGAACTCCCTGTGGCCAGTTTGAAAATCAGTGCCGACCAAGAAAAACCACTCAGAGAAGCACTCACCAAAGCTTTAGAGTTGGGCAAGGGTGTGGTGCATGTGTTGAGCCAGTTAGAGGGTCTTGAAGAAGCCATGCAGGCCGCTGTGGCAGCGGGTCCGCAAGCGACGCCAAACACAGCCCACATTGGCCAGCTTCAAGTGTTTTCAACACTCCGTGCGTGTCCGGTGTGCAGCATGTCTTACACCGAGCTCGACCCGCGTTTGTTCAGTTACAACAGCAAACACGGCTGGTGCCCAGAGTGCGTGGGCACAGGTGTTCAGCTCACCAAAGACCAACGCAAAGTCTTTGACGACTCCGTTCGAGACGACGATCAAAAGGGCAGAGAGCAAAGTTTTGCCGAACCCGAAATTGAAGACTTGATTGAGCATGTTTGTGCGCACTGCGAAGGCACGCGACTCAATCAAACCGCAAGGCATGTGAAGTTCACCACCGAGCACTTGCCCATCACCGACATTGCCAGCATGAGCGTGACCGATGTCCGCAAGTGGGTGCAAAGCTTGGCCAACAACAATTCACTCACCCAAAGAGAGAACGACATTGCCCGAGACCTCTTGCCCGAGATTGAAAGCAGACTCGAGTTCTTAGAAGAGGTGGGTCTGGGCTATCTCACGCTAGACCGCGGCGCTCCCACACTGAGTGGCGGCGAAGCGCAGCGCATCAGATTGGCTGCGCAATTGGGCAGCAACTTGCAAGGCGTGTGCTATGTGCTGGACGAACCCACCATTGGATTGCATGCGCGCGACAATCAAATTTTGCTCAACGCCTTGCACAAGCTGGGCGAGAAAGGCAACACGCTGGTGGTGGTCGAGCACGACGTCGACACCATTCGCCGCGCCGATCACATCATTGACATTGGGCCGAGCGCGGGCAAGCGCGGTGGCCGTTTGGTCGCACAAGGCAGCGTGAAAGACATCACCGATGCGGCAGATTCGCAGACTGGCAAATACTTGCTGCATGCCATGAAGCACCCTTTGCAAACCAGACGCACGATGCCGGCCTTCAGTGCTATCACCCCAGCCCAAAAGCAAGGCGAAGATGCAGCGGCCTTGAAATGGCTAGAACTCAATGGCGCCAATCTGCACAATTTACAAAACGTCAACGTGCAAATTCCGCTGCAGCGCTTGGTGGCCGTCACCGGCGTTAGCGGTTCAGGCAAATCCACATTGGCCAGAGATGTGTTGTTGGCCAACGTGCAAACCCACGTGAGCCAACGCAGCACCAAAGCGGGCAGAGACGAACAAGCCGCAGGCAAGTTCCCCGCCCTCTCAGGTTGCACCGAATTGAAAGGCTTCGAAGCGGTCGACCGAGTGTTGGAAGTCGATCAAACGCCTATCGGTAAAACACCGCGCAGTTGCCCCGCCACGTACATTGGTTTTTGGGACACCATCAGAAAACTCTTTGCCGAAACATTGGAAGCCAAAGCCCGCGGATATCTAGCGGGCAGGTTCAGCTTCAACACCGGCGAAGGAAGATGCCACACCTGCGAAGGCCAAGGCCTCAGAACCATCGAGATGAGTTTCTTGCCGGATGTGAAAGTCCCCTGCGAAGCCTGCCACGGCGCGCGTTTCAACCCCGAAACTTTGGCCGTCACATGGCGCGGCAAAAGCATTGGCGATGTGCTCACAATGGAAGTCGACGAAGCGGTGACCTTCTTCGAAACCATGCAGTCCATTGCGCATCCCTTGCAGCTTTTAAAAGATGTGGGCTTGGGTTACCTCACCTTAGGCCAACCTTCTCCCACCCTCAGCGGCGGCGAAGCACAGCGCATCAAGTTGGTCACCGAGCTCACCAAAGTGAGAGACGAAGTGGGCAAGCGCGGCAACAAAGCGCCGCACACTTTGTATGTGCTGGACGAACCCACCGTGGGCTTGCACATGGCCGACGTCGACAAGCTCATTCATGTGCTGCACCGCTTGGTCAATGCGGGCCACAGCGTGTTGGTGATCGAGCACGATCTGGATGTGATTGCCGAAGCCGACTGGATCATCGACCTGGGCCCCGATGGCGGCAAGGCGGGGGGTCGGGTGGTGGCCAGTGCCAGTCCGGAGGCGGTGGT
>CANJOS010000210.1 GCA_947476015.1 Comamonadaceae bacterium | reverse complement strand
TCTTCAATGGCCATGACATTTTGAATCCAGAAAATGAAGAACAAAGCAACGAGGAAACGTATTTTCATGAAACCTTAACACCGGTTGACAATCAATGTTGATCTGACCCCAATTATGTCAATTGAGTTGATAAATGCTCAAAGTAAATACATCTCAAAAGGAATATTTTTAGAGTGAAATCAAGCTTCCGCAACCCCAAGCTAACAAAACCCTTTTGCCCTCGAAAAGCTGCATTTTTTTTGCTACAATGCGAGGCTTAGCAAAATAGCGCAGTTGCTTAGTCCTAAAGACTGTTCAAATTTCTGTATTTTTCTGCTAGCAAACCGAATATTCCTCGATAGCTCAGTCGGTAGAGTGCGGGACTGTTAATCCACATCAAAGCCTTTTCAAGAAATTTGAAAAGGCTTTTTTCTTTTAAAAACAATAGGTTATGAAAATTTAATGATGTAACATATTAATTACATATATATTACACAGTTTTATTTACAGGTCGCTTGAATTAATCATTAATTTACTCTGGACGCTTTCAATTTAATTCATTTTTTAGATTATAAATATAATCGATTAAATGATTATTAATTAAATTAAATCTCTTTTTGCTATTAATTTTTCACGCCCAAAATTAATCGGAAAATGGGTTAATTGCTAATGCGACAATTGCGATGGAAACCCCACTACCGTCCAGCTCTGGACACCAGCACTGTCCTCTTCAAGCCCTTCCAATGGATCGGGTCACCAAATTAAGGTTGTTCAAGCCTGCAGTCTGAAACTAGATTTGTGTCGCGAGTGGCATTCCCCCAATTTTGTAGACACTTTTCATCGCGCATCACATCAAGTGGGTAGTGATGGCGTTTGAGGACCCTGCTCAAGGTGCTGTTGATCAGGTTTTGGCGGAAATCGAGAATGGAAGTGATTCTCGTTTATGCTTACTGCGACAAAACCACCGCGTGCCATACTTGTGCTCATGCGGCTAGATTTCCTATCCGTATCCGTTATCAAAGGTCAATTCATCATGACGCAACGTAATTGGATCGGTCAAAGTTCTCCACGAAGTAGTACGGGCAAGAGTGCCTTGGTTGAACCGTTGCCTCACCACATCAGCACAGACGCCATTCACGTTGTTTTTTCTGCCGACCCTCAGATCGTTGCACGTTTTTTACCGCCTGGCTTAGAACCCCTTGAAGACGGACGTGGTTGGGGCATGGTGGCTGATATGATGAAAGTGAGTGTCGCTGAGCCCGAACAATATTGGAGAGATCCACAACGCTCTTGCTACACCGAAGGATTAGTCGGGTTCTACTGCCGCTATAAAGGGAAAATTTATCGATATAGCGCTTTTGTATGGGTCGATCGAGATTGGTCCATGGGTATGGGACAAATATTTGGATGGAGCAAACGTTTAGCAACTATTCATCGCACGCGCATCAACGAAACCAATCCAGGCTTGCCTGAGCGCAAAACCCATGGCTTGAAGTTAGCTGGAACGGTTGAGCGTCATGGGCGTTTGGTGATGCGTGTTGACTTATCAATCGATAAGGATGCCGTGCAACTTGAAAAGCTACCAGACTTTGCATCCACTACGCTTTTGTACCGATACATCGCCAGTCCTGGCCCCAAAATAGCTGAGGTTGAGCAGTTATTGGAGCTTGGTTTTACCAACGTCAACACAACAAACATTTGGGCGGGTCAAGGGCAGGTTCATTTTGGTGAGTCAGACAACGAGGAGTTATCCCAATTGGGTGCGGTCAAGGTCATCGAAGCTTATACCTACAAAAGAGGTTGGACCACGGACACACAAGCCGTTTTATTAAAAGATTACACCGCATCCAACATTTAATTATCATTTCAAAGGAGTACCCATGAAACACGTTCTATCATCCAATCGTCGCACTTTTGTGGCTGGCGTTGCAGCAAGCATTGCAGTGCCAAACATCGCAAGGGCGCAAGCTTTTGAAAAAATCAAATACCTCACACCTTTTGGTTTCATCATGGGGTTTTCCGATGTTATGTACAGCCAAGCTGGTGGTTTTTTCGCCAAGCAGTCGTTAGAAGTTGAGATTGAAGGCGGCAGAGGTTCGGCTATGTCTGTGCAGCAAATTGCCGCAGGCAACGTTTTGATTTCTAGAACGGGTGGAACAGATCTAATTAAAGCCTATGCCAAGGATCCATCCATCGTTGCATTTGCAGAAATCTACCAGAGAGATATTTTCCACGTCATCAGCTCCTCATCGGCTGCTATCAAAACACCAGCCGATATGGTTGGAAAAACAATCGGTGTGGTGTCCGTTGGAGGAGCTACTGAAAATATTTTAGACATGATGCTTGCAAAAGCTGGCATTCCTGCTGCTTCTGTTAAACGCGAAAGTGTGGGCAATGCACCTGCTGCATTTGAATTTATCAATCAAGGTCGCATACAAGCCTATATTGCAACTAATGACACAGTGAGCCAACTCAAGGTAGACAAAAAACCGGTGCACACATGGAGCACCGATACCGTTGCACCATGCCCTGGTCAGGTCTACATTGCATCGAGAAAAACCATTCAAGAAAAACCTGAAACGCTTGCGCGGTTTTTGCGTGGTGTGCACGAAGGCATTGGCGCCATGATTGCGGCCAAAGATTTGCAACCTATTTTGGCCGCAATGTCTTCCAAGTATCAAATTTTCGAAGCCAACCGCCCCGACAAAGGACTCACAGTGTTGAAGTCAACCATTGAAGGCGTGATCCCACCGCATCGCGATAAATTGGCTTCAGCCATGAGTGGATGGCAGTCGGCCAACGAATTGATGGTGAAGGCCAAGATCATAGAGCCCTTGCCCAAACAAGATTTTTACACCGACGTCATTATTAAACGAGCATTTGGCTGATGAAACTTTCTCGCGAACGGTGTTTATTGTTGTTGATTGATTTGCAAAAAGCTTTCATCTCTGCTGATGGTGATTTGGCTAAGCGCGGCCGTGATATTTCTCAGATGCAGCAAGCAGCCAAATACTGCGATCACTTGGCGCGAAAAGCGCGTGCGTGCTCAATTCCTGTTGTATGGACACGCATGATGGTGCGTTATGACTACGCCGATGGCGGAAAAATGATCACAGATTTGCTTCCTCACCTCAAAACCTCAGGCGCATTGAGACGAGGTACACCAGACGTTGAGATTGATTCAACCCTTCACGTCGCCGATGATGATGAAGTCATGGACAAGCCTAGAAACTCAGCATGGATCGGTACATCGCTTGAGGTTTATCTCAAATCTCGGCAGATTGAAAACATCATCGTCGGTGGCGTTACCACTTCCATGTGTGTGGACACCACAGTGCGCGACCTCGGTCAACGCGACTATGCCACCTTTGT
>CANJOS010000209.1 GCA_947476015.1 Comamonadaceae bacterium | reverse complement strand
ACAGGCTTTGGGCGTTGACATGCCCATTGCACAGGGTGTGCTGGCCTTGCTGGACGGACAGTTAAAGCCTGCTGAAGCAGTGGCCGCTCTCATGGGGCGAGGTGCCAAAGGCGAAGCTGACTGAGCGCTAAAGAGCGCTTGACTGCGCGCTCATTTCGATTTGAATTAAACCGGCGTGAAAGCCAGCCGCACATAAATGGGTGCGAAAGCTTCCGCTTGTGTAATTTCAATGAGGGTTTCTTTGGCCAACTCAAGCAGCGCAATGAAAGTGACCACCAAGACGGGGGAGCCTTTGCTGGGGTCAAACAAGTTTTCAAATTCCACAAACTTGCGGCCTTGAAGGCGCTTCAAAACAATGCTCATGTGTTCACGCACACTGAGTTCTTCTCGCGTAATTTTGTGGTGCTGAACCAATTTGGCGCGTTTCAAAATATCGCGCCAAGCTTCCTGAAGTTCGACCAAGTGCACATCGGGAAAGCGCGGTTGCAAGCTTTGTTCGATGTAAACCTGAGCCTTCAAAAAGTCGCGGCCATATTGAGGCAGATTACCCAATTGCATGGAGGCCGATTTCATTTGCTCGTATTCGAGCAAACGGCGAACCAATTCGGCGCGGGGATCTTCGGGCTCTTGACCTTCTGCCACCTTTTTGGGGGGCAACAACATGCGAGATTTGATTTCAATCAGCATGGCCGCCATGAGCAAATATTCGGCGGCCAATTCGAGGTTGTGCTCGCGAATTTCATCGACATAACTCAGGTACTGGCGGGTGACCGCGGCCATGGGAATGTCGAGTATGTTGAAGTTTTGCTTGCGAATGAGGTAGAGCAACAAATCCAGAGGACCTTCAAAGGCCTCTAGAAAAACCTCCAGCGCATCTGGCGGAATGTAGAGGTCGTTGGGCATGGAGAACAAAGGCTCGCCATACAGACGCGCCACCGCCACGTGGTCGATGACCTGAGGCAGGTCTGTCGTGTTTTCAAGCACGGGCAGAAGCTCTGGGGGAGCGACGGTGTTTTCCAAAAGATTCAGCCTTGGGTCTGGTAGACGTAAGGTTTTTGGTCTACGCGGCCAGCGTTGAATTCTTTCAACACATGGCGGTCGACAGAGGCGTGCCACAACAGCGCACGCGCTTCTTGTTGGGCAGCCTCAAGATGAGGACGATCAGTTTTCAACTGGTCGATGAACTGGGTGGTGTCGGAACGGTAATCGGGGCGGCGGAAAAAATGCAGGAGCGACATGACAAAGCGCTTTCTATTGAAGTAGGGCTTATTTTAGCGGGGCTGGGTCAGGGTTTTTCTGACAAAAAGGCCGATTCGAGGGCGCAAGCCCAATCAGGCCAAACATTGTTGCCCATTAAATTCAACAATCCCGTTCTGCGTGCAATGTCCAAGGGTTGGTGGTTCAGCCCGCAAATCATCAGCCTGACGTGCTTCTTTTGGCAAACCTGGGCCAAAGCCACCAGGGCATCTGCCCCAGAGGAGTCGATGTAAATCAGATTTTTCAGGTCCAAAACAACTGCTTTTTGAGGCAGTTCGTCTTCAATGGCCTCCACCATTTTCACGGCACCAAAGAACAGGGCGCCATAAAAACGGTAAGCCCGCACTTGCCCTTGTTGATTCAAAAGAGAGCTTGAGTCGATGCCGCTTAGCTCCTCAACACGACTGAGCTTGGAAATGCGGTAGATAAAGGTAATACAAGCCGCAATCAAGCCAAATTCAACGGCCACCGTGAGGTCGACCATGACGGTCAGGAGAAATACTGCCAACAAGGTGATGCGGTAGGGCGCACGGAATTGTTTCAAATCGATGAAGGCATGCCACTCCCCCATGTTCCAAGCCACAAACATCAAGATGGCGGCCAAGGCCACCAAGGGCACATGGTTGGCCAATGGGGCCGCCACCCAAACCACCACCAACAAGGTGAGCGCATGCACGATGCCTGCAATGGGTGAGCGACCACCGCTTTTCACGTTGGTTACCGTGCGCGCAATGGTGCCCGTTGCGGGCATGCCGCCAAAAAATGGCGTGACAAAATTGGCGACACCTTGTGCCATGAGTTCTTGATTGGGGTTGTGTCGGTCGCCAATGAGGCCATCGGCAATGCGAGCGCAAAGCAAGGACTCGATGGCACCCAGCAAAGTTAAGGTGATGATGGGCATGCTCAAGTTCTGCAGGTTGGCAATGCTGAAATCAGGCCATACAAAACTTGGTAACTCTGAAGGGATGCCACCAAATTTGCTGCCAACGGTTTCAATGGGCAGTTGCATGCACAACGCAATCAGAGTGGCCACGACAAGGGCCACGATGGAGCCAGGAATCACTTGCAACACGCGGCGTAAGCCCGTGACAGGCGCTTGGCCTTGTTTGACCGAAAAGACACGCTGCCACAACACAATCAAAGCCAGTGAGCCACAGGCCAATGCAAATGCGGGTGCTTGAAATGTGGGCAGCGCTTCATTCAAGGTGCGCAAAATGCCAAAAAAATCTGCAGGCATGTTGTCGACCTTGAGCCCCATAAAATCTTTCGCCTGCGACAACATGATCAACACCGCAATGCCGTTGGTAAAGCCAATCACCACCGCCACAGGGATGAATCGAATCAGGGTGCCCAATTTGAGCAGTCCCATGATGAACAACAACACGCCTGATGCCGCAGTGGCAAGGATCAGGTTGGGCAGGCCGTATCGCTCCAAGATGCCATACACAATGACGATGAAGGCGCCTGCAGGTCCGCCAATTTGAACCTTGCTGCCGCCCAATACCGAGATGATGAAGCCTGCAATGATGGCGGTAAACAAGCCCGCTTCTGGCTTGAGACCCGACGCAATGGCAAAGGCCATGGCCAAAGGCAAAGCCACCACACCCACTGTGATTCCAGCCGCAATGTCAGTGCCCAACTGCTCACGTGTGTAACCCTTTAAAGAGTCCACGAGCTTGGGGCGAAAGAAAAAGGCCATGCGTCAGTGTAGCCCTCAATGAATCCGCATGCCAGGTTTTGCACCCGGCCATGGGTTCAAAACGTAAATGCCAGGCTCGGCTTTTTCATCCGCGTGGCTGGCCGCCAGTACCATGCCTTCAGAGACACCAAATTTCATTTTTCGAGGCGCTAAATTGGCCACCATCACGGTGAGCTTGCCCACCAAATCTTCGGGCTTGTAAACACTGGCAATGCCACTGAACACATTGCGGTGTTGGCCCTCACCCACATCCAAAGTAAGACGCAACAATTTGGTCGAACCTTCCACCGCTTCGCAGTTCACAATTTGCGCAATGCGCAAATCGATCTTGGCAAAGTCGTCGATGGAAATGGTGGGGGCAATGGCTTCACCGCCAGGCAAGGGCACCGCTTCGACCACGGGCTCGGGTGCTTCAAACAAAGCGTCCAACATGGCCACATCGACACGCTGCATCAAGTGCTTGT
>CANJOS010000208.1 GCA_947476015.1 Comamonadaceae bacterium | reverse complement strand
CTGCCCGCGGCTTTGACCGGTCCTTGGTCTTGGGCGACAGCGGTGCAGACAATTGGGAAACAGGCAAACTGTATTTAGACCTCACTGACAAAGTCTATTGGTACGACAACGGCAAAGAGGCCAAGATGCCCAAGGAGTTTTATTCTTCTGAGTTTTACATCAACAAGACTCTCGAGTATCTCAAAACAGACGCCAAGTCAGACAAACCTTTCTTTGCCTATGTTGCGTTTCAAGCCAATCACATTCCTGTTCAAGCCCCCCAAGAATTCATTGACAAATACAAGGGCAAATACAACAAAGGCTGGGATGTCTTGCGCCAAGAAAGGCGCAATAAAGCCATCGAGTTGGGGCTCATGCCCCTCAATACACCCATGGCCCCTTTGCCCAGCACCCATGTTGCCTGGGACTCATTGAGTGAGACCGACAAGGCCTATCAAGCAAGGCGCATGGAGGTCTATGCCGCCATGGCCGAAGCCATGGACCATCAGATTGGCAGGCTCATAGGGCACCTTAAAGAGACCGGCGAATACGACAACACCGTCTTTGTTTTTTTGTCAGACAACGGCGCTGAAGCGACCGATCCCTATGCACTCGCCGTTGGCCGGTGGTGGCTAGATCAACACTACAACCGCGACCTTGACCGACTGGGCAGCAAGGGGGCCTACAGCGTGATGGGTCCCAACTGGGCGCGTGCTGCCACATCACCCCTGAGCACCTACAAGTTTTTTGCGGGCGAGGGTGGCATTCGAGTCCCTTTGATTATTTCTGGCGTGCCCAACATGGTAAAAGACGCAAGCCCGCGCATCCATCAAAGTCTGACGCATGTCAATGACATCGTGCCCACCTTGTTGGATCTAGCCAAAGTGCAACACCCCGGTACCACCTACAAAGGCCAAACCATTTATCCGTTAACAGGCCACAGTTTGTTGCCCGTGATTTCTGGCACTGCCAAACGAGTGCGAGGCCCCGACGAAGTGCTAGGCTATGAGCTCTCAGGCAACAAAGCTTTGTTCAAAGGCGATTACAAATTGCTCAGCAACTTAGCACCTGTCGGCGATGGGCAGTGGCACCTCTACAACATTGTGAAAGATCCCGGTGAAACCCAAGACCTGCAGCAGGCGCTGCCTGAGTTATTTCAAATCTTGCAGGCCGATTACGCCAAATGGTCAAAGGCCAACGGCGTTCTAGACATGCCCACAGCTTACGACCCCATCGAGCAAGTCATTGTCAACTCATTGGTGTTTGTTTACTGGCCTCGTTATCAATGGCATTTAATGGCCTTTTTCTCGGCCTTGGTGTTCGGCTTGTTGTGGTTTTGGCGGCGCAAAAAACAAGTTAGCGCATGACCTACACCGGCTACTTTGACAGTCCATGGCCTTCAGAAGACGGCGGGCCATCACGGCTTCAAGTGCCTCGGAAAGGCGGCGGATTGAACATTCAATCAGAGACCGTCCTGCAATGCACCTCAAAGAGAACTCACATGTCGACCATGGCGGTGCTGGGCGCACCTGGCGAAGTTTTTCTGCTGTCACATTCCGTGATTCGATCGCACATCGGTTTGCCCACCTCTGCCAGTGTCTGTCGAATTGATCCTGAGTCACTCAACACCTTGTATCGGTCCCCGCCCTTGCAAGGGGGGCCGATGTGGCCTGGCGGGATGGCCGTCCACATCAATGGCAACTTGTATGTCGTTTACGGACGCTACGCACACAAGCTCGATCGTCAATGCAACTTGTTGTCGACCTATTTGCTGCCCCTCAATGAGCCCTACAACTCGTTTGTGGTGCTAGACAACGGCTTGATTGTGACCAAAAATTTATCGGCCACCACGCCTGCTCAACTTACCACCCTGAAACCTGACACCTTCAAATCTGCATGCAACGATGTCATCTGCCCTGAAGCCTCGATCGCCAGGCTGAGTGCGAACGGCAATACCGTCTATTTGGTAGGCGTGACAAAGGTTTGGCGCTTTCACTGGAACGAAACCTCGCAACGTTTGATAAGAGATCCAGATTGGCAATGCCACTATTTAAAAGACGCATCTCAAAGTTATGGCTGGGACATGGTGATAGAGGGTAACAATGGCTGGTTCATGGACAACGGCAAGCACAACTACTTGATGAGCATGCTGGGTGCAGGTGTCAATGCCGCACCCAATCGATTGATCAGAGTTTCCTTAAACCATTCAGAGACTTTTCAAAGTTGGCCGGTCAGTGGCTTGCCGCATGGCAGCATCACCAATCCGCCCTTGGTGGATGTCTCGCGCAGAATTGTGGTGGGTTTCGATTCTGCCAATCGTCATTTGCGCGCTTGGCGCATTTCAGAGCCTGAAGATGACAAAGGTCATGTACAGTTAACAACACTTTGGCATCACACTCAATTTGGCGCAGCCAGTCACATGGTTTTATTCCCCAACACCGGTGAGTTGTGTGTCAATGATTACAAACGCTTCAACGAGCAAGTGGTGGTCCTTAACATTGAAAATGGCGAAGAAAAATCGCGCGTCAACACAGGTGGGTTGATGCAAGGTGTGGTCTTCCCTTGTGCAGGTTGGCACCAAGACTTTTACTGGTGTGCCATGGATCGCATCAGTAGAATTTTTGTGCCAACGCTTCACTCATCAAGAAATGAACATGCTTAAAACGATATTGATCACTGGCGCTGGCACTGGCATTGGCAAAGATTCAGCGTTTGCACTTGCTCAACGTGGCCATCGCGTATTGGCAACGACCCAAACAGATGCACAAGCAGACGCCTTGACATTGGAAGCCTCCGCCAAAAAAATTAATTTGGAGATTTTCAAGCTGGACATCAGTTCTGAAGCCGATCGTCAACGCATTGAGCCTTATGCCATCGACGTGCTGATCAACAATGCCGGGATGGGCGAATCAGGCTCTTTGGCTGAAGTCGACATGCAAATTGTCCGGAAAATATTTGAAGTCAATTTATTCTGTACCTTAGAGCTGACGCAAGTGGCGCTCAAAGGCATGATTGAAAGACAAAAAGGCACGGTGCTTTTTGTAAGCTCCATTGCAGGCAGAATACCCATGCCCTTTCTCATGCCCTACAGCATGAGCAAGTTTGCACTTTCAGCAGCAGGCGCAGGGCTTCGCGCTGAAATGGACCAGCTCAAGAAAAATATTCACATCGCCCTGATTGAGCCAGGCGCCATTCACACCGGTTTTAATCAAGCCATGACAGACAGCAAATATGCGTGGATGGCACGGTCTTCTTACTTTTCACACCAAGCCGAGAAGATGAAGAAGCAAGAACATGCCACCTTTAGATTTCTTGAAGCGAAAAGCACCGAGGGCATTGTGAATCAAATTATCAAAGCAACTGAAGCCACTCGGCCTCAATTGAGATACACCTCGCCTTGGCTACAAGGCTTCGGTGTTCGCTTGGCCAGAATTTTTGGAGTT
>CANJOS010000207.1 GCA_947476015.1 Comamonadaceae bacterium | reverse complement strand
CACAAAAATGGTGCTCAAATAATCTTCCTTGTGATAAGCGGGGCCTTTGAACACTTTGCCCATGCCGCCCAAGGCGCCCTTGAAAATGTCCATGCTGTTGCCAATGAGCATGCCGCCAATGCCAGCGCCCAAAATAATGAAGGTCTCAATCGGCGCAGATTTGATAATCGGCTTCATGCTTCCGCCGGCCATGATAAAGCCACCGAACACGCAAACCATCAAAACAACGATACCAATAATCGCATTCATATTTCTCTCCAAAAACGACCAAACGGGCGGCTAGAAAATCCCAGCGGCGCCCGTCAAAAATGATTCCAAAAAAATGCGTCTTTGTAGACGCCACCCTCAGTGCATTGAAACTGACATAGGCACAACAGGTGCAGGGGCTGATTTTGGCAACAAATTCGGAACATCACGCCAAGCTTGGCGAATTTCACCCATCAAGCTTTGGACTTCACTTAAGACGCTCAAATCGTTGTGTGCATTGACATACACCAAACGACGAGTGACATAACTGTACAACTCATGCAAATTCCGGGCCAAGTCACCGCCTTTTTCTAAATCCAAGGCGCCCTGCAAGCCAATCACGATTCGGCCGGCTCTCAACAAGCTTTTGTTTTTGTCTTCGATGGCGCCGTGCTCAATATGGCCTCGGGCAGTGGTCAGGCTCTCTAGCAGCCCGTCAAAAAGCATCTGAATCAGTTCTACCTTGTCGGCAACTACTGCTTGTGAGGCACGGTTGCCGTCCCCGTAGCTTTCCATGGCTTTGAAATTCAATCTCATGATGTCGTACTCCTTTTGATCCAGACACTGCTGGTATCGGAGGCTCGACATGTAACTTGAGTAAAAAGACGCAAATTGCGCTAAAGCGGCAATCCTTGGCTGCGCAGACGTCGGAAAATTGCCACTTGCAAGCAAGCTCATGCCTTGCCCGCTTTGGCTTTGCCGCTGTTGACCGGCTCCACCTTCAAGGTGCCGCGCAGCTTTTTCACCACGGCTGTGAGCAACTGGCTCACGCGCGACTCGGTCACGCCCAGCACTTCGCCAATTTCTTTCAAGTTAAGCTCTTCAACGTAATACAAATTCATTAACAATTGGTCGCGCTCGGCCAAATCACCAATGGCATCGGTGAGGGCGCCCATGAATTGCTCATGTTCCACAATGGCCTCGGGCTGCTGCGAGGCGTCTGTGGCAATGCTCATGACCTCTTCGGTCACCACTTCCATGGAATAGGTTTCAAAGCGTCTGGCCTGCGTGCGCTCCTTATGGAACTGCTCAATGTCTTTGCCCATGTGTTCGGCCAATTCGCCCTGCGTGGGTGTTCGGCCCAGCTCTGCGGCCAACTCATGGTTGGCTTCGCTGTGTGATTTGTTGATGGCCACCGCCGAGCGGGGCAAGAACGACAAGCGCCTTACTTCGTCCAGAATGGCGCCCCGCACACGACTGTGGGCAAAGTTTTCAAATTCAAGGCCTTTGCTAGGGTTGTAGGCCCGAGCGGCTTCTAACAAGCCAATCATGCCGACTTGAATGAGTTCGTCCAGCTCCATGAAGGGGGGCAGCCTCACTTTGAGGTGCAAGGCAACGCGCTTGACCATGCCCAAATGAGCCATGACCAGCGCTTCGCTGTTGTTTTGGACCTCTTCGTAAAGGCGGGTAGAGCTGGTGGCCACGGTGTTCAGACGCTGGCTTGAACCAGGCGACGCTCCATGAAAAACTGCAAACCACCCGAGGGTGGGGCCACAGGCGGCAAGTCAATGACCGACTTGGCCAAATGCCTGAAATCTCGAGAAGAGGCGCTGGTGGGGGCAAACTCCAACACCGGCATGTATTTTTTATGCGCCTGCAAAATCATCTCATCATTGACGATCGAGCCCATGTAGCGAATGGAACGGTTTAAAAACCGGGCGCACACATTGTTGATGCGTTCAAACAACTGGTAGCCCTCTTGGGCACTGCCCACCCCATTGGGGACCAAGTAAATTTCATCGAGACCGTGGTCTTGAATCATGATTTTGATGGTGCCATAAGCGTCTGCAATGGACGAAGGATCGTCCTTGACCACCACAAAGCGTCTTTCACAGGCCGATAAGAACGTGAGAACCGATGGCGCAATGCCTGCGGCCATGTCAACCAACAGAAAATCGACAGGGTCGTCTAGGCTACTGAAAGCTTGAACAATGCGCGCAGCACCCATGTCATCCAAAGCGGCCATGTCTTGGCGGCCCGAACTACCTGGGACCAGCTTCACACCTTGCCGGGTGGTGACAATGATCTCTTTCAATGTTTTGTCGCCATTTAAAAAATCACTTAAATTAAAAGGACAGCGCACACCCATGGAAATTTGGGCGTTGGCCAATCCCATGTCGGCATCAAACAGCATCACGCGTGAACCCTGGGCCTGCAAAGCAGCGGCCAGATTCACGGAGACAGTGGTTTTACCCACACCCCCTTTGCCACTGGCAATGCCAATGACTTGGGTTTGTTTGCGTTTATCCATGCGTCACCAAAATGGGCGATGGCGGCAGCCAGGCAGGACGGCTTAAATTCAGGTCAGGACTTGAGCGGTTCATGTCGGTTGATGCGTTAACGATGTTTTCGGGTGTTGAATCTGCCTTGAATTCAGGCATGCATTTGGCAATTGCCAAATCTACTAACACCTCAGGGCTCAAGGGTAACACTCCCTCGGTCAATTTATCGGATTCGCTGCCCATGCAAAGGGTCAAATTTCGCTGTTCGTTGCTCAAAAACTGAATCAAGGGCCAAGGCGCACTGGATTCGTCAATTTTCGTCAACATCAGGCTCTGCCAAGCCAGGCCTGGATCGGTGAGCACGCGCTTCAATGTCACAGAGGAAGCATCCATGGGCAACACGGCATGCAACTGACAATCGGGGTGAACCGCCAAGATGTCGGTCAAGCGCTGCGTCATTTGAAAACCGGAGGTGTCAATCAACACCAACTGGCGATTTGAGAGTTCCAGCAGCAATTGACGCAAACTGTCTGAATTGGCCGCGCGATAACAATCGACTTCGGCCTGCGCGCACAGTTGCTGAATTTGAGACCATGAGCCTGCACGCTCGTCTTGAAAAGAAACCACCGCCACTTTGGCCGAGCCCATTTCACGAGCCGCCTTGTGTGCCCAGCGCACGGTCATGAGTGTTTTGCCTGCGCCAGACGATCCGGCCAGCGCATGAACGCCTGACATGGCGAAATTTTCGGTGGGCGTGATCATGTTGCACAGCAGTTGCTGTTGCAAACTGATTTGCGCTTCTGCCAGACTCTTTTGCTCGCGCAAGCCCGACAACAACAAAGTCCGCAAAGCGGAAGGGACTGGCGCTTCACACAAATTGTTCACCAATTCTTGCAAGTGCTCAGGCCATTGCTGCTGGGCTTCCCAAGCAGACACTTTTTGGTTCATGCGAATTTCTTG
>CANJOS010000206.1 GCA_947476015.1 Comamonadaceae bacterium | reverse complement strand
GCACAGTAGCTAAAAATCTTAATTATGGTGGTGAACATACGCTGCTAACTTCTGGGGATTTGAATGCAGATGGATACCCTGATTTGTTATTTGGCTTCTTGTCATGGAATAACAATTACAAATCATTCGATATATTGAATCAATTTGTGAAGAGTAATTTGTTGATTGCTTTTTACAACCCAAAAAATGGTACATACGATTTTCAACCAGAATTATCTAAAACGCTTCCAGCAATGTATTGGACTCACAATGCAGTGATTGATGATTTCAACAAAGATGGCTTTGCAGATATTTTTGTAGTCGGAACGGGGCCTGATCAAGGCGATCCTAGAGGAGAAAAACCAGTTTTATTACTTGGCAGCAAGCAAGGTTTCATCAATGCATCCTCCCAAATACCACAATACAACGTGTATACGCATCAAATGGCGGTTGGTGACTTTAATGAAGATGGGAAATCTGATTTTTTCATAATCAATAATCCATGGATCAATCAAAACACTATAGATGCCATTAGCAGCCTATCTGGAAAACCTTACCCCTATTCGCCGTATTCAACACTGAGTCTATCGAATGCAAATGGTTGGGAAGAAAAATCTGTAGCAAACAAGTACATCAATCCGCCTAATATTGGAGGCATTTCCTATTCATGCGCCCTCGCTTGTGATTACAACAATGATGGACATCTAGATCTAGTTTTGTCTGGCGGAAACTTTGGTGAGCTAGCTTTCAAACTTATGTTTCTAAAAGGAAATGGAAAGGGAGAATTCACTGAAGACGGAGAAACTACTTCTAAGCCGTTTGGCGATGTAACAGTAGGCTGTGCAATACAAAACTACGACTTTGATGGCGATCACAGAGATGAAATAGTCGTTATGTCTACAAAACATAACGGTCAAGCTATACCTTGGAGTGGTGCTGCCATACAAATTTTTACGCAAGATAAAAGTACTTTCCAATGGAAAGAGGTTACTTCCAAATACATGGCTACAGGTGATTTTTCTAATGGAGAACCAAACGCTTGGGTAAAAGACATTTACTTTGTTGACCTAGATAAAGATGGCGATAAAGACATGTTGCTATCAACTATGTCTGGTATTGATGAAACAAATAGTGGCAAAGTCATGCCACGAATTTTCATAAATAATAATGGGTACTTTGAGCCACAATTATTATCAAAACTTGATATGAGTAAATTTGGATATTTGATGCCTGTAACTACTTCTGACGGTATAAAGTTAATTGGCTCTCACACAGACATGGGTCTACAAATTTACGAATCATATTTTTAATCACAAAACATATCTAGTAGAACTTCTCTCAGGAACTGACATACACACACTGGCGAGACAGATGGGCACTTCAGTGGTGATGTTGGAGCGTCACTATTCCAAATTGATAGCCACTATGGCTGCGGAGCAGTTGGCTTGAGGTATCGTGAGAAACGTCAATGCAGAATTGACACTTTTTGCATTAAATTTAGATTCTAAAATTTATGATCGTGCGCTAACATGTGAACTATGAAAACTTTTACAAACTTCGGCTTAGCCTGATTCACCACAAATGAATGTAATCGTATGGTTAGTTGTTATTGCAGGATTGGTCGGCTTGGTAGGCATTGCGGCAGTTTGGCTGCTTGGTGCCTTAGGTGTAGTCATAAAAGGTGCATCGGATACAGCTGAAGTAGGCGCAACAAGTTTTCTGGCTGTTCTTGGAAAAAAACGTCTAATGCGATTATTTGAAATGCCCAAAGACCTAGTGGAATTAGAAGGCAAACTTGCAATTAACGATTTAGAGAAGCTCGAACTGAAAAAATATTCGCCATCAACCTATGCACCGCAACCGTTGGAGGATATCAAGTATGTCGAAGAATTACCCAAGCTATTTAAAAGAAGTAAGACAGCGATTTCAATAGCTATCAATATCGACGATATCAAAAATTTAACAAGTCTTAGCGCTACTCCTGCTTATGAACTATTGAAGGTTGTAAGTGAAGAGTCCCCACCAAAATTTCCATTGCCACCGAGAAAAAGCCCGCAACCTATTACTCCGCCCAATGAATGTTCAGAATGGGGATGCACTCTGAAAGACTACGAGGTAGTGTTGCCTGTTTATAAAGGCGTGTTGAAACCTCTAAACTATTTTGTAAGGAAAAGTTTCAAGAAAGCTGTTGATCAAGTTGAAGAACTTCGTTTTCGTCAAACATCAGCAATGGCAAAAGCACAACAAAGAAATATAGAAGTAGCGCAGCTTTACAAAGATGCACTTACCATTTTCGAGAAAGCCAAACAAAAACAGAAGGACATATGGGCAGACTTACAACTAAGAGAACAAGTCAGAGTAGATGCATTCTTCGCTGCCTACAAAAAAGAAAAACAGGTACTGGATAGGCTTGTGGTGGCAGCCAAATCTAATTCGCCAGACGGGCTGATAGCGCGGATTGAACAAACTCTAAAGCTAGAAACTTTTCCACAATTTGTGCCATCTGAATTCGCCATTCGACTAGATCAGGCTTCACGAATCTTAATTCTTGAACATGAGTTTCCCGATGTTGGAGGCGTTAGCTGGATCAAACAAGTGAGTCAGAAAAGTGGTTTGACTGTTAAACCTGCCAATCAAAAAGAAGTAAAAGATGCTGCGACTCTTCTCTATCCAGCACTCAGTCTTAGATTGGCTTGTGAAATTGCACGTCTTGACCTCTCCAACTTGCTTGAAGCTATTGTCGTCAACGGCTGGTCTAACTACACCGAGAAGAGCACAGGACAAGTCAAACGAGCCTATTGCACAAGTTTATTTGCAACAAAGGATCAATTACTCAGTATTAATCTATCTGCCGCTGATCCTCTTGCAGCCTTTGCTTCACTCAAGGGTGTTGCCGCTAGGAGTCTTGAGCTAACTCCGATAGCCCCAATTCTTCGCTTGAATACAGAAGATAAACGATTTGTTGACGCCAAAGAAATACTTGAAAAAATGGCTCAAGGTGAAAACCTCGCTGCAATGGACTGGGAAGACTTTGAACATTTATGTCGGCAACTATTTGAAAAGGCTTTTGCTGAATCTGGGGCAGAAGTCAAGGTGACGCAAGCAAGCAGAGATCAAGGTGTTGATGCTGTGATTTTCGATCCAGATGTACTGCGTGGAGGCAAGATAGTAGTTCAAGCCAAACGCTACACAAACACCGTTGACGTATCTGCTGTGCGAGATCTATACGGTGCAGTCATTAATGAAGGAGCAACCAAAGGAATTCTGGTGACTACAAGTCACTATGGTCCAGATGCTTATGGGTTTGCAAAAGATAAACCCTTGACATTGTTGAATGGACAAGAGCTTTTAGGACTGCTACAAAAGTATGGCTATACATTCAGGATTGACTTGGCAGAAGCAAAACGAATTAACGCAGAAAATGGTAGGTAAATTTGTACTTAAACTAGCT
>CANJOS010000205.1 GCA_947476015.1 Comamonadaceae bacterium | reverse complement strand
GCTTGGTGAGCAATCACCTTGAAGGTGTAGAGACTTGACGGCACCCACCTACGGCGCAAGCTATGGTGAAGGCAAAGTCCAGGGAGTAGTGAAAGCTGCACAAACCGGAATCCTTTGGTCCCAGGTTCAAGTCCTGGTGGGCCCACCAAAATGGAAAACCTCTGTCAGCAATGGCAGGGGTTTTTTTCATTGTTCTGTTGAGTAGAGAAATGGAAATTTATGCCGATTAAAAACGATGGAGATTTAATTCGAGCTGTAGGCTACGTTGCAATCTACTCTGCGTATGTTGAAGAAGCTATTGAAGAAATCATTACTGAGATGCAACGTCTAGACGGAACAATTGAAGACAAGATTTTTCGACAACATATAAGCCAGCAGATTAAGTTCATTAAGAAATGGTGCCTCGATCACCAATTGTTAGGGAGTCAATTGGTTGGATTTGATCACTGGATTCCACCGCTTCCGCCAAGTCAATAGGTATTTCAAGGGTTTCTGACAATACAGTAACCTTGTTACCAAAATCCTTACCAAAGCTAAGCGGTTACCGCTTTGATTTAGCCAAAATTTCCGACTTTGTCTCAGATTTTTAGGATGTAGGGACTGTTCAATTTCGGATTCAGGCCCAAAGCAGACCTCTAATAAAATTGAACATTTCTTCTCGATGAACAAAGCGGACATATGGTTCTGCATTGCGAAAAGTGTCCACAGATTTGGGAGAATGCCAGTCAACGGCATCGAGCAGTCTAAAATTTTCTAAAGAATACGATATTGACGTTTGGTCATTGTTCAGTTCTGTGCAAGGCAGACTCCAAAAACATTCATTAGACGTACAAGCATGGGCTCTATAAGCTCACCAACCAGTGGCTGGGCAATTGACTGAAGTCAATTCACACTATACGTCCAAGCGCTTTGAAAGGTCTCATAGAAAGTGAAACTGCAAGCAGCACACCTGAACAATTTGCTTCATTTTTGAAACAGAACGCCCAAAATGGGGCGATTATTTAGTATTCAAATATCAACTTAAATGATGTTGTGAGTTTAAAAGTTTGCTCTATCGAATTTGGTGCATATGAAAAAAGAAAACACATTTGTCATCATTGTCGGTGGTGGTCCCGTTGGTTTGACCGCAGCGATTGAGTTGGGACACCGCAATGTACCCGCTATCTTGATCACAGAAAATCTGGAGACAGCGAAACATCCGCGATGCAACAATACGAATGCTCGATCAATGGAACACTTTCGTCGATTGGGTATTTCAGAAGAAATCAGAGCCAATGCCCCGCTGGCCAAATATCCGCCACAAGTTGCATTTGTTACGCGTTTTTGTGGCCATGAAATTGGTCGCATCGATTTAACCAAGTCTCGATCAACAACCAACTTGCCGGGTACTGAATTTCAATCTGCTGAGCGAAGCATCACGATTTCTCAATTATTTCTTGAGCCGATTTTGAAACGTAATGCCGAGTTAAAAAAATCGGTATCGATTCGTTTTGGTTTTCGAATGATTGGATTTACCAGGTCGGCAGAGGGCGTGTTGGTTGATGTTCAAAATATTCAAACGGGCGAGTGTTCACAAATATCTGCGTCTTACATGATTGCCGCTGATGGCGCGCGCAGTCCTGCAAGGCGTCACTTTGGTATTGGCATGACTGGCGAGGATGGACAAATGGAAAATGCATTTGTTGCAGGCAGCATGCTCACCTATTTCATACGCGCACCGTCATTGATAGCTGAAAGTGGACGCAAGCCCGCCAACCTAACCTGGATTCTCAATCACGAGATTCGAGCGTTTGTGTTTTCACAAGATGGTGGCGAGCGTTGGATTGTTCACTACAGAATACCTTTAGGCGTTGATTGGAAAACCGTTCATCACGAAAAAGTTTTAAACGCTGTTTTTGGCAAACCAGTTCCTTTTGAAATTATTTCTTCTGGTCCATGGGCGGGTGGACTCGCGCTGGTTGCTGACCAATACCAAGCTGAGCGTGTTTTCTTTGTGGGCGATGCTGCACATTTGTTTACGCCATTGGGTGGTTTTGGAATGAACACGGGAATTGGTGACGCGATCAATGTTAGTTGGAAATTAGCCGCAATGTTTGAGGGATGGGGCGGTCCTTCTTTGCTTGATACCTATGGCGCTGAGCGTCGTCCGATTGGGCTTCGAAATTCACGACTCGGTGTGAAATGTTCTCAACGAAAAGGCGCATGGCAATTACCACTCAATATTGAAGATGCAGATGAGGCGGGTGAACAAGCGCGTCGTGTGTTTGGTGAATTTGCTGTGGTGGATGATTTAGAAGAGTACAACACCTCGGGCATGCAGTTTGGCGAGCGGTATGAAAATTCACCGATTATTTTTCATCAAGGCGCGGCACAGATCGCTGACACATGGGACAACTACGTACCAATTGATCATCCTGGCGCGCGTGTGCCAGATTTTAAAATCACTGAAACAGAAACATTTCATGATCAACTCGGCGACTCGTATTCTCTGGCTATTTTCACCAATGATGTTGACGCAAAACCTTTTGTTGATGCAGCAGCGAATCGAGGTGTGCCACTCCAGGTTGTGAAGTGCGCGCCACCCGCGCATTTGTATCAATGCAAACTCGCATTGATTCGACCTGATCGACATTTGGCTTGGCATGGTGACTCAATGCCTGTCAATACTTTAGAAATTATTGATCGCCTGAGGGGTTCTTGAAGCATGATTGATATGAATCTCTTCCAAGGCGGTCTCCCACAACAGATATTTGGACGCATAGTAGTTTTGCACCAGCGGTTTGGCTTCGTCCGCCATGCGGGCGATTGCCACAATGCTCACACCATTAAAGCCTCCATAGGACGATTTTTATGACAGAAACTGGTAAACAGTTGTCAAGCGTGAGGGCAACGTTCCATTTTGAAGGTTGCGTCATGGATGCAAACACCCAGGCCACGCGCGGTGCGCAACTTGCAGGGGGCTTGATGGCTTTGGGTCTGCGCGAAGGGGATGTTCTGGCAGTTTTGTTGCGAAATTCCGAGCTGTTTGTGGACGTTATACATGCTTGCCGTCAAACTGGCATCAGCTTTTGCCCAATCAACTGGCACTTTACTGCCGACGAGATCAGTGTGTTGCTGTTGGACAGCGGTGCTAAAGTTCTTTTGGCAAATGGTGATCTTTTGGACGCCGCTATTCATGTTGTACCGCAAAATGTTGCTTTGTTATCGGTTGGCCAAAGTCTTTCCCCTAGATCACTGGCTTACGAATCTTGGTTATCTGCTCAGCCCGCCTACAGTGGCCCGCTTGTTTCTCCCGGCGGCCATATGGTTTACACCTCAGGCACCACTGGGCGTCCAAAAGGTGTGGTTCGGGATCGTTTCCCAGTGGCAGAACTTGAATCTCGCCTTGCAAGAACTGCGCAATTGGTCCAACTTGCTCTTGGGATCATTCCCGGCTGCCGCGCACTGGT
>CANJOS010000204.1 GCA_947476015.1 Comamonadaceae bacterium | reverse complement strand
AGTGGTTCCTTCGAAATTGAGGTCGAAGGCAAAACCCAAATTCTGAAACCCGGTGATGCCTTCATTGCGCCACGCAATCACTATCACGGTGCAAGGGCGCTTGAGCAAGGCAGTCGATTGCTCGATCAGTTTTCACCACGCAGAGATGATTACCTTTAAGAGAACCCGCATTTACAAAAATTTCCAAACAGGAGCTTGATAAACATGAAGAAACACATCAGATCAAACAGTGCACACGCACAAACTTTTACATACAGCGCAGTGGCTGTGGCGATTTTGTGTTTGGCACAAATAGCACAGGCACAAACTGCACCAGTTGATTCAGGTGAATTGGTGGTGACAGGCTTTCGCGCTGCTTTAGAAAGTGCGATGTCAAAAAAACGCCAAGACAATGGCGTGGTAGATGTCATCAAGGCAGAGGACATTGCTAAATTTCCAGACACCAACATGGCTGAATCTCTGCAGCGCATTCCTGGTGTTGCCATTGATCGTGAAGGCGGTGAGGGTCGTACCATCAGCGTTCGCGGTTTGAACCCCGATTTCACACGTGTTCGCATCAACGGCATTGAAGGTTTGGCTTCATGGTCCAACCAAGATGGCCCAGCCCGTTCACGTGGCTTTGACTTCAATGTGTTTGCTTCTGAGTTGTTCTCAGAAATTACTGTTCGCAAAACGTCATCCGCTGACGTCGATGAAGGTTCTTTGGGTGCCACGGTCGACTTGCGCGCAGCACGTCCCTTTGATTTCAAGAAGACGGGCCCCGTCATGACGCTGTCAACCAAGGCAGCGCAGAACGATGCTACTGGCAAAACAGACCCCCGTGTTGCATTCTTGTTTTCAAATTTGAATGAAGACAAAACTGTTGGCTTCTTGTTCTCGGGTGCCAAATCAAAAAGCAATACCATTGAATCTGGTTTTGACTCCGTGCGCTGGACTAATGCTAAAACCGTTTTGGCGGCTGGCTTTGCAGCGCCCACAGCGGCCAATGGTGGCAATGCAGCGGCTACTGCATTGGCCAATGACGTGAACAATTTCAACCCACGCTTCCCTCGTTACGGTCAAATTGCCTATGACTTAGACCGCACTGGTTTGACAAGTTCGATTCAATTAAAACCTAATCGCGACACCACCATTTCGTTGGACATGCTTTACTCCAAATTGGAAGGCAAGCGTTTTGAGAACTGGTTAGAAGCACCTTCATTTTCTCGATCTACAGGCGGCATTGGTGCAACTTCCGTCGTTGCAGCCGAATACTCACCCACTGGCAATTTGCTTTACGGTAAATTCAATGGTGTGGACATTCGCTCAGAATCACGTTTGGATGAGCTGTCTTCTACTTTCAAGCAGCCTACCGTCAACATTGAACACTACATCAACGAAGATTTGAAATTGAACGCCATGATCGGCCGCTCATCCAACTCTTATAGCAACCCTGTTCAAGTGACCACCACTTTGGATGCCTATAACATCAACGGGTACTCTGTTGATTTTCGCAATGACAATCGCCGTCCTGCCATCTCTTATGGCAATCTGGATGTTACAAAGTTTGGCGCAGGTGGCTTGGGCTTCTTGACATGCCCTGCAACAGGAACTTGCGCCTCCAATGCCGCTGCAACAGGCGATACCAGCCTGATTCGCATGCGCCAAATGAATACCAACAACAGCATTGACACAGCGCAAGTTGATTTGAGCTGGGACATGGTGCCCGACAAGATGAAATTGGTGGGCGGTATTTCTCGCAAATTGTTTGGCTATCAGTCAACTGAATACCGCCGCGGTATTGGAGCAGACGTCGACACCATGCCAGCATTGCCCGCTGGTGTGAACGGTGCAGACTTGGTGACCTTGTTCTCTGGCTATGGCAAAGGTGTGAGTGTTCCAGCCGGTACGCCGACAGCATGGTTGGTGCCAAACTACACGGCCATCGCAAACGCTTACAACATTTACAGCAACACAGGTGCATTTCAGTTGTATGGCACTGAAAACAACAATGCACGTGCCAACACCACTTCAGTGACAGAAACTGACAACGGCGTTTACAGCATGTTGGAATTCAAAGACAACGTGAACAACCTGCCTGTGCGCGGTAACGTGGGTCTGCGTTATGTCAACACCAACCAAGTTGTTTCCGGTCAAGGTACGGTGAAAGTTGGCACCACCACACAATACGTGGACTGGACCAAGCAAAACGCTTATCACGATGTATTGCCTTCATTCAACTTGGCCATGACACCGACCAAAGATGTGATTGTTCGCTTGGCAGCCGCGAAAGTGATGGCACGTCCTGGTTTGTCACAGTTGAACCCTGCCACTTCTTCTTCAACAGCCACTGGCACAGGTTATGTGACAGTGAAGAGCGGTAACCCCTTCTTGGAACCTTATCGCGCAAACACAGTGGACACTGGTGTCGAATATTACTTCGATAAAAACGCCATGATTGGTGTGGGTCTGTTCCAAAAGAACATTGGATCCTATGTTCAAACATTGGTGACGCAAACCACATGGGCTGAAGCTGGTTTGGATCCCGCCATTGCAGGTAGTACCAATGCCAACGACAAGATTGATGTGTCACGCCCCATCAACACCCCTGGTGGTAAGTTGCAAGGTATTGAGTTGAACTACCAACAGCCGTTCAATTTCTTGCCAGGCATTGGAAAAAACTTCGGTTCATTGTTTAGCTACACCTACGTTGATTCCAAAATCAACTATGTATTGAAGACAACAGCTACAGCCACAACGTATACCGTCGACAACTTGTTGGGCCTGTCACCTAAGACTTGGGCTGCTACTTTGTATTACGAAGATGACAAGTTGAGCGGCCGCGTGTCAGTGACACACCGCGATGGCTTCGTGTCAATCGTTCCTGCACAAGACAACAACGACGTTCAAGGTCGCAACCCCACCACCAATGTCGATGCTTCAATCTCTTACAAATGGGATAAGCAGTTGACATTGAGCTTGGAAGGCGTGAACTTGACCAACACACGTTATGACCAGTTCATTGGCCGTGCACGTGACAACGCTTTGCGCAACACTCAAACTGGCCGTGTCTATATGATTGGCGCACGTTACAACTTCTAAGGAATTGTTTTGACAAATCCCCAATTCAGAAGTACTCAAATTGGGATCAGTTTGGCAATGTTGACTGGTTTGGCTGCATGTCAGCTGAGCCCAGTTCAATCAGAAAAGGAGGCGCAAGCCTCCTTTTCTCGTTTGCCTGCTTTTCCTGGAGCAGAAGGTGCAGGTCAGTTTGCACAAGGTGGTCGCGGCGGACGCGTCTACACTGTCACAAATTTGAACGACCGTGGCGCTGGTTCTTTGCGCGAAGCGATTGAAGCTTCAGGTCCCAGAACCGTGGTGTTTGCTGTTTCAGGCACCATCCAATTGCAAAGTGAATTGATCATCAAGAATGGTCGCATCACCATTGCGGGGCAAACCGCGCCAGGCGATGGCATCACCTT
>CANJOS010000203.1 GCA_947476015.1 Comamonadaceae bacterium | reverse complement strand
TGTAAAAGGCTGGGCCCTGTGTAGTTGCACCAGTTGTCTTGGGTGTCCACCACGTTCCAGCCTTTGAGCGCAGAAATGGGTACCCAAGCTTTGACGTTGATACCCGCTTGAGCGGCAAATTTGGCCAAGGCAAATTGAATGTGGTGGTAAGCGACAGTTGCATTTTCAACGGCATCAAGTTTGTTGATGGCAAACACTACAGAGTTAACACGCAACAGTTTTAAAAGCAAACTGTGGCGCCGTGTTTGTGGCAGCAAATTCAGATTGGCGTATTTCCAATCCAGTTTGGTGGCATCGACCAACACCACGGCGGCATCGGCGCTTGAAGCCGCAGTGACCATGTTGCGCGTGTATTGCTCATGACCAGGCGCATCGCCAATGATGAACTTGCGTGCCTCGGTGTTGAAGTAGCGGTAAGCCACGTCGATGGTAATGCCTTGCTCGCGTTCGGCCGACAAGCCATCGGTTAGCAACGCCAAATCGGTTGCCCCTTGGCGCTGCACGCCAGCCAAATGGTCTTGAAGCACGGCTTTGGTATCGACCAGCAAGCGGCCTATCAGGGTGCTTTTGCCGTCGTCTACCGAGCCGCAGGTGATGAATTTGAGGGCGTTGGTCATTAGAAATACCCGTCTTTTTTGCGTTTTTCCATGGAGGCTTCAGATGTTTTGTCGTCCATGCGAGTTGCGCCTCGTTCACTTACATCTGCGGCCAATGTTTCAATCACAATTTCTTCAGGTGTGGCAGCGGTGCTTTCTACGGGGCAAGTGCAAGTGATGTCGCCCACAGTTCGAAAGCGCACGTGGCGTATTTGAATGGTCTCGCCATTTTTGGGCGGCGTGAGTTCTGTTACGGGCACCAGTAAACCTCGGCGATCAACCACTTCCCGTTTGTGCGTGTAGTAGAGAGAAGGCAGTGCAATGTTTTCGCGCGCAATGTATTGCCACACATCGAGCTCGGTCCAATTTGAAATGGGGAACACACGAAAGTGCTCGCCTGGCTGCAATTTGGTGTTGAACAAAGACCACAGTTCAGATCTTTGTGATTTAGGCTGCCATTGACCAAAACTGTCTCGGTGGCTAAAGATGCGTTCTTTGGCACGGGCTTTTTCTTCGTCGCGACGAGCGCCCCCAATCAGGGCATCGAACTTGAATTCTTCAATGGCTTCTAGCAAGGTCACTGACTGGTGGACATTGCGCGATTCACCAGGATGAGCCAAGCGCACAGTCCCGCGCTTAATGGAGTCTTCAACACTTCGCACAACAAGTTCAGCGCCTAATTCGTGAGCGCGGAAATCTCGAAAGTCAATGACTTCTTTGAAGTTGTGACCGGTGTCAATCATGAGCAAGGGGAAAGGCATGTGGCCGCCTTTTTGTGTGTCGACAAAGGCTTTTTCGGCACACTTGAGCATCACCAATGAGTCTTTGCCACCAGAAAAAAGCAAAGTAGGGCGCTCGAAGGCGGCTGCCACTTCCCGCAGGATAAAGATGGTTTCTTCTTCAAGCGCGTCAAGATGTGAGTTGCTTAAATGATGGAGCAGTTCGGGTTCAGTGCGTGCGTTCATGATTGTTTTTAATTCTTAGCGTGCAAGCCGCACTCTTTGGCTGCTTCGTCTTCCCACCACCAGCGGCCAGCGCGAAACTCTTCGCCTAGGCTAATGGCACGCGTGCATGGCGCACAGCCAATGCTTGGAAAAAACTGGTCGTGCAGAGGGTTGTAGTCCACCTGGTTCGCTGCGATGTAGTGCCACACATCACCCCATGTCCAGTTGGCTAAAGGGTTGAGTTTAATTTGGTTTTTGGTGGCCTCATCGGTACGGTCGATCAATGGCACTTCAGCTCGATTGTTTGACTGTTCACGTCGCAATCCAGTGACCCATGCCCGTTGGCCCTTCAAAGCTTCTGCCAAAGGAGCAAGCTTGCGCACTTGGCAGCAGGCTTTGCGAAGCTCAAGGCTTTTGTACATGGCATCTTGGCCGTGCGTTTTAACGAAAACAATGACTTTTTCTGTGACGGGACGATAGACATTCACAGGTGCTTGAGAATGCGCTTGCGTTCGCTCTAGCAGTGCTAAAGTTTCGCGGTGCAGTGCACCTGTTTCCAATACAAAGATTGGAATTTTCAGGGCATTGTGGTTAATCAGGTGTGTGATGACGACGTCTTCGGCGCCCAAGCTAGAGGCCTGAGTGACGGGACTGAAATTAGCAGCAGCTTGTTGGAGCAGTGCCAAGCTTTCTGCCACTTTCTCTGTGTATGTGGCGCTTGGCTTTGCAAGCAAGTGGATGGCATTGGGCTGATGTTTTGACTCGCCCATGCTGACTGTCGTCACGTTCATGCGCTTGTCTTTGCAAACAAGGGTTTTGTGTCGATTGCTGAACCTTGGTAGAAATCTGGGAAGCGCTCGAACTGCCGTTGGGCTGCGCTGGCATCCAAGCCATCGCGCAAAACTGCCACATCAAACCCCGTGCGAGCCATGGACACCAACTGGTCAATTAAGACATCGCCTGTTGCGCGAATTTCACCTTTGAAGCCTAGACGACGACGTAACAAAAAAGCTTGGCTGTAAGCACGGCCATCGGTGAATTTTGGAAAGTTTAAATCGATGCGCTTGACACCCTCAAGTGGCACCTCGCGAGGATCTGCGTCATTGGTCATACAGATGACGCCAGCGTCTGGTGATGAGGTGCTGTGTTCGTTGAAAGAAAGAATTTTCATATTAATTTCAAGGCGGTTCAAGCGACTGCAGGTTCAGAGTGACGGACAGAATTGGCAGCCGCTTTGAAGCCGTCGTGGCCCACACGGCGTAAGGTTTCAATGAAGTATTCGGCGCGGCCGTTTGGGTTATTGCTTGTTGGTGCGCGCAGTTCAAGGTACTTGTTGATCACGGCTTCAATGACCTCGGGTACTTCGGCTGCGGAGAAAGATGGGCCGACCACTTTGCCTGCGCCTGCAGGGCCAGACAGGTCTGAGCCGTCCGAGCCACCCAAGGTAACTTGGTACCATTCCTTTCCGTCTTTATCGACACCCAAAATACCAATGTGGCCGCTGTGGTGGTGGCCGCAGGAGTTGATGCATCCGCTGATGTGCAGGTCAATGGGTCCCAGATCATCCAACTCATCTAAGTCTTGGTAACGCTCTGAAATGGCCGCTGCCACAGGAATGGCGCGGGCATTGGCCAAAGCACAGTAGTCGCCGCCGGGGCAGGCAATCATGTCGTTCAGCAAACCAATGTTGGGACTGGCCAAGCCTAATGCTTTGGCTTCTTGCCAGAGGTCTAACAACTGGCTTTCAGGTACCCAAGGCAGCACCAAGTTTTGTGAATGCGTGACACGCGCTTCACCACGTGAATACTTGGCAACCAATTGCGCTGAGGCTTCAAGCTGTTCGGCTGTGGCATCACCAGGTGCCAAGCCCAAACGCTTGAAAGACAAAGTGACGGCACGGAGCAGCGGATTTTTGTGTGCAGCCACGTTTTGCTGCAGCCAACGTTTAAAAGAGGGGTCTTCT
>CANJOS010000202.1 GCA_947476015.1 Comamonadaceae bacterium | reverse complement strand
GCCAGCAATGACCCATTGGTGGTGAGGGTGATGTCCAAAGCTTGGCCCGCAGGTGTTTTCAATCTTGCCAATTGAGCGATCAGTATTTCTAAATTTTTTCGAAGCAAGGGTTCGCCACCTGTGAGCCTTATTTTTTCAACCCCCAGATGAACAAAACTTTCGGCAGCACGCGTGATCTCCTCAAAGGTGAGCAAAGCGTTCTGGGGCAAGTAGGCGTAGTCGCTGTTGAAAATTTCTTTGGGCATGCAATAGCTGCAGCGAAAGTTACAACGGTCTGTGACGCTGATGCGAAGATCCCGAAGCGGCCGGTTCAAACCATCTCGCAATTCAGAGCTGGTTTGCCAGTCGCCACGCAAAGCCTCTTGCGGAATTTGTAAATTCCCCAAAGGCTGACTGATCACGGGAATGACGCGTTCAGACACAGCGGGCTCCGTCAACTTCAATGCAAACACCGCTGATAAAGGCGCCTTCGTCGCTGGCCAAATAATGAGCTGCATTGGCAACATCAGAAGATGTTGAAAAACGTCCCAGTGGAATGCTTGCCATGAACTTTGCACGCTTGGCATCATCGACAGGCCCGCCCGCAAACTCAGCTGATAAACCCGTGTCGGGATTGAAAACTGGGTTGATGCAGTTCACCCGAATGTTGTCGGGACCCAATTCAGCGGCCAATGATTTGCTGGTGGTGATCACGGCACCTTTCGAGCCGTTGTACCAAGTGAGACCTGGGCGAGGGCGAATACCGGCTGTTGATGCAATGTTGATGAAAGAGCCACCGCCATGGGCGCGAAATACGGGTACGGCGTGAAGGGTGGAAAGGTAGATGCTTTTCATGTTGACGGCAAAGCAACGGTCAAACTCTTCTTCGCTCACTTCCAATGCGGGACGATTGCGGTGTGTCCAGCCGGCATTGTTGATCATGACATCGAGATGTCCCCAGAGTTTGACAGCTTCTTGCACCAAGGCTTTGACTTCGTCAGACTTCGTCATGTCTGCAGCAAAAAATGACGCAGTACCGCCTGCAGCTTGGATGGCCTTCACGACTTTTTCACCGCTTGCGACCTGAATGTCATTGACCAGTACGTAGGCACCATGCGCTGCAAAATGTTGGGCGATGCCCTCACCAATGCCGCCGCCCGCACCTGTCACGATCACGATTTTTTGTTGGATGTTCATCTGGTTTCCAAATTTGAAGGATGAGAAATCAGCCGTGGTGAATGGCCACGGTTTTCAAGGTGGTGAAACCATACAGCGCTTCGAAACCTTTTTCGCGGCCATGGCCAGAAGACTTGACGCCTCCAAAGGGCAATTCCACGCCACCGCCTGCGCCATAGTTGTTGATAAAAACTTGGCCACTGCGCACTCGCTTTGCCATTCTAAATTGTCTGCCGCCATCCCGAGTCCAGACGCCAGCAACCAGCCCAAAAGAGGTGGCGTTGGCAAGCTGTACAGCCTGATCTTCGCCGTCAAAACTCATGGCTGACAGCACGGGGCCAAACACCTCTTCTTGCGCCACACGGTGGTTGAAAGGCACGTCGCGCAATAAAACGGGCGCTTGGTAGAAGCCAGACTCTGGTGCGTCAGAAACCACCACGCCTTGCGCCACAGTGGCAATGCCGACAGCTTGCGCGTCTGCCAAGAATCCCTGAACGCGTTGCTTTTGGCTGGCGCGAATCAGGGGGCCTAAATTCAAATCTGCCTTGGCAGGGCCCACCCGCAATTTAGAAAAAGCCTCGCCCAAACGCGCCAGCAAGGGCTCGTAAATAATTTTCTCAATCAAGACGCGAGAACCTGCACTGCAAGTCTGCCCAGCGTTTTGAACGATGGCATTGATCACTACCGGAATGGCCGCATCCAAGTCGGCATCGGCAAAAATAATTTGAGGACTTTTACCGCCCAACTCAAGGGTGACGGGGCAATGCCTTTCAGCTGCGGCTTGTTGGATCAAAGTGCCCACCGTGGGGCTGCCCGTGAAACTGATGTGATCAATGCCGGGATGTTTGGCCAGGGCATCGCCCACCTCGTGGCCATAGCCGGTCACGAGGTTGATGGCACCTGCAGGAAAGCCAACTTCAGCCGCCAATTGGGCCACGCGAATCAAACTCAAACAGGCATCTTCTGCTGGTTTGACAACGCAGACATTGCCGGCCGCTAAAGCCCCACCGACACACCGACCAAAGATCTGCATGGGGTAGTTCCAAGGCACGATGTGACCCGTGACGCCATGGGGTTCGCGCCATGTGAGAACGCTGTAACCATTTTGGTAGGGAATGGTTTCGCCATGAAATTTATCGCAAGCACCGGCGTAATATTCAAAGTACCGGACCAAGGCGCGGGCGTCGGCCATGGCTTGTTGTGTGGGCTTGCCGCAGTCGCGTTGCTCAAGCTGCATCAGTTCGTCGGCGTGCTCAGCTACTTTGCGCGAAAGGGCCATGAGCAAACGACCCCGCTCAGCGGCGTTGATCTTGGCCCAAGGCCCCTCAAAGCATTGCCTAGACGACTGCACAGCTTGGTCAATGTCAGCGGCCGTACTGCGCTGAATGTGATCAAAAACTTGGCCATCGGAAGGGTCAAGCATGGGGATGGTTTGCCCCGCCTGGCTGGCCAACGATTGGTTGTGGATGAAGTTGAGTTGCATGCCTGTATTTTGCGCGTAAAAAAGCCCGATCATGTTGCCATGAGCGGGCTTTGTTTTTGAGGGCTTATTTAGCCGTGGAATTGCATCATCAAAGGCACGATGAGCAGGGCCACAATGTTGATGATTTTGATCAACGGGTTGATGGCAGGGCCGGCCGTGTCTTTGTAGGGGTCGCCCACGGTGTCACCGGTTACAGCCGCTTTGTGAGCTTCTGAGCCTTTGCCGCCGTGATGGCCGTCTTCGATGTACTTCTTGGCGTTGTCCCATGCACCGCCACCGGTACACATGGAGATGGCCACAAACAAGCCGGTCACAATGGTTCCCATGAGCAAACCACCCAGCGCTTTGGGGCCCAGAATCAGGCCCACCACAACGGGCACCACCACAGGGAGCAAACTGGGAATGACCATCTCTTTAATGGCCGCAGTGGTCAGCATGTCAACAGCGCGGCCGTATTCTGGCTTGGCAGTGCCTTCCATGATGCCCTTGATTTCCTTGAATTGACGGCGAACCTCAACCACCACAGCACCCGCAGCGCGGCCAACAGCCTCCATGGCCATGGCGCCAAACAAGTAGGGAATGAGGCCGCCAATGAACAAGCCCACAATCACCATGGGGTCGGACAAGTCAAAGGAGATGGCTTTGCCATAGGTTTCGAGTTTGTGGGTGTAGTCGGCAAACAAAACCAAGGAGGCCAAACCGGCTGAGCCAATGGCATAGCCTTTGGTCACAGCTTTGGTGGTGTTGCCAACAGCGTCCAGTGGGTCTGTGACATCGCGCACGCTGCTAGGCAGTTCTGCCATTTCGGCAATTCCGCCAGCGTTGTCGGTAATGGGGCCGTAGGCGTCCAAAGCCACCACAATGCCGGCCATGGAAAGCATGGACATGGCCGCTACGGCAATGCCGTACAAACCCGCCAATTTGTAGGATGCCAAAATGGCAATGCACACAAAAATCACGGGCCAAGCTGTCG
>CANJOS010000201.1 GCA_947476015.1 Comamonadaceae bacterium | reverse complement strand
TTTCACGCAACTCAGGCGCAAGGCCACGTGTTTCTGCGCCAAACACCAGCCAGTCACCTTTTTGAAAAGACGTTTCTTGCACATACCGAGTGCCGCGTGTGGTGAGGGCAAACATGCGCCTCATGTTGGGTTGTTCTGCCGCTAAAAACTCAGCCCAATTGGCGTGCCGTTTCACCTTGGCATACTCGTGATAATCAAGACCGGCACGTCGCATGTGCTTGTCTTCCATGGAAAAACCGAGGGGTTCTATAAGGTGCAAGGTGCAACCCGTGTTGGCCGCCAAGCGAATCACGTTGCCCGTATTGGGTGGAATTTCAGGTTCAACCAAAACAATTTGAAACATGGCGCTATTGTGCTTGCTTTAAGCCGGCGTTCTTGCAAATACCAAGGCTGACACACACACCACCCCCGCTTGCTTTAAAACTTCAGCCGCTGCATTGAGTGTGGCGCCACTGGTCATCACGTCGTCAATCAGCATGATGCGTTGCCCCCTGAGTTTTGCAAACTCGTTTGGGGCCACTGCAAAAGCATCTTTCACATTGGTGAGTCTTTCGTTGCGGGGCAAGGTGCTTTGAGCGGCTGTGTGCCGCAGTCTTAGCAAGCTGTGGAATTGCGTTTTGTGAGCGCTCAATTGTTGGGACAGCACCAGCGATTGGTTAAATCCTCGCTCAGACAAGCGCTTGAACGACAGCGGAATGGGAATGAGTGCATCAGCATGTTCAATGGCATCGGCGACGAAAGGGGCGCTTTTCATCAGAATCGCAAAATGCCTTGCCCAGCCCGTTTGGTTTTGAAACTTAAATTGGGCAATAAGCGATGCCCAAGGCCAACCGTAGCTCATGGCGGTCCAGCAGGCATTGAGCTTGGGTGGGCTTTGACTGCAGGCGCTGCAAATGATGGTGGGTGATGGAATGGCGCATTGATGGCACCTTGGTACGGGACGGCCAAAAGCCGACACGCACGCATCGCAAATGGCATGAGACGGCCAAGTTTTGCAAATGGCGCATTGGCTGGGGATGTTCATCCCAAATCAATATACTGCGCATACTAAAGTCATTGCTTTCAATTGCATGCCCCAAGAACGACCGCCTAGCTTAGACCCCATTGCTGCACGCAGATGGGGCTTGTTGCCCTTGGGCCAAGAGCCCCTGAAGGCAGAAAGCGCCTTGTCACCATGGCTGCATGAGGAAGTGGCACGCCGAATGGAAGAGCGGCTGGCCTTTATTCGTCTGCAGCCAAAATCATGGGTTTGCTGGAATCCGATCCGTGCAGGTCTTCAGGCCTTGGATTTGTTGCAACAACGCTACCCTCAAAGTGTTGGCCACTTGACGGCCTCTCGGAAAGGTGAGCTTGAAGGGGTGCAAAAATTGACCCGATCGCCTTGGTGGAAGCCTGCTGGATGGTTCAAGCCAAGATTAAAAATAGCCCCTCTGAAGGCTCACAGCATGGACATGGTTTGGGCGAACATGTTGTTGCATCAGGCTGCAGACCCTCAAGCTTTGTTGGCTGAATGGCACCGAGTTTTGGCAGTCGATGGTTTTTTGTTGTTCTCATGTTTGGGCCCCGATACCTTGAAAGAATTGAGAACGGTTTATGCGCAAAAAGGCTGGCCCTTGCCCGCACATGAATTCACCGACATGCATGATTGGGGTGACATGCTGGTGCATGCGGGTTTTGCAGAACCGGTCATGGACATGGAAACCATCACCTTGACCTATGTCAATCCTGAAAAGTTGTTGGCAGATTTGCGAACGATGGGTCGTAATTTTCATGTCAGCAGATTTACGGCACTCAGAGGCAAAGATTGGCACCAACAATTGCTCACCGCCTTGTTGTCATTGGCCAGAGAAGACCAACAAGGGCGCCTAGCGCTGAGTTTTGAAGTGGTGTACGGCCATGCTTTGAAGCCCCAAGCGCGCATGAAAGTAGCCCAACACAGTCAAATTGCTTTGGATGACATGCTTCAAATGCTTCAAAATCCCCAAAAGAAACATGATCAAGTTTGATAAAGCGCAAAGAAGCCCTTCAACTCGGTTAAAATTCTTCGCGTTAACCCGAATCACTGATGCTTTTTTGAGCGGTCAACGGTGCAACACTGTGAGTTCCCCTTTTTTGTAACTGTAGTGGTTTCATTTGAAACTTGGAAGTTAGTGAAAACTATGAAGCGTATTTCCAAAAAATTAGATTTTTTGCAGAGTCAAGCCAGCAAAGCCAGTATTTGGGCGAGTGCATGGGTGGCCACAGCCGCGCATGCGGTCAATGACCTGCCCGGCGGCCCCGCTGTGAATCAATTGGATTTTCACCCTGCAGCCTCTAAAATTGCTGAAGAACAACACTCCCTGCATGTCTTCATGATGGTTTTGTGCACGGTCATTTTTGTGGCTGTGTTCGCTGTCATGTTCTATTCCATTTGGAAACACCGTAAATCGGTGGGACACAAGCCAGCCACTTTCCATGAGTCCATGACCGTTGAGATCATTTGGACCATCGTCCCTTTCATCATCGTGATCTTGATGGCTTTGCCTGCTACCAAAATATTGGTGGCCTCTAAAGACACCACCAATGCTGACCTCACCGTCAAGGCCACTGGCTACCAGTGGAAATGGGGTTATGACTACATCAAAGGTGAAGGCGAAGGCATCGCCTTCATTTCGACCTTGGACAATGCGCACCGCGAAATGTCCAATGCGGGCAAGCCCGCTGGTGACGACTACCTTTTGAAGGTCGACAACGCCTTGGTGGTGCCCGTCGGAAAAAAAGTTCGCGTCATTACCACTGCCAACGACGTGATCCATGCCTTTGCTGTGCCTTCACTGGGCATCAAACAAGACGCCATTCCGGGCTTTGTTCGTGACACATGGTTCCGAGCCGAACGCGTGGGTGATTTCCACGGTCAGTGCCAAGAGTTGTGCGGTAAAGAACACGCCTACATGCCCATTCATGTGAAAGTTGTTTCTGCTGAGGACTACACAAAATGGGTCGATGCTGAGAAAAAGAAAATAGCAGCCAAAGCCGATGACCCAAGCAAAGTGTGGGCTTTAGAAGACTCATTGAAGCGCGGTGAAAAAGTGTATGCCGCCAATTGCGTTGCATGTCACCAAGCCACTGGCAAGGGCGCTGGCGCCATCAAGGCCCTAGACGGCGCTGCTGTGGTGCTTGACGCTGATAAAACCAAACAAATCATGGTTCTGTTGAACGGCCAAAACAATCAAACCATGCCTGCATGGAAGCAACTGTCCGATACCGAAATTGCGGCAGTGATCACTTTCACGAAAAACAATTGGTCTAACAAGACTGGGCAAGTGGTGCAACCAGCAGAAGTGTTGGCGTCCCGCAAGTAATTTAGTACTTTGAAAAGTATTGAAAGGAATTCAAGATGAGCGCAGTTCTACACCCTCACGATCACGCCCACGGTCAAGACGACCACGACCACCATGGCGCCCCAGAAGGCTGGCGCCGTTGGGTCTTTGCGACCAATCACAAAGACATCGGTACTTTGTATTTGTTGTTCAGTTTTTCCATGCTCATGATTGGCGGCGTTTTAGCCTTGCTGATTCGCGCTGAATTGTTTCAGCCTGGCTTGCAAATGGTCAACCCTGAGTTGTTCAACCAATTCACCACCATGCACGGCCTGATCATGGTGTTCGGCGCCATCATGCCGGCCTTCGTGGGCTTTGCCAACTGGATGATTCC
>CANJOS010000200.1 GCA_947476015.1 Comamonadaceae bacterium | reverse complement strand
TTGACAGTAAAAAACCCAGGGCGAATGGCGATTAACTCAAGTGAGCCCTGCTCGTCCGGTAAGCATTCGATGGAAGACTTTTGAGCCCAAGCACAAGTTGAAAATACCGCACAAATTATCAAAAAAAGCGCTTTGAAGTGCATGGCGTTATTTATCTCCTAACTTGCTCAAGAAGAACTGAACGACATCGCCGTTATTTTTCGCAGAAACTTCAGGATTGTTCACATTGTGGTTGGTGCATCCCTTGTTTTTGCAAGCGCCTCTCACATAAAAACTTCGCGATTGCTGATTCCACCCATGTGTTGCATCTGGATAGACAAGCCATTCAAAAGAAGATCGAAACTCCGGTGCAATGGTGGCCACGAATTCTGGACAGGCATTTGGATCTCTGTCATCGTAATCGTCCTTGCCTGCTGCAAAAATTTTGACGGGCGCGCCGGTCCAAGTTTTTGCAAAATTAGGAGGGTAGGGCAGCTTTCGCATTGGGGTTGTTTCACCTTTTGCCCACTGCGTGAACATCCAGCAGCTGCCCGGATAGATGGGCGCATGAGCCGCAAATTTCAAACCCGCACCGTAGGTTTGAGCCACCCATTGAGTGGCTGCGAAAAGAGAAGCAAAAGCGCCGTAGGAGTAACCCGCAATGCCCACTTTGTTGCCATCAACTTCGTCCTTTTGATTTAAATATTTCAGCGCATTGAAATAAACCGCATTGGTATTTTCAAACGGAGGTGCTGATACGGGATTTGAAAACAGTTGAATTTGCAAAGTGGCAAATCCGTTTTCATTCAATGCCTTGGCCAGAGGCTGGGTGGTGCCATCTCGATCGCCGCCCGTTGAATGCATGAGGACAACGGCGGGTGCTTTGGGCCGAGCAGGCTGTTTGGGTTTGGAGTAGATGGCACCTACCATGCGGGATGAGCCGTCTACCAAGGCCTCAAATTGAATGGCTTCTTGCGCAAAACACAGATGAGACACGCAAGTTGAAAAGACAGTCAATAAAAAAGTGGCAAATTTCATTCCAACACACTCCTTCGGTGAGTGAATCAATGAGAAACAGTATGGCACCGTTTAAGTCAATTTCCAAAACTCAAATCGGCGACATGCCCCCCATTTTCACTTCGCCCTTGATTTTGGGCGGAATCACGGTGATTGAAATTCGACGGTTCAAGGGATTGGTTGGGTCCTGTGGCATTGAAGGGACGCTGTCGCCATACCCAATGACTTGGGCGATGCGATCAAGGGGTACTTTTTCAGCAATCAATTCTCGTCTTGCAGAATTAGCACGCTCAGCAGACAGTTCCCAGTTGCTGTAGCCATTGGCGCCCCCACCGTAGGCTTCCGAATCGGTATAACCTTCAATCTTTAACTTGTGAGTGGGACACTTGTTGGCAACCGCCGCAATTTTCTGAAATTGCTTTTTGGCAAATTCAGACAAGGTGGTGCCGCCTCTTTGGAACAAAGGCTCACCGGCATCTTTGAGGGTGATGCGCAAGCCCTCTGAGGAATAGTCTATATCGAAGGGCATCTTGCCGGATTGAAGACCTGCATCGCCTTCAATAAGCTCTTTCAGCTCCTTGGCAACAGGTTCAATGCACGAAGTATCAATGCGCTCGCGTTTTGAAATGTTGTCGAACAACATGACCCATACCACAATGAAGAACGCCATCAGCACCGTGACAAAGTCGGCATAAACGAGTTTCCAAGCGCCGTGACGGTTTTCCTTATTTGATTTCTTCTTAAAGCCGTTCCGTCTTGGTGCGAGGGGTTTTGATTTGGTGCCAGGGCCTGGTTTTAGAGGAAGTGTGGGGAGCTCAGCGGTCACGGTCACCGCTGGAACTTCAGGGACTGTTTCCGAGCTCATCCAATTAACCCGTCAACTTGTTACCCGAAGTTGCCATGACACCCTCAGACAATTCAGTCATGGTGGGCCGTTGGTCTGTGAACATCACCTTCCGACCATATTCCACCGCAATCATGGGAGAGAAATTACTGTAGTTGGCAATCAGAATTTCTTTCACGGCCTCAAAGGGTTTGAGATCGGCTGCTGCCAATTGCTGCATCGAGTGGCTGATGGGCAACATCATGGCGTAGGCAGAGAAAACACCTAACAAGGTGCCAATGAGTGCTTGTGAAATTAAGTCACCAATTTCGCCGGGACCAATGCCTGTTTTAATGGAGGTCAGGGCGTGCACCACACCAATGATGGCAGCCACAATGCCAAAAGCGGGCATGCTGTCGGCCAAGCTGGAAATCGACTCAGAGGGCTCGAGTGCTTCTTGATTCATGACCTCGATTTCTTGCGCCATGACAGACTCGAGTTGCCCCAATGTGACTGTGCCGTCCATCATCATTCTGAAGTAGTCCGTGATGAATTCAACCAAGCGCTTGCTTTTCAAGACAGTAGGGTACTTTGCAAAAAGTTCGCTTTGCAGAGGTTCGGAGATGTCTGCCTCAATCGACAGGGCGCCATCGCGTTTGATTCTTTGGAGCAACTCAAACATCAAGCAAAGCAAGCCTAAATTGGCATTTTTGCCACTGTTGGAGGGCAAGAAAATTCGGAAAAAAGAACGAGACAAACTTTTTAAATTCCGCCATTTATTAGAGGCGACCAAGGTTCCGAGCGCGGCTCCGAAAATAATCAAATACTCTTGGGGTACCCAAAGTTGATCCAGATGGCCGCCCAACCAAATGAAGCCAGCAACACAGCAGCCAAAAGCAATGATCCAACCAGCACCAATGTTCATATGTTTGAATCCAAGGATTCCGTCAATTTAAAAATAGCTGAAAATATTAGCATCAATTGATGTTTAAAGCATTACAACTTTGATACTCAAGGAGGCCAAGCAATCCCAAGACTAGGGGCTCTGAAAAAAATTCACAATTTTTGGAAAAGTGAATTTGAATCAAGCTTGGTCATGATGGACTGAGCGGCCTGCAACAGTGCATTGGATTTCACCAACCCCGCCGTTGCGGTGGCCAAATCGGTGTCTAGCAAGTTACTGCGCTGCACCTCAACATTGTTTTTTTGCACGTCTGCCGCTTCAGCCGCTGCATCCAACTGATTTTGCAGAAGCCCCGTTTTAACCTGGGCTTTGGTAACCTGCTTCAGCACCAATTGAATGTTGTCCATGTCACTCGACGACAAAGCCGTGCCGGCATTGAGTTTGATGCGAACAGAGTCCATGAATGTCATCACATCTTGCACCATGCCAGAGGGGGTCGACATCACTTCAGAAAAACTCAAGGCAGTTTCCAGAGTCACGTTCGGTGCAACCAAAACACTGGCAGGTGTCGATGCTCTCAAGATCTGTTCACCGTTCGCATCTTTGGCGTGCGACATTTGATTCACAGTGTTGTACAAAGTACTGGCCTGCTGCCCAAGTGTTTTGAGGCCATCGACACCCAAGGTGCCATTGCCCGCTTGCACCATCATTTGCTGAAATCTGGTCAAAGCCAGATTGATGTTGTTCAACTGTGAGTCGGTGGATGTCAATGAGGCAGTGATGTGGTTTTGATTCACTTTGAACATGGCAAATTGCGCGTTGTCCAAATCAATCTGCACACCTAAGCCAGCCGCCAAGGCATCGTCAGAAGCCATTTGGTATTTTCGACCGGAGGAAATTTGCTGCTGGTATTTCACCACATCAGAGGTGTGCTGCTGCATGGACGACACACCGCTGTCAAAGACCTGTTGGCTGCTGATTCTCATAAGGTAGGTCCT
>CANJOS010000199.1 GCA_947476015.1 Comamonadaceae bacterium | reverse complement strand
GATGATGTTTATGACTTAAGCCGTTGATTTCCAACAAAACTAAACGGGTATTGGATCTCGGTTGATGGACCTAATCAAAGGGAATATTGTGTGGCTCATAAATAGTTAGATTAGTAAGGAAATCATCAATGAGCCAAGCACGAATTCTCACAGACCGCGAATTTAGAAAAGTCCTGTTATTCATCGCAGCACACAAGCACGCATCACGCAATAAATGTCTTTTGTATATGTCGCATCTCGCCGGGCTTCGTGCCAAAGAGATCGCCGATTTATCAATCAAAGACGTGCTTGCTGAAGATGGCACCATCAAAGACCAAATCTATTTGCGTCCAGCCCAAACTAAAGGAAGTAGGGGGCGAACAGTTCTACTGCCAGAAAAGCTACGTGCTGAATTACAAGATTACATATGTGCCCGATTCAGACTCCAGGTAAAAGACTTGCACGTCATTCACTACACAGATACAAGTAGGGCGTTGTTCTATTCACAAAAATCAGCGGTTCGTGGGTTTAGCCCAAATACATTGGCTCAGTGGTTTGGAACTCTTTATTCTTCGGTTGGCATCTCCGGAGCCTCGAGCCACAGCGGAAGAAGGTTTTTTGCAACGCATCTTGCCGACAATGCCGTGAATCCCAAAGTGATCCAAAGCTTGCTTGGTCACAGACAAATACAAACAACCCTGCTCTATTGCTCCGTTTCTCCCAAAGCAATGAGAGCAGCGGTTGAATTGCTGTCGTAATAATGCCGCTCGTTTATTCAAATGGTTTCACATTGAAACTGGGAGCGGAGATTTCATCTATATCTTCATCCCAGTTTATGTAATGTGATTTCATGATCATAACTTCAACGTATTCTTTTGCATCTGCAAAAGATGGAGCGTATATTTTTGTTGTGTAGGTAATGTTTGCAAATACCTTGACTTCAATTGAAAAAGGTTTAACTTCCATGTTTTCACCTACTTACAGTTTCTTGACCTACTGCAACTTGGATTGCAGCAGACAAGATTTCACGTGCAGATCCATCACACTGTTTGATGATTGGTAGCAAGGAGCTATCAGGTGGTAAGTTTGAGCTCATTTTGCTAATCACTTTTCTCACCAAAGGTAGCCAATCTTTTGGGTCAGCTTCCATCATGTGAATAACGTGGCAGCGATTGATAACGCCTTTGTCAATTTCCCCAATATGATTGGTTGTCAAAATAAACACGCCATGCAATCCAGTCATAATTGCTTTTAGTGACGCTTGAGCAGCATCCGTCAGGTTATCAACTTCATCAAGAACTGAGTAGTGAAGTCCACCGCTATTGAAGCTTACAAACTGCGTAGACACTTCTATCTTGGTAATCAATGAAGTTCCATTCATTCCTTGAGCGCAAGAGTAAAAGTTGTAGTGAGCATTTGTTCCACCACGAGCTTGCTCCATCAGTTCTGGAATCAGTCTAGCTACAGTTGTCTTGCCAGTGCCATAGGGTCCGTGCAAAAGTATTCCGCACTTACCGAAAGCTGGAAATGGGATCACTTTATTGATGATCTTGCCCAGTTTTTCCTTTGAAAGGACATCAGAAATTACGCACTCTTCCAGAGTCGTGGGCAAAAAGTCGTTTTCATTTAACATTTTCAATCCTTTAATTTATAAAAGTGAGAGTGAAGTTGCCTTCACTCTCAATAGCTTTAAGCAGCCTGATTGATCATTGATTCGTTCGCAGAATTAACCGCGTCTGAAATCAATGTATTTTTTGCAAAATCTTCTGCCACCAAAAACCGTTGTCTTTGAACAATTTCAATTTCAACTTTGTTTTCTGAAAAGTATGCTGATAAAGCTGCATCTACAGCCACTTTGCTTTTCACTACACAATGAACGCTATAAGTTCCATCACCGTTAAGTGTTAGAACTGCTACAGCATTCTCATGGATATGCTCAATATTCGTTTTTCCTTTCAATGCATCACTGGACAATGTCGCAATACATTGACTCATCAATACATCACGTGCAATTTCAGCTTTTTCTTTTGGCTTCAATCCACCTTTTCGCTGAAGAGATATTTCTTGAATACCACCCCGCTCAATGATTTTTTGAGCTACTTCTTCTACTTTCCAGTTCTCAGAAATAGCAACGCGCAGCACTGTGTGATAAGTTGATAAGCGACGACGATCTTTCGCACCAAAGACGCAGTGGATAACTTTAAGAGTTAGAGGGGAGCTTGATTTGAATACATAGCCTTTTAGCCTGATGTAATCGTTAAAGCCCTGCTTCATAACTCGTGAGTTATCTCCAATAGTTAAATCACGGTACAACATTTTGCAATCAGCTAGTATTTGGTAAAGTACCGCATTGGAATCTGCCAATTGCGTCGTTTCCCATACCTCACGTTGAATTGCTAATGTTTCCAAACGTTGCCGCATGCTAGTAGTCGCGGGAGCATCAACTGTTGCCTTGTAGGCAAAGTTGGTGTATGTTTCCTGTGTCATAAACACTCCTAAGTTTCAATTTCCAACATCAGATTTGGGCGGTTGCTTTCGTCTTGTTGGTGTATTGGACTTTTATATAGATACCGGTAATGCGCCTCGTAATTTGGGAATTTGTAACGCCTAAAAATTAAGCACAAAAATGCCAAGAAATACATTTGCCAAGGGTCTGAAGCGTTATAAATTTGAAACTATGGAAGATGAGTTTCAAGAAGCTTGGTCCAGTCCATACAGATGCTGGTGGTCGTTCTTGTCTTGTAGTAAAGACTATTGGTGGGTATGTCAGCAAAACGGTGACACTTTAGATCCAGAGCTTCAGAGAACATATGAAAACTTTGGAGATGCACACCTACATGGATTTGCAGCGTGGTGGACTGAAGCTGCAAGAGACAATTTTTTAGAGAGAAAAGAGCCCCCTAATGTTGAACTTATCAATTCTCATCAACTATTGGATATAACTCAACCAACTGACTATCCATGGATGATTGTTCGTGTTCCACTAAATTTAGGTAGAGAAAAATTGATACAAGATTTTTCCTCTATTCTTGAAAAGCATCCTGATCGTGTTCATCACAGAGATCAGACTTCTAAATATCCTTTACTCAAACATAAAAATCTCCACGATGATGTATTGTTGAGAACTTGTGATCTATGGCATGCGATCAATCGCATGGGAGGCATAAGTACTGGACCTAAACAAAAGGGAGATTCTGATAGCTATTATGAAATTGGGAAAAGATTTAAGGCTAACGAAGACCAGGTCATTAAAGTAGAAGACAGGTTAGATGTCATGAAAAGAAAGCGTTCGGCGATGAAAACAGCTGTCTCTCGTATGCTGTCGCAAGCTAATAATCTAATTGCAAATGTGGAGATTGGTCGCTTTCCTTCTAACAAACCTGTACCAAAAAGAGCAAGATGGACTCCAGCTCAACAACGTGAACTTGATGCTGCAGTGCTAAGAGGTGAATGGCAACCAAGGCAAATGAATCAAAATGATTGGGCTATTGAATTTCGGGAAGTACATAATCATTACCGTAATATGCCATTGCATCCTTAAGCTTTGATATTTGAAATCACAGCGACTTCTTTCGTTTCCCCTGTAATAAATCAATATTCATCTCAGCAGTGAGATTGGACGAGTAGAACTTTTCTACCATTTCCACGCTTGTTCGTGCGTTTCGTGCAAGCGTCAGTAAGTCAATAGAACCCCCATAGAGCAATCTAAATGTGATCGCTGTATGTCTCAAGCTGTAAAGCGTTC
>CANJOS010000198.1 GCA_947476015.1 Comamonadaceae bacterium | reverse complement strand
CGGGTGACGGTATTTGAAAAAAGCAAAGGTGCAGGCGGACGCATGGCCACTCGCACTTCTACTTTGGGCAGTTTTGATCATGGCGCGCAATATTTCACTGTGCGTGATCAACGCTTTGAACAAGCTTTGGCCACCACTCCCAACATTTGCAAGCCATGGAGTGCCAATGCGGTTCGGGTTTTAGATGCCATGGGCCGTTTGGTGGAAGCTGCGCGCAACACGCATGACAAACATTGGGTGGCGACACCGGGCATGAACGCCTTGGTAAAAGCCTGGGCTCTGCCCTTGGTCAAAACAGACACCCTGCATTTTGAATCTCGAATTTTCAAAATAGAACGCGACACTCTGCACCCCGATCAATGGCAGCTGCACAGCGAAGAGCCAGAAGGAGCGCAATCGGTGTTCAGTGGATTTGACCAAGTGCTGCTGGCCATTCCCTCCAGTCAAGCCATTGATTTGCTGCGCAACTCCAAAATCAAAATGGAAAATGCGGCAGCCCTGGCCAATGTGCAAGTGGCACCGTGCTGGACTCTGATGGTGGCGTTTCCCAATGCCGTCCAACCAGGCTTGATCACCCTTGGCCCCCAATGGAACGCAGCACGAAGTGTGCATCACCGAGTGGCATGGCTGGCGCGTGAATCGTCCAAGCCTGGTCGTGACCTGATTGAACGCTGGACAGTGCAAGCCAGTGCGGCTTGGTCGCAAGAACATTTGGAAGATGCGCCAGAACGCGTTGAAGCCAAATTACTCAAAGCATTTTCAGAAATCACTGGCATTCGCGCTACGCCAGCCCTCGCTGAAGTACACCGCTGGCGCTTTGCCAAAACTTTGAAACCTTTGGGTGCCACGCACCTGCTCAGTCAAAAACAGGGCATTGGTTTGTGTGGCGACTGGTGCATTGGCAATCGCGTAGAAGATGCGTTCATTTCCGGCTTGGAACTGGCGCTCGATGCACTTTAAATTGGAATGAACCGCGGACGATTTGCACCCTCACCCACGGGTGAATTGCATGCGGGTTCATTGGTGGCAGCGCTTGCCAGTTGGCTAGATGCGAGGTCATTGGGTGGCGAGTGGTGGGTGCGCATGGAAGATGTCGATGGCCCACGTTGCTTGGAGGGTTCAGCCGCCAACATCCTTCGCCAATTGTCCTTGTGTGGGCTGCACTCAGATGGCGAAGTGATGTACCAGTCACATCGCAACGAAATCTACCAACAAATTCTCAATCAACTCATTGCCAAAGACTTGGCCTACCCATGCGCTTGCACGCGCAAAGAAATTGAAGAGCAGCAAGCGTCTTTAGGCTTGAGTTTGGAGAGACACAAATCAGCGGTCTATCCTGGCACCTGCAGAAGTGGCTTGCATGGCAAACCCGCCCGAGCATGGCGCTTCAATGTCTCTAAGTGGAGCACTTTGAGAGGCAGCCCTGAAGTGCATTGGATCGACCGTCGACTGGGAGCTCAGGCTCAAAATGTTCAAGAAGAAGTGGGCGACTTTGTCTTAAAGCGCGCCGATGGCTTTTGGGCTTATCAACTGGCGGTGGTGGTTGACGATGCGGCACAAGGCATCACACATGTTGTGAGAGGTGAAGATCTGACGAACAACACTGCGCGGCAGTACTTGCTTCAAGAAGCATTGGGCTTTGAACATCCCCGTTACCTGCACACGCCCTTGGTTTTTGGCCTCAACGACGAAAAGTTATCGAAGCAAAATGATGCCACAGCTTTGAATTTAAGTTCCCCGAGGGCTGTCTTCTCAGCCCTGCAGGCTGCGGCTAGCACCTTGGGTTTGAGCACCCTTGCTCAGCCCCCCAGGGGTTCGACTGACCCCAATGAAGCGCTGACCATTTGGACACATGAATGGTCAAAGAGGCACATGATCGCTACCCCTTAAAATCAGTGAATGACCTCTGACTCTGCCAATCAAGCACCCTCCTCGGTTGCTTTTCCCAAAAATATCAAAAGCTTTGTGAAGCGTGCTGGCCGCACGACCACGGGTCAAGCCAAAGCCTTTGAACTTTGGGGTCCTCAGTTTTTGCTGGCCTATGCAGCAGAGCCTTTGAACATGGCCAAAGCTTTTGGGTTGATTGGGCAAGATTCAGTTCCCGGCCCTGTCATTTTGGAAATTGGTTTTGGCATGGGTGAAGCCACCGCACACATTGCCAATGTTCGCCCTCACGATTTCTTTGTGTGCTGCGAAGTACACGAACCCGGCGTGGGCGCCTTGCTCAAACGCATTGGCGAGCAAGACATTCAAAATATTCGCATCTTGCAACACGATGCTGTTGAGGTCATCGACAACATGCTGCCCTTGGCTTCATTGGATGGCGTGCACATTTTCTTTCCAGACCCTTGGCACAAGTCGCGTCACAACAAACGCCGACTTATTCAAACACCTTTGATTGCTAAGCTGGCGGCTCGGCTCAAGTCTGGCGCTTACATCCATTGCGCCACAGATTGGGAACCTTACGCGGTGCAAATTTTGGAAGTTCTGAGTGCAGCGCCTTTGCTACAGAACACTGCATCTAGCGATCAAGGCGGCTATGCAGTCAAACCCGACTATCGCCCTCTCACCAAATTTGAAAATCGCGGTTTGAAATTAGGTCATGGTGTGTGGGATGTCGTCTTCAAACGCATTTAAACCGCCGGTTAAAAATGGTGTGGGCTCCAGCACGGTGAGCGTTCCTGCCAACACCACACTTTCGCCGATTGATTTTTTAACTGCCAAGTTCAGCGCTATTTCACGTGAGGAATGGCAACACCGATTTGAGGTTGGTGAAATTCTCAATGCAGCAGGTCGTGTGATGGGGCCCCAAGATAGCCTGCGCAACGAGTCTCATCTTCACTACTACCGCAGTATTCTCAACGAACCCGAATTGCCATTCAAGGCAGCCGTCATTTTCCAAGACGATTGTTTGGTCGTGGCTGATAAGCCTCACTTCATGCCCGTTACGCCTGGTGGCCGCTATGTTCAGCAAAGCTTGCTGGTGCAACTCAAGCAGCAGTTGAATTTGCCAGAGCTCTCACCCGTGCACCGCATAGACCGCGAAACTGCGGGCTTGGTAGTATTGAGTGTTCGCGCGCAAGATCGCAATGCTTATCAAGAATTGTTCAGGTTACGACAAGTTGAGAAAACTTATGAAGCCATTGCAGGGGCACCTGAAACTTCCCCACGCCATCCAAAGTTTCCACTTGTTCATCGAAGCATGATGGTGGAAGATTCTCAGTTTTTCAGGATGCGTGAAATTTCAAGTGATCTTCATCACGACTCATTGGGGTACAACAGTGAAACTTGGATGGATTGCGTGGAGCGATTGCACTCCCATTTGATTGAATCAACGCATGACAACTCATGTATAAAACCGCTGGCCAGCTATTTACTGAAACCTGTGACCGGTCAAAGGCATCAGTTGCGCGTCCATATGAACGCCTTGGGATTGCCACTGATGAACGATCAGTTTTATCCTCAAGTTTTAAGAGACACTAATGAACACGATGATTTCAATGCGCCTTTGCAGCTTTTAGCTAAAACAATATCTTTTAAAGATCCTGTCACTGGCATTTCAAAAAGTTTCCAAAGCTCAAGGCAATTGGTAGCTTTGCGATAAAAATCACAAACGCTCAAACACCCAGGCCTGCACACTTTCCAAAGCTGCACTCAAGTGGGTTGCGTCAGTACCACCCGCCATGGCCATGTCCGGCTTACCACCGCCTTTACCGCCCACTTGCTGTGCCACAAAGTTGACCAATTCGCCGGCTTTG
>CANJOS010000197.1 GCA_947476015.1 Comamonadaceae bacterium | reverse complement strand
GTCAACACAACACAGCCCTGATCAAAGCGAATCAGCCACCAAAATGAAGGCCAGTTTCAACGAAGCCATCATTGAAGAAATCATCAAGCCCGTGTTGCCCAAAGAGTGGCTCAAGGACACCAAGTACCTGATCAACCCCACCGGTCGTTTCGTCATTGGCGGCCCACAAGGCGATTGCGGACTCACAGGTCGGAAAATCATTGTGGACACCTACGGCGGTGCCTGCCCTCACGGCGGCGGCGCTTTCTCAGGCAAAGATCCTTCCAAGGTAGACCGCTCTGCTGCGTATGCAGCGCGTTATGTGGCCAAGAACATTGTGGCGGCGGGTTTGGCCACGCAATGCCAAATTCAAGTGGCTTACGCCATTGGTGTGGCGCGCCCCATGAATGTGACCATTTACACCGAAGGCACTGGCGTGATTTCTGATGAGAAAATTGCAGCCTTGGTCAATGAGCACTTTGACTTGCGGCCTAAGGGCATCATTCAAATGCTAGACCTGTTGCGCCCCATCTACAGCAAGACGGCTGCCTATGGCCACTTTGGCCGCGACGAACCCGACTTCACATGGGAGCGCACCAACTTGGCCGCCACATTGCGAGCAGCGGCTGGCTTGAAGTGACTGTTTGAAAAACTTAGACGACAGGGTTCTCGATGGCGCCAATGCCATCGATTTCCACGCGCACGACATCGCCCGACTTTAAATATTTGGGCGGTTTGAAACCAACACCTACACCCACTGGTGTGCCCGTGGCAATGACATCGCCTGGGTACAAGGTGATGCCCGCACTCAGTGTTTCAATGAGGGTGGGAATGTCAAAAATCAAATCGAGCGTGGCGGCGTTTTGACGCTCCTCACCATTCACGTAACAACGCACATGGGTGTTGGTGCCGTCCATTTCATCGGCACTGACCAACCAAGGCCCCATCGGGCAGAAGGTGTCAAATGACTTGCCCATGTGCCACTGCATGTGTTTGTTTTGCCAGTCGCGTGCGGTGACATCGTTCACGATGGTATAGCCCCAAACATGTTTCAAGGCATCAGCCTTGGTAATGCCCTTGCCACCTTTGCCAATGATGACAGCCAACTCGGCTTCATAGTCAATGGCGATTGAAACTTGCGGCATTTCAATGGCTTCGCCCGTGGCAATGACGCACTCAGGCACTTTCGAAAAAATGATGGGTTCGGCTGGAATTTCACCACCGGCTTGGGCACTGCTGTCAAAACCACTGCGCGCAAATTCTTTGGCGTGTGCATGGTAATTTTTACCAACGCAAAAAATATTTCGCCGAGGGTGTGGCAAGGGTGCGCGCAGTTGGACATCTTTCAATGCAATGGCCGCTCCTTGTGGCGGCAGTGCTTGCCCTTGAGACAAAGTGTCGATCAAGGTGAGTGCGCCGAGTTCTCGGTCGGCCAATGGCAAATCAAAGGGCTTGACCGAGGTCAAATCTGCGGAAACAAGGCCCACATGGGGTTGGTCTTGGTAGAAAAAAGCAGCGATGCGCATGATGAAGATTCTTTGAGTCGGTCGTTTGCAGAAAAACAGATTGTGCCGGTTTTCAGACGCCCAACTTCAGAGCTTGAGAAATACCGATGCCGCTCAGGGTGATGCAGGAATTGCCTAGGCGGTGTAGAGTAGGTACAAATTGACCCATCGACATCAGAGGCAAGCATGAATCCACTTTCAAAACCTTCAAAGCAATTCAAAGTTCAATCTCATTTTCACATGTCATCACTGCGGCGCAGTGTGGCCTTCGGATTGGCCAGTTTGCTTGTGTTGGGAACAGGCATCTTTGGGTCGCAGAAGGCCCACGCACAAAGCTACCCCAATCACCCGGTCAAAATCATCGTCCCCTTTGCCACAGGCGGCCCCGCCGACAACTACGCACGGTTCATTGCGCAGCGGCTTCAAGAAAATCTGGGTCAATCTTTTGTAGTCGACAACAAGCCCGGTGCGGGTTCTGTGATTGGCACCGATCTTGCCGCCAAAGCCATGCCCGATGGCTACACCTTGCTGCTCATGTCCAACACGCAAACGGTGAACGAAACCCTCATTCCAAACAAGCCTTACGGGTTGATGAAAGACTTTGTAGGCATTGCACCCATTAACTATTCAGATTTGGTGCTGGTGGTCAATCCCACCAAAGGCATGAACACTTTGGCCGATGTGATTCGTGTCGCCAAAACACAGCCCGGCAAGTTGAACTACGCTTCGTCAGGTCCTGGCACGCCCTATCACATGGCTGGCGAGTTGTTCAAAAGCATGGCCAAAATTGACATGGTGCATGTGCCCTACAAAGGCAGTTCAGGTGCGCGCACCGATGTTCTGGGTGGACAGGTTGACATGATGTTTGACGCCGTGACCACCATGACCGAACAAGTGAAAGCAGGCAAAGTGAAGGCCGTAGGCGCCAGTGGCAAAGTGCGCTCTGATGTGTTGCCCGACGTACCCACCTTGAACGAAGCTGGCGTCCCGGGTTATGAGGCCACCCTTTGGCTAGGCCTCATGGCACCCAAGGGCACACCCAAAGCCATCATCGACAAACTGAATGAAACCATTTCTAAAATTGCCTCTCAGGCTGACGTGAGACAACAGTGGGCCAAACAAGGTGCCGTTCCCATGCTTATGAACCCCGCTGTCTTCGATAAATATTTACAAGACGACATTGCCAAATGGGCAGGTGTGATCAAGTCGGCCAACATCAAACTGGATTAATCGTTGTGACACGCACTCTTCATTTGCTCAGCGGCGGTGCCGGCCAAGGATTGGTCAACGAATTAAAAGTGCAGCTTGAAACTGCGACCCACACTCAGCTCTCTTGCACCTTTGGTGCGGTAGGACTGATGAAGCAAAAGCTGCTGGACGAGGCGCCATGCGATGTGCTCATTTTGACGGCTGCACTCATTGAGCAGCTCACTGCTTCAGGCTATGTGTTGGCTGGTAGCGCAAGACCCTTGGGAACCGTTAAAACTGGCGTGGCCGTGAAGAGGGGTACACCTTGGCCGAAAATTGAAACGCCAGCGCAATTGAAGGCCGCCATGTTGGCTGCAACAGGCATTTATTTCCCCGATCCGCTGTTGGCCACAGCGGGTATTCACTTTATGAAGGTGCTCAATGGCTTGGGCATTGCCGACGTTGTAGCCAACAAACTTCGGCCTTACCCCAACGGCAACACAGCCATGAATGCGATGGCGGCATGTGACGATCCGCGGGTCATTGGCAGCACTCAGGTCACAGAAATTTTGGTGACCGCTGGCGTTGATCTCGTGGCCAACTTGCCACTCGAATTTGAACTGGCCACCCTGTACACCGCAGGCGTTCACTCGCGCAGCACCTTCTCAGCAGAAGCACAGGTCATGGTTGACATTTTGGCCAGCGACGCCACCGCGGCACTGCGAACAAAAGGTGGGTTTTTAGTGGGGGCTTAGCGTCCTGCTTGGCGGGGCACGCCTGCTTTTGTTGCTATCCCGGAAGCCCAAATTTCAAAAGTCCTCTTGAAATTCATTCAAATGCCCTTATGATTAGCACTCGAAGGAGATGAGTGCTAACAAGCTCAGCACCCTCCGAAGAACCCTTAAGTATTCATTTTCCGAATACTTTTTGTTTTAAACCTTGTTTCATATTTAGGAGATGCAATGAAACTACGTCCTCTCGGCGATCGCGTGATCGTCAAACGTGTCGAAAGCGAAACCAAAACTGCCTCTGGCATCGTGATTCCTGACGCAGCTGCTGAAAAGCCTGATCAAGGCGAAGTCTTGGCAGTGGGCCCAGGCAAGCG
>CANJOS010000196.1 GCA_947476015.1 Comamonadaceae bacterium | reverse complement strand
CGTCGGCGCCGACGTCGTGATCGAAGCCACGGGCTTGTTCTTGGACAAGGCCTCTGCCGAAAAACACTTGGCAGCTGGCGCCAAGAAAGTGCTGATGTCGGCCCCTTCCAAAGACGACACACCGATGTTTGTGTTTGGCGTGAACCATGCAACCTATGCCGGTCAAGCCATTGTCTCCAACGCCTCATGTACCACGAACTGCTTGGCACCCGTGGCCAAAGTGCTGAACGACAAATGGGGCATTAAGCGCGGTTTAATGACGACTGTGCACGCCGCCACAGCCACCCAGAAAACCGTGGACAGTCCTAGCAACAAAGACTGGCGCGGCGGCCGCGGTATTTTGGAAAACATCATTCCTTCCAGCACGGGTGCTGCCAAGGCTGTCGGTGTGGTCATTCCCGCGTTGAACAAAAAGCTGACTGGCATGTCTTTTCGCGTGCCCACCTCTGACGTGTCTGTGGTCGACCTCACTGTTGAGTTGAACTCTGAGGCGACCTATGCTGAAATTTGCGCCGAAATGAAAGCGCAATCACAAGGCGCCTTGAAGGGCGTGCTGGGTTACACCGAAGACAAAGTGGTGGCCAGTGATTTCCGTGGCGAGCCTTGCACCAGCGTGTTTGATGCTGATGCGGGCTTGGCGTTAGACAGCACCTTCGTGAAAATTGTCAGCTGGTATGACAACGAATGGGGCTACTCCAACAAGTGCTTGGAAATGGTTCGCGTGATCTCCAAGTAAAGCCACTCACACTTTGGTGTGAGTGCAAAAAGCCCCAGCATTTCTGGTTGGGCTTTTTTTATGACAAATGTTTGCCGATCAAACCCGCCAACTCAAACATCGTGATTTGGTCTTTGCCAAACACCGGTTTGAGTTTGGCATCGGCATTGATGGCGCGTTTGTTGGTGGGGTCTTGCAAGCCTTGCGCCTTGATGTAGTCCCACAACTTCTTCACCACTTCTGTGCGCGCCACTTTCTCGGTGCCAATGACGGCGGCCAAATCAGCGCTGGGCGTGAGGGTGCCCACTGCAGCTTTGCGCGGTGTTTTGGTGGCAGCCGTTTTCTTCGCAGCTGCTTTTTTGGCAGGTGCTTTGGCAGACTTGGTGGCCGTTTTACCCGCAGCGGTTTTAGCGCCAGCAGCAAATTTTGCGGGCGTTTTGCGAGGAGGGAACTTGCTCTTGCGGGGCTCAAACTCAAACACCACTTTGTCTTCTTCAGCGTTCCATGCCAAGAAGGCTTTGAAAGCGCGGCGCGTGCGATTGCTCACAAACTTATCTAACAAATCAGTTTTGCCGTCGCTCAACAACTTGGCAATTTGCTCGCGCTCAACCACTTGCTGCAACACAATTTTGCCACTCTTGAAATTGCAGGTGGGTGTGGGTTGGCCTTCTGTGGGCACGGCTTTTTCGCACACGTAGTTGCTGCCGTGCTCATGCACAGCACCACCGCATTTGGGGCAAGCCCCCAAAGATTCGCTGCCTGCAAAATCAACGATCTCGCCCGTCTCTTCGTTCTTTTTGTCATTGCCAAAATCAAACTCGAGCTTCCAGTTTTTCTCTTCTTCGTTGTACTTCAGTGCAATTTCAGAAGTGAAGGGCCAGCCGGCTTTGGAGCGGAAACCTTCCAATGGACCAATCTTTTTGTCGCGCAAGAACTGCTCAACTTCAGATTGTTCAAAGGTGCGGCCCGCTGGCGTTTTGCCAAAGGAAAAGCCACATCCTGTTGTCGCGGTATCGTCTGCAGCTGCATCCTTGCCCACGCAGGCATAACGTCGATAGTTCTCTTTCACAATGCCGCCGCAAGTAGGGCATGGCGTACTCAAGGTGGCGTAGTCACCTGGGATGGTGTCGCGGTCGTATTCTTTGGCCTTCTTGACGATGTGCTCCGTCATGTCGGCAATTTGCCGCATGAAGTCTTCACGGCTAAGCTTGCCTTGCTCCATTTGCGAAAGCTTGTATTCCCATTCACCTGTGAGTTCTGGCTTGGACAACTCTTCCACGCCCAAACCGCGGAGCAAGGTCATGAGTTGAAAAGCTTTGGCGGTGGGAATCATTTCGCGGCCATCGCGCAAAATGTATTTTTCGTTGATCAAGCCCTCAATGATGGCCGCACGTGTAGCCGGCGTGCCCAAACCTTTTTCTTGCATGGCTTCACGCAGTTCATCGTCGTCCACCATTTTGCCGGCGCCTTCCATGGCGCCAAGCAGCGTGGCTTCTGAATAGCGTGCGGGAGGACGTGTTTTGAGGGGCTTGCTTTCGACCGCCCCCACACCCACTTGCTCGCCGGCTGCAACGGCCACTAAGTTTTGGCCTTTGTCACCTTCTTTGGCATCGTCCACCTCGTCGGCCGCTTCTTTGCCATAGATGGCCAGCCAACCGGGCTTGACCAAGACCTTGCCTTCGGTTTTGAAACTGTGCCCAGCCGCGGTGCTAATGCGCGTGGTCACCATGTATTCAGCACTTGGGAAAAATACCGCCATGAAACGACGCACCACCAAGTCATACAGTTTTTGTTCCGCGTCAGACAAGCCAGAAGGGGCCTGCAAGGTGGGAATGATCGCAAAGTGATCGCTGACCTTGGCATTGTCAAAAATTCGCTTGCTGGGCTTGATATAGCCGTTGTTCAGGGCAATGAGGGCATGCGGGGCCAAATGTTTCATGCCGCTGTCGGCAAGCATATTGAAGGTGTCCTTGGCGACAGGCAAGTAGTCCTCTGGCAAGGCCCGTGAATCGGTTCGAGGGTAGGTGAGAGCTTTATGGCGCTCGTACAAAGATTGCGCCAGCGACAAAGTGGTTTTGGCGGAAAAACCAAACTTGCCATTGGCTTCGCGTTGCAAGGAGGTCAAGTCAAACAACAAGGGGCTGGCTTGTGTTGTGGGCTTGGCCTCCTCAGTAACAGTGGCTTTGGCGCCTTGAACCTTTTGCACAATGGCCTGCGCTTCGGCCGCCGACCAGACGCGGTCGGCTTTTTTCTCGGCATCTTCACCGTCTTTTTTCCAGGCTGGGTTAAACCATTTGCCGGGATAGGAGCCCGCAATGGCATCGAACTGCGCATGCACTTCCCAATAATCCCGGCTGATGAATTTGCGAATTTGCTCTTCGCGCACCACCACCACCGCCAAGGTGGGCGTTTGTACGCGGCCTACCGTGGTTAAGAAAAAGCCGCCATCGCGAGAGTTGAAGGCTGTCATGGCCCGGGTGCCATTGATGCCCACCAGCCAATCGGCCTCAGAGCGGCTGCGCGCCGCATCGGCCAGGCCTTGCATCTGTTGGTTAGAGCGCAACTTGTCAAAACCGTCGCGAATGGCTTGTGGCGTCATGCTCTGGAGCCACAGGCGCTGCACGGGCTTGCCCAGTGGAACGGTCTGACCCGCCTTCTGCGAGCCTGCATATTGCTCAATCAAACGAAAAATGAGTTCTCCCTCACGCCCCGCGTCACAGGCGTTGATCAAGGCGCTCACGTCTTTGCGCTTGGCCTGTTTGACAACCGCGTTCAGGCGCGTTTTGGTTTTATCAACTGGCTTTAAGTCGAAGTAGGGCGGAATAACGGGCAAATGGGCAAAGCTCCACTTGCCGCGTTTCACGTCAAATTTCTCTGGCGCCTGGATTTCCACCAAATGGCCCACAGCGCTGGTCACGACATAGGTTTCACTCTCAAAATGGTCCTCGTGTTTCTCAAATTTACCCGCAATCGGCGTCAAAGCACGCACGATGTCTTGAGCCACTGAAGGCTTCTCTGCAATTACCAATGTTTTCATCTCATACAATCCGGTCTCGCGTGCGCGCATGCGCACGTGTACACACACGGGCACGCGCACACGCGCGCCCACATGTT
>CANJOS010000195.1 GCA_947476015.1 Comamonadaceae bacterium | reverse complement strand
TGACCCTGACAGTGGGTGAAAAGTCAGGATTTTTGATCACCGTGCGGGTGGAAGCCATGCAAGATGGTCGAATGGGAGAGCAAGTGAAGCTCAAAAACACCGAATCTGGACGCCAGATTTCGGGGGTTGTGACGGGGCCGAGCATGGTGAAAGGGCTTCAATAATGCCGAAACACCTTGGAAGCCCCCCTCTTTTTAAATTAAATGATCATTTTTGTAAAAAACCCCCTCAAGTTCTAGATTAAGCTGACGATACATAGCATGTCCAAGCTCCTAAAGTTGGACATAGCCCTAGAAAAGAAAGAGAACCTGCCATGACCGATCCAGTTTCAAATGTTGGAAGACGAGCCCAGTCGGACCCGTCCGTGCGCAGCGCTATGGAAAAAACAGACCCCAAATCCGCCAAGCCCGCTGTGGCTTTGGATGCAGTACCAGCCAAGCCGGCTGCAGGGTCTGATGCAGTGCAATTAAGTAACATCTCGGCACGAGCCATGGGTGAGCCAGACTTTGACCGCGTCAAAGTGGAGTCGATCAAAAAAGCGATTCAAGATGGCCAATACCCGCTCAACCCCCGACGCATTGCTGAAAGTTTCCAAGCGCTAGAGCAAATGATCAGTGAGTGAGTCCGTACTTTCATTGGCTTCCCAGCTTTCCCAGCTCTTGTTACTTGAGTTTGAGGCTCTGAAAGTACAAGATTTGGACCGCTTTGAAGCCCTCCAACCCGGCAAGAATGACTTGCTAGCGGGTCTGGCGAAGCTTTGCCCTTCGGCTGAAGATCTTCAAAAACTCCCCGAATTCGAAGAATTAAGAAACATTTTGGTCGACTGCCGTGATCTGCACCGGCGCAATGCTGTTTTGATCGAAAGAAAACTCGACACCATTCGAGGCACCTTGCACAGTTTGCACACGGGAGAGTCTGGCAGCCCCGTTGAGGTTTACGATCGTTTGGGACAAGTGGCTCGGTACAGCAAAGGCCGAGGCTATCAAGACATCTGATCTTTTTCATCGCCTGGGCGCATGCCCTTGAGCCAATAAACCCAAGACAAGACAACAGCCACTGCGGTGTAAAGCTCCCGTGGTATTTCCTCGTCCACATTCAGACGGCTTAAAAGCGCAAGAAGTTGGGGGTCTTCAGAAATGAAGACGCCTTGCTTGCGCGCTTCCTCGATCATGCGCCACGCCAAGTCTTCCTCACCTTTGGCGGTGACCACGGGGACGGGATGCTTGCCATAGGCCAGCGCCACAGCTTTGCGTGTGAAATTGCTCATGCTGAAACGTCTACCACCAAGCCGCGACCTGACGGTGTCCAGGGCACAAGTTCGTTGGGACGTGCGCCCTGAATCACCTGAAAGCTTTTCATGGTGAGGCCTGAGTTGGTAAGTTCATTCCCCAACAGGGATGACCTTGAACGAGCTTGCGACACCACCTCCGCATCTTCTGACCACATCGTCAACTCAACCTGATCGGATTGGGTCAGTTGCGTTTTGAGCCAGACCGGGCCCAGCTCCTCACTTTTGGAATGGACATTGATGACCAGCAATGGCGATTCGCCTTCTTGCTTGGGGCCCCGCTTGATGGTGATCTCTACGGGGTTTGCATCGGCAAATGGCAAGGTCATGTTGAACAAGATTTCTTGTTGCGCTTGGGCTTGTACCGCTTGGACTTGGCTTGACTCTAGGTCATCCACTGCACGTTGAAGTCTGGCCAGCATGCCGTTGGTTTCAATCGAGTCAGCGTCAATTGAATCGATGGCATTGTTGTTGGTTTGGTTGATGGCATCGATCAGCCTGCGCAACATTTGCTTGGGATCTTGAGCGGCCATCGGCAAGCCACGAGAAAGCCAAACTTCAGAGCCCATGGCACCCATCATGGCTTGCTTGAGCGCTGCAGGCGTCAGTTGAGCCATGCTCAATTGAAGTCCACGCCATTGGGCTTGAAGGTCGGGCCGCGGCAAAGTTTGAAGCAGTGCATCCAAGGTGCCAGGTTTGAAGAGACCTGATAACTCCAGCGCACCAGTGGGTCGATAAAGTAAGTTGGCAATGCGGGAAACAACAGGTTCCAGGTTATTTTCTGCAGTCGTCAGCGCTGCGGGCAAAGACAAACTGGAGCCACTGGCTTGCGTCCCAATGGGTGTGGGCACGGGTTGCAGTGCCCAAGCGCCTTCGGATTTATTTTGCACACGCAACCACATGGACTCACCGGGAGCTGCCAATGAATTGGGTGGGGCGTCTATCATCCGACCTTGCAATACAAGCTTGGGTTGATCGCCGTGAAGGCGCACCAAGGCTTGAACAATTTGTCCATCTTGAAGGCCTAGGTCTTGGGCAATACTGGCCTGAAATGTCAGCAGCTTGCCATCTAGAAAAATAGGGTTGATGCGGTTGGGCGCTGTCAGCGCCTCCGCTCCTGTGATCATGGGAAGCGGACCCAGAGCCTGCGAGAAGAGGGGTCGCTAGACTGAGAGCCGGAGTTGGCAGCGTCCGGAGCAACCGGTGGCGGTGGTGCGAAAGTCGCGAGTGTTTGGGCGACCACGGCCGCATGGTCGGGTAAGAAAACCACTTGACCGCGCTTGAGGGTTTGGTTGAGTTTGCCTGTGATCATCTTAGGGTTGGCTTCCTGCAACGCCTTGACCAAAGTTGGGTTGTTCAAAGGGGTGCCTGCATAAACTTCTTTGATCAATTCCTCGACACTCATATTTTTCTTGGCCGTATAGCCTTGCATTTCTTTGGCAGTGCTGGGGGTCCCAGTTGCTTTGCTTGCGTTGTCGGTGGCAGCGCGAGCGATTGCGACAGCAAAGAACAAACTTGTAGCCATGAACAAGACCAGGGTCATGCGAAATAGGTTTCGCTTTGGCAATGTGCGAGTCGTGATGTGCGTACGCTTGTTCATAGTGAGTTCAACGCCTGTTTAACGTTTGTTGAAAAAGCCATTGCCTGAGGGCGGATGGGCTGCTTCTTTGGCCAAGTTCTCAGTGGGCCATGCGCGCCACTGAGCTTCAACAGATTGTGCAGGTCCAGCCAAGATTGTCAATGTCGATTGGTAGGCAGATACGCTGTCGACTTTGGCCAGCAAGGTTTGTGAGGCGCCATCTTTGCCCACCAAGTGGCTGGGGAATTTGCGCGGGTCTGCAATCAGCCATTCATCGCCTTTGCGAATGCCGGCCACAGTGCCGGCATTGATTTGAATCGTCTCGGCTTTGACCTCAGTCACAGTAGGCAGTACCGCTTCGCATGCCACGAGCAGGCTGATGGCATTTTTCCATTGCACAAATTGTTGTGTGAGGCGTTCTTGGCTTTCCGCGTTGAGCTTGGCAGGTTTCCATGCGTCCATTTCCAACTCTAGGTTCAGCGTTGCCACTTCTTGCAACACGCCTTTTTGACCTTCGCGCGGGTTCACTTGCAACAGCAAACTCAGTAACATGCCAGGACCTTTTTCGCCGCGCAAGCCCCCACCGCCAGGGGCTGGCAACATTTCTGTTTTCAGGGCCAAGCGCGCCTCCCAAGGCATTTGTGCAGGCCTGTCCTGAGTCAGGGTGCGCTCATAAGCGGTCATGACGTTGCCCATGCTGGGCGCGTTGTTGACGGCACTCATTCGCCACTTGGTGTCAAGGTTTTGAGGCTGTGCGTTGGTCAGGTGTTCATTCAACAAGTCATAAACAGAAGACTGCACTGCAGAAGGATTGCTGCCGTCCATCCAAACATCCATCGACATCATGTGACGCAACCCAGCCTTCAAAGGCTTACCGCAGCTTTTACTATTGGGGTCAGATGACAATTGTTTGGCAATTTCAGAAACAGTGGTTTTATTCTGCTCTGACCCCAATTGTTTAAATTTTTGTTTCAGCGAATCGACGACGGCGTCTAGGCCTTTGCGTGAGGGGGCGG
>CANJOS010000194.1 GCA_947476015.1 Comamonadaceae bacterium | reverse complement strand
TGCTGGACGCTGCCAAAAAAGGCTTGGCCGCAGGCTCTGGCACTCGCACCGACATTGACGACGCACAGGCTCGCTTAGACATGGCTTTGGCACAAGAGCTAGAAGCCCGCCAAAACCAAGACCTCACGCGACGCCAGTTGCAAATGTTGGTGAATGCGCCCGTGACTGCAGTGGCCAAGCTGAATGTCTCTGCCTTGAAACTAGAAGGGCCACTCCCTGCTAATTTAGAGGCGTGGACCACCAAGGCGGAGCAAAACAGCCCTGAAATTAAAGCGCTGCAAGCTAAATTAGAAGCGGCGCGCAAAGAAGTCAGCAAAGCGCAGGCGGGTCATTTGCCTACCCTAGACGCAGTGGCGCAGTGGTCCAACAGCGGCAGTGAAAACATCACCCGTATCAACTCCCGTTATGAAAATAAAACATGGGGTTTGCAACTCAATGTGCCTATTTATTCAGGTGGCTATGTCAACTCCGCAATTCGTCAGGCCGTGGCGGAACAAACTCGCGCTGAAGAGTCTTTGGAAGCCTTGCGCCGAGATTTGGGTGTGCGTGTCCACAAAGAATACCGCGGGGTGAGTGAAGGGGTGATGCGCGTGCGTGCGCTGGAGCAGGCTTCTAGATCAGCTGACCAGATGCTCAAATCGACGCAAATGTCTTTGAAGGCAGGTTCACGAACGCAGCTGGATGTGCTCAACGCGCAGCAACAATACACCCTTGCGCTTCGCGATTTGGCGCAAGCGCGTTACGTTTACTTGATGTCTAAAATTAAGCTGGCCTCGTTGGCTGGCGACGATGCTTCTGCATCTGTAGACGAAGTCAACGCCAGCCTGCGAGCTGGCGCTAATTAATCAAGTTAAATGGTTCTGGTAATGGTGACCGTGTGAGCGGCACTGTTCACTTTGCCATCGTTCACGATCAGCTTGATCACATAGATGCCCACTGCGTTGGGGGTGAAGCTGGGCGCCGCTGTGGTGGCGTCGGTCAATGCCGTCACGGTGTTGCCATCAGGCGCTGATTGAAGGGTCCAAGCGTAAGTGATGGTGTCGCCATCAGCATCCGTGCTAGCAGAGCCATCCAGAGTGACCAGTGTGGCGCCAGAAACGCTTTGAATGACACCCGCATTGGCCACAGGCGGTGAATTGGCTGTGGATGCCGTGATACGAGTTGAAGAAACTGTGCTCTTTTCACCGTTGGCATCCGTGACCACCAAGCTGGCAACATAAACACCTGCAGTGGAGGCATAAAAAGTAGGGCTTGTAGCTGTGCTGCTGGATAAAACAGCCGTTGTATCGCCCTCGGGCCTGGACAAATACCACTTGTAGGTCAAGGTCGCAGTCTCTCCCGTGTCGCTGTCATAGCTGCCACTGCCAGAGAGAGTAATTTTGTTGGTGGAAGACACGGGCACGTATTGGTCAGAGCCCACAACTGCAACGGGCGCAGTGTTGGTTGTGGCCGCATTGACGGTGATGGTGACTGGGTCGGGCTCACTGTCTTTTTTGCCGTCGTTCACAGTTAAAGCCAGCACGTAGGTGCCAGCCAGAGTGGGGATGAATGTGGGCTTGGGCGACGTCGCAGTCAAGCTTGGCGCCGTGGTCACAGAGACTGAGGTTGGATAGGACATCCATGTCCATTTGTAGGTCAGCTTGTCGTTCTCTGGGTCCGTGCTGTTGGTGCCATCTAAGGTGACTGTGATGGCAGAAGTGCTCAGCTTCACTGTTTGGTCATCACCTGCACTGGCTGTGGGGGGTGTGTTTTCAACACTTGAAGTCACGATGACTTGAACCGAACTGCTTTCTACTTTGCCGTCGCTCACCCACAACGTTGCAATGTAGTCTCCCAACTTGTCTGCTACAAATGTTGGGCGTGGTGAACTGGCGTCAGAGAGTGTGGCCGTACTACCGCTGCCCTTGGGAACTTGAAGTGCCCATCTGTAAATTCTGGGATCTGTTAAATCAGCATCTGTGCTGGCGGTGCCATCTAGCATGACCCTGGATCCCAAAACGACGTTTTGTTTGGCACCGGCATCAGCAACAGGCGCGCTGTTGGTAATGGAGGCCACCACTGTGACAGTTGCATCGTTAAGGCTGGTCAGTTTGCCATCGCTCACCACCAGTGAAATTTTGTAGGGGCCAGTCACATCGGCAGTGAAGGTGGGACGCAAAGCCGTTGCGCTTGAGAGCGTTGCGGTGCTTCCAGCAGGTTTTTCAGAAAGAGTCCACTTGTAGGTGAGGTTGAGACCGTCAGTCTCTTTGTCTGAACTGCGGGAACCATCGAGGGTGACCAACTTGGTTAATTTGGAAACACCATTGATGAATGCAGGAACGTCTAGCGTGACGTTTTGCAGCGTGCCAGCATTGGCCACGGGTTCCGTGTTGGGTTTGCTGGTGGTGCAAACACCGCTGAGCAAGCCGCCACAGGCAACTCCTCCGCCCCCACCGCAAGCTGTCAACAGGGACACAAGAAAGACGGTGCAAACGATTTGGAGGATTTTCATGTTGTGGCGATGAGACTGAGGTTGTAGGGTGCTTATCTGCAAGTAGGACTGGAAATATTGATGGTTTCAGGATATTTTAGGCCTGTATTTTTGTGCACATCATAAGCCGCGCCAATGACACCCCCCATGAGCAAATTGCCGGCCAAATTCCAGGAGGGAACCGCTGGCACCGACACAGTGAACTGGGGCAAATAGGCAGGCTTGCAGGTGATCTCTAAATCGCCATATTCATTTTTGACTTGCACCACGCTAGGGGCTCTGAAAACCCATTTGCCTCTGCTGTTTTCTGCAAAGCATTGGCCGCGGATGGGCTTTTCGTTGCACTGCAAATTCACGGTAATTTCTTGGAAATCGTCGTCCAACAAGCTGGCGCAGCCCGACAGCGCACCTGCGAGGGAGATTGCCAAGGCTAATTTGCTGATCGATTTCATAGTGAGGTGCAGGTCAAGGTTTTAGAAGTTATCGCCTTTAGATCGGCACAAGCCCAGATAACTTGAGGTGTTTTGATGGCCCCTAGGGCTTCAGAATCTGGGAGTGCTGTCGATTTATTCAGACGGAAACCGTTAATTTCAACTTCCAGCCCTTTGCGAGGCAGGGAATCTGATATCTTTCACTTGGGCAATTTAAAAGAGCGACGCATGAACCAAACAACCCAACCCAGAATTTTTGTAGCCGGGCACCGAGGCATGGTGGGGTCTGCGATTGTTCGAAACCTTTTGGCCCGGGGCTTGAAGCCCGAGAACCTCATCACACGAACCCGTCAAGAGCTTGACCTGACCAACCAATTGGCCGTTCAAGCCTTTTTTGAACAAGAGCGACCTGATCAGGTTTACATGGCGGCGGCCAAGGTGGGCGGCATTCATGCCAACAATACCTTCCCGGCCGATTTCATTTACGAAAACTTGATTGTTCAGGCCAACACCATTGAGTCGGCCTTTCGCAACGGCGTGCGCCAATTGTTGTTCTTGGGTTCTAGCTGCATTTACCCTCGACTGGCAGAGCAGCCCATGAAAGAGTCTGCCTTGATCACCGGCACTTTAGAGCCAACCAATGAGCCTTATGCCATTGCCAAGATTGCGGGGATCAAGTTGTGCGAAAGCTACAACCGCCAATATGGCGCATCCCATGGCGTCGATTACAGAAGCGTGATGCCAACCAACTTGTACGGTCCTGGTGACAATTACCATCCTGAAAATTCTCATGTCTTGCCCGCTTTGATTCGCCGATTTCATGAGGCCAAAGTGGCCAACGCCAGCACAGTCACCTTGTGGGGCACCGGCAAAGTTCGGCGCGAGTTTTTGTTTGTGGACGACATGGCCGCAGCCTGTGTGCACGTGATGGACTTGCCGCATGAGGTGTATGCGCGCCACACGCTGCCCATGCAAGGGCACATCAATTTGGGCTC
>CANJOS010000193.1 GCA_947476015.1 Comamonadaceae bacterium | reverse complement strand
ACAGTGGCCATGCCGCCTCGAGCTTCTACAACTTTTCTCAATGCTGTGAGATAAGTCTTTGGGTCATCGTCTTCACTGGCAGCGTTGAGAAACTCGGCTGCAAACTCTGCATCTTTCAGTTGCTCAAATAACCAGTCGTTGTGTTTGATCGTGCTCATTTCTTTCCCCTTTTCTGCCATTCATTCCAGCGCTTTATCGCTCGTTTGATATCGGCATTTTGTTTTCTCTTGTCACCACCCTCACAAAGCAATATCACGCGCTTGCTTTGCATGGCGTAGTAAACCCTGTAACCCGGACCCCAGTCTGTTTTAAGTTCCCAGACACCTTCACCAACGGGTGCGCATTCACCAAAGTTGCCGTTCTCAAGTCGTACTAAACGGGCAGCAATAAACGCCTGTGCACGCCTGTCGGCTAAACCATCGAGCCACTTGGCGAATAGGTCTGTACCGTCTTCATCTTCGTAATGCAGTAATTCATACATTTTCAAATTGTAGCCTGAAAGCTACTTTAGTCAATTACCCAGTATGCGGATGGTTCGCGGCTTAGCCGGAGCATGGTGGGATATGTGTGTAAGTAAGAAAAATCATGAACCCTAGAAAGTCATAGATAATCAAAAACGTCGGTAAGTTATGTATTGATTGGTAACCCTGCCCTTCGGCTCCAACAATGGCTTATTGACCGAAGGGGCCTGCTTCACAGCAGGGTTATTTTTTGATTGCGCCCTATTGCGGTCGGGGGGTCATAAATAGCTAAAAACGTACGCAAGTCTGACAAGTAGTCATACCGCAGCACTACTCGCTGGTCCAGAAATGGGCTGTCTTTTGTCTTTACTTGCAAGGAACGTCTATGACCAAATCTGTATTTTCCCAATCCGTCGAATCTGTTCGTCCTGAGCTGATTTCAGAAGAAATCATCCAGCACCCTGTTCACCAACCACTTGAAATTGACAATATCCCTGAAGAACTAAAAGTCAGGGATCAATTTCTTCTTCACAACAAACAAAAAAAACCTGTAGATAAAACAGGTGCTTTGTTGAAAGATTGGCCCAGCAAAGGAATGCCCTTTGAGCAAGCAAGAGAGTTGTTAAGGGCTGAACTTACAAAACCTGAATCAAATCGAAATTTTCATGGCATTGGCTTTATGCCAAAAGCTGATGGAATTCTTTGCGTAGATCTTGATCATGCTAGAGATTCAAGCGGGCAAATCAAGCCCGAAATTGATCAGCTAATTCTAGAAATTCAATCTTGTGGTGGTTGGATTGAGAAGAGCTTGTCTGGAAATGTTCACATCTGGACTAGAGGTCAGTGGCCCCAAAATAAATCAAAGCATAAAAATATAGAAGTGTTTTTTGGAACAGGTTATGTTTGCTTGACAGGAACACCTCTTGAACGGCATCCAACAGGATCAATACCAAAAGAAGCAAACCCTTTGGCTTCGCTTCGTCAAAAAATGTCTAGAGAGCAAAAACTAGACGTTCCGGCAGAACGAAATTCATCATTTGAATTGTTTGATCAAAATCAAAAACTAGACCCCGAAGAGTGGCCTCTTGATAAAGTGATTCGAGATATTTTGCCGTATTTACCGGAGCCAGATGATTACGATCTTTGGGTGAAGGTCGCTTGTGGCCTTAAGCATCAATTCGGCGATGAGGCACTGGATGCATTTCAAGATTACAGCCAAATTTGCCTAGAAAAATATAGTTACTCAGAGACTGAAAAGCTTTGGAGAAACATTAAGAACTCTTCAAATAAACCTGAGGTTACGCTACGAACATTGATATGGATGGCACGTGGGAACAAAGAGCAAAATTTAATTCATAACAAAAAGTACTCAGATGCAGAATTGGATTCATGGTTCCCCAAAGTGAAAATCAGTACAACAAGGCCTACGCCTTTAAATTATGTAGTTGATGACTTTATTGCTGAGGGCATATTTGTAATCGCTGGCGCACCAGGTAGTGGCAAATCATCACTTATTTTTAAACTGGCAACAACGGTTGCACACCTTGGCGATGTCAATGATCAGTTGAAACCAATTTTTCGAAGACATGTCGTGTACATCACAGAAGATACCAACCAAGCATGTGACATGCTCTATGGAATGTCTGTTTGGGGAGGTCTAAATCAGTCGGAGGAAGAGATTCGAGAATGGCTAACGATCTGTGAAGGACGGCGAACAGAACCACACAAACTTGCTGATTTTGTTCGCTATATCGCACGAACGAAGGCAACAATTCAGGCAGGCGAGTCTGGGGTACAAGTAGTTGTACAGCCTTTAATTGTTGTTGATACAGCAGCAGCGACGTTTGACATAGAAAATGAGTCTGATAACTCGCAAGTAAGTGGTGCTATTTCAGAGGTGAAACGTGCTTGCTCAGAATCTAGCACGCCTCTATGGATCGTTGCGCATACGGCCAAAGCCATGGCAGAAGCTGATAAAAACTTATCAGCGAGGGGAGCTGGCGCTTGGACTGGTGACGTTCACGGGACAGCCTATGTTCTAAGCAGTAAAACTATTCCAAACGAGCGAGTTTTGGAGTTGGGAAAAATTAGATATGAGCCATCTTTTCGATCGATTCGATTTGTCACGGAAACTCATTCTGCATGGAGCAAACATACACTTGGTCATACCGTAGAGAGAAGCTACCGAGTTGGACAAGCATTCAAACAAACTGAGGATGATGTTCTACAAAAGATACTGGCGTCAAAGCAACAGGCCCACACTGCATTAGAAGCAGAAATTATTTCTCATTTGAAGCTACTTCTCCAACAAGGTGTGAAAGTTACGAAAACGAAATTGAAAAACAGCGTTAAAGGTAAGGCTCAAACGATTACCGATGCGATCAATAATCTGATCGAAAAAAATCGCATCAAGGTCCTTCCAAATAATTCGCTCGTATTAGGTTATGAATAGTGACTAGCTGAATGGTATTTGTGTTCCCCAACATTTCCTCAATGTTTAGTTGGGGCCAGTTAGGACATCGGCTAGAGGGAGAGACGCAGTCTCCCCTCTAGCCTGTACTGGTTGATATTTATTCCTTGTTCCTTTTCCTTAGGGTGGGAACAGGGAATTTTTATTTGTGGATAAAGAAGGACACAAATAGTTAACTCTATGGGTAATTAGAGGTAGAGGGCCAAGTTTCATTTGAACCTCTACGCGCACGCGTAGGCTGGATCGGTCTTAAACGGCAAATCTGGACCCACACTGCAAATAGTTAACCAAACTCATAGTTGAAATATGCAAAAAACAGACGTCAAGTCGACTCTGACAACCAACCAAGACATCACTCAACTGGCGCTAGTCCTGTGGAGTAATGCCGACTTACTGAATCGTATTGTCACAAGCGCCAATGTGCTGGCCAAGTACAGGTCAAAACTATCAAGAATGGCAATCAAAATGCAACGTGAGGCCATGCAACTGGGAGAGTGTCTCGATCCACCAAATAAAGATGCATTTCTCTCACTGAATGCAACCAAAGCAATCGCGCACCAATTTAACTAGGTCTTGGTCTAGCTAGGGACCACCGCGCCCTCCAAACTAAGGTTCCAATTTGGGGTGGTCACTTAAAAAAGACCCCCCCTATTGGGTTGTCCGATAGTTTGGCAACATTACCCACCTCAGAGCAGCCAAAGCACATTAGATCCAGCCATCTCTTCTTTAGCGATTCCAACTACCTGAATGAAAGGCGCATCCGAGCCCACATGCAGGTAAGCACCTTCATCCAAAGGAATCCAGCCAATGGACTCTGCTTGGATTTGGGCCAGCTCTAGCCAGTAGTCATCTTCTATGGAAGTCACTTAATCATCCGGCAAATAGAAGTTATCAATGAGAACAGTTTGTCAAACCGGTGTCATATGCTCCACAGCCAACGCCTTCATCTCCTCTTCATTCAACTCTACTTTACTGCCCACAGCCCAAAGGTCAAAGTAAGGATGCCCCCTAGACATAGAGGCTACAGACTTAAAGCCACTGGCCTGAAGCGTTGCTGTTAACACCTT
>CANJOS010000192.1 GCA_947476015.1 Comamonadaceae bacterium | reverse complement strand
TCGCTGCATGGACTGCGGCACACCGTTTTGCAACAGCGGTTGTCCCGTTAACAACATCATTCCGGATTTCAACGAATTGGTGTTTCAAGGCGATTGGAAAAACGCCATTGAAGTACTGCACAGCACCAACAACTTTCCAGAGTTCACGGGCCGTATTTGTCCTGCACCTTGCGAGGCCGCTTGCACTTTGAATGTGGCGGACGATGCCGTCGGTATCAAGTCGATTGAGCACGCCATCATTGACCGTGCTTGGCAAGAAGGCTGGGTCAAACCCCGCCCAGCCACGCACAAGACGGGCAAAAAAGTGGCCGTGGTGGGCTCAGGCCCCGCAGGCATGGCTGCAGCTCAGCAACTGGCACGCGCCGGTCACGACGTCACTTTGTTTGAAAAGAACGACCGGATTGGCGGCTTGCTGCGCTATGGCATTCCCGATTTCAAAATGGAAAAATCGCACATCGACCGCCGCGCAGAGCAGTTGGTGGCCGAAGGCGTGACCCTTAAAACTGGCGTCATGGTGGGCCATTTGCCCGAAGGCTCCAAAGTGACCAACTGGTCCAAAGAAACCATCAGCCCTGAGCAACTTCAGAAAGATTTCGACGCCGTGTTGCTCGCTGGTGGCTCAGAACAATCGCGCGATTTGAATGTGCCTGGCCGCGATTTGTCGGGCATTCACTTTGCGATGGAATTCTTGCCACAGCAAAATAAAGTGAACGCTGGCGACAAGTTCAAAGACCAATTGCGTGCGGATGGCAAACACGTCATCGTGATTGGTGGTGGCGACACCGGCAGCGATTGTGTGGGCACTTCCAACCGTCATGGCGCCAAGAGCGTGACCCAGTTTGAAGTGATGCCGCAACCGCCCGAGGAGGAAAACCGTCCTTTGACATGGCCCTATTGGCCTTTGAAGATGCGAACCAGCTCCAGCCACGAAGAGGGTTGCACCCGAGAATTTGCCATTTCCACCCAAGAATTCGTGGGTGAAAAAGGCAAAGTCACAGGTCTCAAAACCGTTGAAGTTGAATTCAAAGACGGCAAATTGGTCAATGTGGCAGGCACCGAAAAAACCTACCCCGCCGACATGGTTTTCTTGGCCATGGGCTTTGTCAACCCGGTCACCACCATCTTGGATGCATTTGGTGTGGACAAAGACAACCGCGGCAATGCCAAAGCCACGACCGAGTTCACAGGCGGCTATGCCACCAACGTGGCCAAGGTTTTTGCAGCGGGCGACATGCGCCGTGGCCAATCTTTGGTGGTTTGGGCCATTCGGGAAGGCCGGCAGGCGGCGCGTGCAGTGGATGAATTCTTAATGGGAAGCAGCGACTTACCCCGTTAAAATGTCTGCAGATGGGTGGGCTTGTCAATTTGTCATCACAAGCTTCACCTGAATGCCATACCCTTCAAAAGCCGGCAACCCCGGCTTTTGTTTTTCGCACCCATGCCATTGCCTAACTCTCTTCTGCTGGTCGAATTGAAAAACCTGAGCTTCGGCTATGGGGATCGCGTCATTCTGGACGATTTATCATTTGGCATTCCGCGTGGCAAAGTCACCGCCCTGATGGGTGTTTCTGGCGGTGGCAAAACCACGGTGCTCCGGCTCATTGGTGGGCAATACTCGGCCCAGCAAGGAGCGTTGAACTTTGATGGCCAAGATGTGGGTCAAATGAACACAGAACAGCTCTACGCTGCGCGCAGGCGCATGGGCATGTTGTTTCAGTTTGGTGCTTTGTTCACCGACATGAATGTGTTTGACAACGTGGCTTTTCCACTCAGAGAACATACCAAAATGTCTGAGGCCATGGTGCGCGACATCGTGCTCATGAAGCTTGATGCCGTCGGCTTGCGCGGTGCCAGAAATTTAAAACCTTCAGAAATTTCAGGTGGCATGGGCCGCCGTGTGGCCTTAGCCCGTGCCATTGCCCTTGACCCCGATCTCATGATGTACGACGAACCCTTTGCAGGTTTGGACCCTATTTCATTGGGGACCGCCGCGCGACTCATCAGAAGCTTGAATGACAGCTTGGGCATTACCAGTGTGGTGGTATCGCACGATTTGGACGAGACCTTTCAAATTGCGGATCATGTGGTGGTCTTGGCCAACGGCAAAGTTGCGGCGCAAGGAACTCCCGAAGAATTGCGTCATTCATCTGACCCCCTCATTCACCAATTTGTGAATGGTTTAAGTGACGGACCAGTGCATTTTCATTACCCCGCGACATCGGTGGCAGAAGATTTCGGGGGGCTTGCGCCATGAATTTTTGGCATCCTGCTGAATTGGGTTTTGCGGTTCGAAAAGTCTTGGCCGATTGGGGGTTCGGGGCCCGTTTGTTCACGCAGTTGGCCATGCTGTCGGGTGCATGCTTGAAGCGCTTTGGCTTGGTCCGAGACCAAGTTCATTTCTTGGGCAACTATTCACTGGCCATCATCACGGTCTCTGGTTTGTTTGTGGGATTTGTCTTGGGTCTGCAGGGCTACTACACCTTGCAACGCTATGGCTCTTCGGAAGCCTTGGGTTTGCTGGTGGCGCTCAGTTTGGTTCGAGAACTCGGCCCCGTGGTGGCGGCCTTGCTTTTTGCGGGTCGCGCAGGCGCATCGATCACTGCCGAAATTGGTTTGATGCGTGCAGGAGAGCAATTGACAGCGCTCGAGATGATGGCGGTGGATCCAAAGTTGCGAATCTTGGCGCCGCGCTTGTGGGGCGGCATCATCGCCTTGCCGATTCTCACCGCTGTCTTCAGTGCAGTGGGCATTCTGGGTGGCTATGCTGTGGGTGTTTTGCTGATCGGCGTGGATGCTGGTGCCTTTTGGAGTCAAATGCAAAGTGGCGTCGATGTTTTCAAAGACGTGGGCAATGGCATGATCAAAAGCGTCGTATTTGGCGTTGCCGTGACATTCATTGCCTTGTTGCAAGGTTATGTCGCCCAACCTACGCCCGAGGGTGTCGCTTCTGCCACCACGCGAAGTGTGGTGATTTCTTCGTTGTCTGTTTTGGGACTGGACTTCATCCTTACCGTGATGATGTTCAGCATTTAAGGAGGACGTCATGCAACGTTCAAAAAATGATGTGTGGGTCGGTTTGTTTGTCATGGTGGGATTTGCCGCCGTGCTTTTCCTGGCACTCAAATCTGCCAACCTGTTGCAATTCAGTGGGTCCAAGGATTTCACCGTGACGGCTAAATTTGACAATATTGGTGGCTTGAAAAAAGGCGCGGCCGTGAAGAGCGCGGGGGTGGTGGTGGGACGGGTTGAAAACATACAATTCGACGACGGCAGCTACCAAGCCAAAGTGAGCCTGGCACTGGAAACCAAATACGCCTTCCCTAAAGACAGTTCCTTGAAAATCTTAACCAGTGGCCTTTTGGGCGAGCAGTATGTGGGCATCATGGCTGGCGCCGACGACAAAAATTTGACTGCAGGCGATACCATAGGCTCGACCCAGTCAGCCGTGGTGTTAGAGAATTTGATCAGCCAGTTTTTGTACAGCAAAGCGGCAGACTCAGCCACACCTTCTACTGGCAATAAGTAATGACATTGATCTGGCGTCTTCGATTTCTGTGCGCTGGGGCAGCCCTGTTGCTGTTGCAAGGGTGCGCCTCCTTGCGTGGACCAGATCCTGCTGATCCTTTGGAGCCCCTGAACCGAAAGGTCACAGCCTTCAATGACGTAGCAGATGATTTGGTACTCCGACCTGTTGCTGTTTTTTATGGCGATGTTCTGCCACACCCTGTTCGAACCGGCATCAGCAATTTCTTCAGCAATCAAAGCGATGTCATGTCATTTTTCAACAGCTTGGCTCAATTGAAATTAGAGGCAGCTTCTCGCAACGCACTTCGCGTTGGCATCAATACCTTCTTAGGCCTCGGCGGCATCATTGATTGGGCCAGCGAGTTCAAAATTGACAAACAAAAGGAAGACTTTGGGCAAACCATGGCTTTTTGGGGCGTGTCGTCTGGACCTTATGTGGTTCTGCCGTTTTTTGGCCCTTCGACCGTGCGTGACAGTTTGGGTTTGTATGTCGATTTCAAAACAGATGTGAACCAGCAGATGAAGGACATTGGCGATCGAAACACCCTGTCGGTGCTGCG
>CANJOS010000191.1 GCA_947476015.1 Comamonadaceae bacterium | reverse complement strand
TGTTCATGTTGACTGTCCTTTTTCTCAGCGCTGGGTCTGAATTGGTTTTGACTTAAATAATTGAAGCTTGAAATAATTATCGGCAAATCTGCCTTGTGATGCAAGCACAACAGCTTTCTGACGGCAAAGACTTGCCACAACCGCACACCCCGTCAATAATTTGACTGGCATCCTTATTGCTTGAAGTTGTTGTTTGCCATGTTTTTGAAACATGCATTCACAAAAATTCGCGTTAACCCTTAAAAGGCAGTCATTTTGAACAAGGCGACAAGCTCTCAGCTAGAAAAGGCCCTGGCCCTGCAAACCGCAGGCGAGCTGGATGCCGCCCAAACTTTGTTCAGCAGCGTTCTGCGAGCAGAACCTAAAAATGCCGTCGCCCTTTATTCTCTGGCCGCCATTGAGTCGGGCCGTAAAAATTTTGACAAAGCGCTGAAACACATTCAGCCCGTCACCCTGTCGCATCCCAACTTTGCGCAAGCTCATTTGGCCAAATCGGTCATCTTGTTTAACTTGGGTAAATACGACGATGCCTTGAAGGCTGTGCAAAAAGCCATTCACTTAGAGCCTTCTTTGCCCAATGCCAGAGAGCATTTAGAAACTGTCAAGGTAGGCCAAGGCATGAAAGGCCACCCTGGCGCAGCAATGGTCACGTCCGATATTCCGATTGACCCCAAAGTTCATGCCCTTACCCAGCAAGGCATTGCCTTGCAAGGTGACGCCAAACATGCTGAAGCCTTAGACGTCTTTAAGCAAGCCCTGCAAATCAACGGCAAAGACTTCGCTTCTTTGTACTCCATGGGCATCTCTTTGGGTGCCACTGGTAAGAAAATAGAAGCGCTTGAGAGCTTCACACAAGCCGCTGAAGCAGCACCTCATTTGGCCTTGGCACACTTTGCCAAAGCACAAAGTTATGCCGACATCGGCTTAGCAGATGACGCTGTCATTTGCTTTGACAAAGCCATCGAAGTTGACCCCAGTTACACCCAGGCCTACACCAACAAAGCTGCTTTACTGCAAGCGATTGATCGGCATCACGACGCCCTGCTCACCTTGGTAGCCTGTGTTGAAGTAGACCCTGACAACTTCACAGCCTTTGAAGGACAAGGTCAACTGCTGGGCCAATTCAAACAATACGACCTGAGCGTGAACGCGTTCAAACGCGCACTGCAAATTAACCCCACGTACAGCTATGGCGAGGGTCACTTGATGCACGCCCGCCTAAGCTGCTGCGACTGGACAGACTTTGAAGAATCAAGAGAAAGTATTTTTGCGGGTATACGTACTGGCAAAAAAGCCTGCGGTGCAATGACAGTCATGTCCATCACTGACGATGCCGCATTGGCACGTCAATGCATTGAAACTTATGCCAAGGACAAATATGGCGACCCGCTGTTCAAACTTTGGAACGGCGAGAAATATGCACACCGCCGTAAACGTGTGGCTTTCATTTCAGCAGATTTCCGAATTCACCCAGTGGGCTACCTGCTCATTGAAATGATCGAGAACTTTGACAAAGAAAAGTTTGAACTGACCGGTGTATTTACGGGTACCCCTGATGGCAGCGATTTATGGAAACGTTATCGCTGCGCATTTGATCATTACCTTGATGCCAAGAACATGCCCAGTTTAGAACTGGCCAAGCTTTTAAGGGCCATGGAAATTGACATTGCTATAGACTTGTCTGGCCACACAGAAGGAACCAAGCTGGATGTGTTGTCGCACAGGCCTGCACCGGTGCAAATGACCTACTTGGGTTTTCCTGGCACTTTGGGTTTGCCCTTTATTGATTACCTCATTGCGGACCCGCGCATCATTCCGCCAGAATCGCAACAACATTACAGAGAAAAAATTCTGTATTTGCCGCATTGCTATTTGCCCAGAGACACATCGGTGGTGCCATCGCCTGAGACACCCAAGCGAAGCGACTTTGGTTTGCCAGAAGAAGGCTTTATTTTTTGTAGCTTCAACCATGACTACAAAATCAACCCTCCCATGTTCAAAATCTGGATGGACTTGTTAAAGGAAGTTCCAGGTAGCGTGCTCTGGCTGATGAAACTGAATGAATCGGCACAAGAAAATTTAAGCAAAGAGGCTGTCAAGCATGGGGTTGATCCAGATCGGCTTGTTTATGCGACAAGGGTGCCTAGGGTGGAGGATCACTTGGCGCGGTATCGATTGGCAGGTTTGTTTCTAGATACGTTTCCCTATAACGGACATACCACTGCAGGTGATGCGCTCTCATCCGGATTACCTGTTGTCACTTTGTGTGGCAATAGCTTCGCTTCTCGTGTGGCTGGGAGTCTGATGTATGACATTGGTGTGAACGACTTGGTAAGTGACAGCTTGCAACAGTACCATGACAAAGCATTGATGTTTGCAAGCAATCAAGAGGTAAGAGCATCAATTGAAAATGCGCTGCGTCATAAGTTGACAGAGAAGAAATGGCCCCCATCCTCACAGGCTCAAGCAGATGCATTGCAAACAATTTTGAAGGCACTGTAATCCATGAACTCCTGTGCTGTCACTATTCCGATCTACAAGCCAGAGTTGACACCTCAGGAGCATGCTAACGTTGCTGCATCCATTCGCAATTTGCAGGGCTTTGATATTTATTTATTCGCCCCAGAAAGTTTAGACATCCATTACTATGAGTCTAGTTTGGGATTGGACAAGGTTGTTAGATTTCCGAACATCTACTTTGATTCGATACAAGGCTATAGCCGTTTGCTATTAAGCGACATATTTTACGAATCTTTTCACGTCTACAGCCATGTCTTAATTTGCCAACCGGACGCGAGAGTATTGAAGCCTGAACTTGGCTATTGGATTGAACAGCCTTATGACTATTTTGGAGCGCCATGGCCGAAGGGATATGAACTCACCCTTCATCCTAAGGAAATCAATGTACCTGAAGGCATTAAATGCAAAACATTTATTGGCAATGGCGGATTTAGTCTTCGCAACATTCAAAGTTGCCTTGCATTGTTCAAAGAATTTAACTCGTTGAGAGAAGAATGGATCCAATACGGGCATTCAGAAGATTTATTTTTTGGATTTGCGAGCACTTTATCTAGGCAATTTCGGATACCCAATCTCATGATTTCTGCATGTTTCAGCCATGAAACGGAACCAGGATATTTATACAAACTCATTGGCAATCAAATGCCATTTGGGTGCCATGCACATGAATTGCACGAACCGCAACATTGGGAGCTGGTGATGAACTCAACGGAAAACTCTCAGACAAAGAACTCGGCGGGCATGCCATGAAAAACAAAAACAAATTCAACATCAATTTACTCTGCGGAGAGAAAAATATTCATCTAAGGTCTGCATCAATCGTAGATCTTGAAAACCTCCGCAATTGGAAAAATTCCGAACGCAACTATTTTTTCCATCAATCAGTGATTGAGGTTGAGCAACAACGGAGTTGGTTTGACAGCTTCTATCATCGGCCTAACGACTACATGCTAATTCTCGATATTGATGGCGCTTCAATTGGCTGTATGGGCATACGCCTACTTAGCAACAACGAATGGGATGTTTATAACGTTATTTTAGGTGTTGCTTCTTTTGGCAAGCAAGGCTATATGGGTCGAGCATTGACTGCCATGTTGCAAATGGCACGTTCTGAGAATGACTTCCCAATCAAGCTCAAGGTCCTTAAGAGCAATCCTGCACTCAACTGGTATCAAAAAAATGGTTTCAATATTGAATATGAAGAAATAGACCATTTTGGCCTGCGATATCAAAACAAAACTTCAAAGGAGTTTCAATCATGATTTCAGTATTTGGATCACTTGTCGATGAAGAAGAAATTGCAAATGTTGCTGCCTGTATGCGCAGCCAGTGGATGGGTTTTGGCAAAGGTGTTGATGCGTTTGAAAATAAGTACAAGGAAAAGTTTGGCTTAGAAAATTTTGCGATGGTTGACAGTGGCTCTAATGCTCTATTCATGGCTGTGACATTATTAAATCTGCCGCCTAAATCGGAAATCATTTTGCCGTCCTTCACTTGGGTTTCTTGCGCTCAAGCAGTCTTGTTGGCTGGTCATACGCCTGTATTTTGTGATGTCGATCTTGCAACAATGAACGTCAGACGACAAGA
>CANJOS010000190.1 GCA_947476015.1 Comamonadaceae bacterium | reverse complement strand
TGCCCACTTCGCGAAGGTGCTCAACTTCTTCGCCGCCGCGGCCAAAAATAAAGGGATCACCCCCTTTGAGGCGCACCACAGTTTCACCTTCATTCACGGCATGGATCATGAGCTTTTCAATGAAGGCTTGCGGCGTGCTTTTGCAGCCGCCGCGTTTGCCCACATGAACAATGCGAGCAGAGGGTGATGCATGGATTAAAACTTCATCGTTGACCAAGTCATCGACGAACAAAACGGTAGCGGCTTGAATGGCTTTGACGGCTTTGAGGGTGAGCAATTCAGGATCGCCCGGGCCTGCGCCAACCAACGTACAGCTGCCTAGGGAGGAAGCTGATGGTTTGGTAAAGGGCGAATCATTGTGGCTCATAAGGATTTCAAGGCCTGCAAAATATGTTGAACTTGAAGGGCGATGGGCGCGGGCACTTCTCGTTTTTTCTTTAAAACGTCTTCAATGTAAGAGGCAGTCTCAACCGCGTTAGGACTTGGTAAATCCGGAATGCTTTGAAGCGCACCAGCTTGCGCGGCTTGAACGGTTTGCATGCCACCAACATGAAAGAAATCCATTTGCGGCGCGCGCCGCGCGTCGGCAACCGGTTCTCCTTCAGTGCCTCTCAGCAAAAAAGCAGAGGCTCCTGTTAATTTGAAAGTCTGAGCCATGGAGATCGCATATTCGGGGTGAGTGTAACTGCTGACTATGAGCGCCGAGCCTTGGCAAGGGTTCATGAGCTTGACCAAGCTGTGTGCGGGGTTGCGCAGATTGACCACGCGGCGAACATCGAGCAGCTTTTTCAAAGCGGTGCTCAAAACCTCGGTCGGTAAAATGTTCAAACCTGCCTGTGCTTGGTCGATGTGCGCCAGGGCTTTGTGTCCAAGGGCTTCAAGCACTTCAAAAGAGGTGGTTCGACTGTTTTCTGTGGGGGTGCCATGAACACACACACGCACACCGTGCTGGCATAAAAGCAAAGCCAAAAGTGGGGCTAAAGCCGGTAATTTTCGAGCGCCGTTGTAGCAAGGAATGACAACCGTCGGCTTAAAATCACAATGAGGCAGGACATTCAAACGTGTGTTAACAGCATCTAAGAAACCTGCCATTTCTTCGGGCGTTTCGCCTTTGATGCGCATGGCCAAGCAAAAGGCACCGATTTCAAGGTCAGTCACTTTTGCGTCCAGCACTTGGCCTAACAAGTCAGCAGCTTGCTCACGCGTAAGCGATCGCGCGCCATCCTTGCCACGACCAATTTCTTTGAGATACAGCCCTATACCCATGGCCGCATTGTCGCAAAGCTTTGATAACCTTTTGTTATATGTTCAATGGAGACCATCGCATAAACTCAGGCAGTATGCTTTTTCTTGGAATTGAGTCTTCATGTGACGAAACCGGTGTGGCTTTGGTTCAAACCCAAGCCCATGGCGCACCACGCCTTTTGGCACATGCGTTGTTCAGCCAAATAGACATGCACCAAGCCTACGGCGGTGTGGTGCCTGAATTGGCCAGCCGCGATCACATCAAGCGTGTCATTCCCCTGACCCGAGAAGTCTTGAAAAATGCCAACATCGAATTGAACAAAGTGGACGTGGTGGCTTACACCCGAGGACCAGGGCTGGCGGGGGCTTTGTTGGTAGGTGCCGGAGTGGCTTGTGCACTTGGTGCGGCCTTGCAAAAACCGGTGCTGGGTGTTCACCATTTGGAAGGCCACTTGCTGTCGCCGTTTCTAAGTGAAGACCCGCCAGAGTTTCCTTTTGTCGCTCTCCTGGTTTCAGGGGGTCACACCCAACTCATGCGAGTTGAAGCTGTGGGCGCTTATGAGATTTTGGGGGAAACGGTTGACGACGCGGCGGGCGAAGCATTTGACAAGTCGGCCAAGCTCATGGGCTTGGGCTATCCAGGCGGTCCTGCTTTGTCGAAGTGTGCTGAAGGCGGTGATCCGCAAGCCTTTAAGCTGCCTCGACCCTTGATGCACAGCGGCAATTTTGATTTTTCATTCGCAGGTTTGAAAACCTCTGTGCTCACGCAGGCCACCAAATTGGGCGCAGCCCTGCACGACACCAGCACGACTCACAAAGCAGATTTGGCGGCATCGACTGAAGCTGCGATTGTGGAGGTGTTGGTGAAAAAATCGATGGCTGCTTTGAAGGCAATAGGCATGCGCCGTTTGGTCGTGGCGGGTGGCGTCGGCGCCAATCGTTCTTTGCGATTGCGACTGAATCAAGCCTGCGAAAAAGCGGGAATCCGTGTGCATTATCCTGAGCTTCATTTGTGCACTGACAATGGCGCGATGATCGCCATGGCAGCCGCAATGCGTGTGCAATCAGGTCGACAAGAAGCACAGTTTCATTATGGGTTTGACGTGAAACCACGCTGGCCACTTTCTCACATTGAATCCTTGAATCCTTGAATTTTTTGAGGTTTTGTTTTGTTGAATTTCCCTCTTCATTTTGTTCGCATTGCTGTGTGCGTGATTCTTATTTTGACCAACACAGTACAAGCCCAGTCTGGGCCCATTCAACTTGCCTTGATTGAAGGCTTGAGTGGCCCCTTTGCTAACACCGGCGAGGCAGTGATGCGAAATTTAATTTGGGGTATTGAAGCTGTCAATGCGCGGGGTGGGGTGGTCACGACAGAGGGCAAGCGCCCCTTGGTCTTGCAACGATACGACAGCAAAAGTCAAAGTGAAGAGGCGTTGACGTCATTGAGAGCGGCCATCGATGCTGGTGCGCAGTACATTTTGCAGGGCAACTCATCGGCCAATGCAGCTGTGTTGATAGACGCGATTCAAAAACACAATGAGCGTGAACCGCAAAAGCGCGTACTTTTTTTAAACTACTCAGCAGTTGATCCTGCATTGACCCAAGAGAAATGCAATTTTTGGCATTTCAGATTTGATGCTCATGCCGACATGCGCATGACCGCATTGATGCAAGTCCTCAAGCAAGACGTTCCGTTGAAGTCGGTTTACTTGATTGGTCAAGATTACAGTTTTGGACAAGCGGTGTTGCGTGAGGCAAAGCAACAACTGAGTGCACTTCGCCCCGACATCAAAGTGGTCGGAGATGAATTGCATCCAATGGGTCGCATCAAAGATTTTTTGCCCTACGCTGCCAAAATCAAAACATCTGGTGCGCAAGCGGTGATCACGGGCAATTGGGGCAATGACCTGACACTTTTGGTCAAGGCAGCCAAGGATGTAGGATTTGAGGGCAAGTTCTACACTTTCTACGGCAATGCTTTAGGTGCGCCGGCCGCCATTGGTGAGGCGGGCATTGGTAACGTTTTGGCAGTTGCGGAATGGATGCCGAATGTGCCGGGCGCAGAGAGTGTCAAGTTTTACCAAGCCTTTAAACAACGCTTTGACAAACCCAGTGAGGACTACGTTCATCTGCGAATGCGCATGTTGATTGAAGCGCTGGTTCAGTCGATTGAAAAAGCTGGCAAATCAGACCCTCTGGCGGTCGCTTTGCAAATGGAGAAAGTGGAAGTCAACTTGGCAGGTCAGCGAGGGAGAATGCGTGCACAAGACCATCAATTTCAACAGCCCTTGGTGGTCGGCGTGATGGCCAAGCAAGGGACACCGGATGTGCCGTTTGATGTGGAAGGTTCGAGCTATGGTTTCAAAGTCCTTAAGCAGTTCAAGGCGCACGAGGTTGAACTTCCCAGCGCTTGCAGAATGCCCCGCCCCTGATCAAGCAGGCTTGGCCAATCCAAGCTTGTCAATGATGGCTTTTTCTTTTTGGAAATTATCACGGGCGTACTGGGTGTATTCCTCGGTGCCCATGTAAATCACTGATTGGTCAAATTTATCAAATATGGCCAGTACCTGTGGATCTTTCAATGTTTTCTTGAAGGTGTCTTGTAGTTTGCGAGTGATGGCAGGGTCCAGGCCCTTGGGGCCACCAATGCCAAAAGGTGAATCGGACACGGTGTCGTAGCCCAGTTCATTGAGCGTGGGTACATTCGCCCAACGCTTCGTTCGCTTGCTGCCGTAAGTGGCAAGAAGCCTGCAAGTGCCTGCATCGACAAGAGGGGCCCAGCCCGTGGCATCGCTGTGTGCCATGACGTGTCCGCCTAGCACGGAGGCCATACCATCGGCACTGCCTTTGAAAGGCACGTGTTGCAATTGGATGCCCGCTTTCATCGCGAACTCTTCGACCGCCAAGTGGGGTGTCGTGCCATT
>CANJOS010000189.1 GCA_947476015.1 Comamonadaceae bacterium | reverse complement strand
GCTTTCTTCAAAGCCGATTCAAAATCGGGCTCGCCAGCTGCGGGCAGTGAGGCCGTTGAATTTAACTGACCCGATGCCATATCGGCCATGACTTTCATCTGGCTGGTGAGGGACTCGAGGTTAATGTTTGACATGCTTTTAATCTTAATTCAATTCAATCAAAAAGAAAACCAGCTTCTTTGTAGGCCTTGAGCTTGTAGCGCAGGGCCCTTTCGGACAGTCCCAAAATGTTGATGGCATCTTTGCGGTTGCCTCCAACTTGCTTGAGAACTTTCAAAATGTGCTCACGTTCGATGGAATCCATGTCCTGTGCGCCCGAAGTTGTGCTTTCAGTGTCTGAACTGTATGCAAGAGGTGTGCCACCGGTGGCCAAATTGGCGGTGGGTGCAACGGGTGAACTGCTTGGCTGGCTGCCGTGCAGTTCAATGTCGTTGGGTTCGATTAACTCGCCATCGCTTAAAAGCAGCGCCCGCTGCATGGCGTTTTCCAGTTCGCGGACGTTGCCGGGCCAAGGGTAGGCTTGCAAGGCTTGCTTGCTGTGGACTGAGAGTTTCAAACCCTGGCGGCCCATGGTGCGACCATAGCGCCCCAAAAAGTGTTCGGCCAAGGGGAGGATGTCTTGTTGGCGCTCACGCAATGGGGGAATGCGAATGGGAAATACAGCCAAGCGGAAGTACAAATCCTCTCTGAATTTGCCGTCTTTCACTCTCTGCTGCAGGTCTTGGTTGGTGGCCGCCACAATGCGCACATCGCAGTTCACTGAGCGCATAGAACCGAGGCGCTCGACCACTTGGTCTTGGAGAACACGCAGCAGTTTGGCCTGCAATTCAAGGGGCATTTCACCAATTTCATCCAAGAAAAAGGTGCCCCCATTGGCTTGTTCAAATTTGCCTGGTTGGGCTTTGGTGGCCCCCGTGAAAGCGCCTTTTTCATAACCAAAGAGGGTGGACTCGAGCAGGTTGTCGGGAATGGCGGCGCAGTTGATGGCCACATAGGGCTTGCCATTGCGACCCGACAGTTGGTGAATTTGTTTGGCAAAAACATCTTTGCCCACGCCCGATTCGCCCGTTAAAAGCACAGTGGCACCGGTGCCGGCCACGCGCTCACAACGGTTTTTAACGGCAAGAATTGCCGGATCTGAGGCAATTATTTCCCCATCAGCGCCAGTTTTTGCCGCGGGTGGGCTGGGGTGATGGCGCGCAATAACCTCCAGCAATTGCTGGGGCATGAAGGGCTTGATGAGGAAGTCGCGGGCGCCGCCTTTCAATGCTTGAACAGCCAGCTGGGTGTCGGCATAGGCGGTCATCACCACCACCGGAAGCTGGGGGTGTTTTTCACGGGCCTGGGCCAACAATTGCAAACCGTTCATGCCGGGCAAGCGGAAATCTGTGACGAGCATTTGCTCTACTTCAGGGTCAATGGCGGGCAGCGCGTCTTCGGCACATTCAAAGGCGACGTGGTCTACACCCCCCAAGCGCAGGGTCACGCTGATGGCTTCCCGCAGGTCGGTGTCGTCTTCAACAAGGAGAATTTGAAACGGATTCATGGGTTAAAAGTTGTTGACGGTGGAGACAAATGTCAGGTTTAAATATTGACCATACTTGGCAAAGCCACCACAAAAAGTGCCCCGCCCTCGGGTTTGTTTTGTGCGGTGATTTCACCACGGTGGCTGCGAATGGCATTCTGTGCAATTGCAAGTCCTAGGCCAGTGCCTGTGACGCGGTTGGTGGCGAAGGGTTCAAACAAGCGCGGCAGCATGTCTTCGGCAATGCCGGGGCCGCTGTCTTCAATGCTCAGTTGGCCGCGCAAATGGTCGGCTTGGGTTTGAACATGGATGGTTTGGCCTGGACTGGAACACTGAATGGCGTTTTCCAAAATGGCGATGAAGGCCGACACCACGGAGGGCCGCTCTACGCTCACCATGCAATTTTCTGCTTGCAAGCGCACAGACAACTCTATGTTTTTTTCTTGCGACAGGCCTTCCAGCGTTTGCAAGGCTTCATTGACCAAGTCATCTAGGGCAATGATTTGTGTTTTATGGGGTCGGGCGCGCACAAACTGGAGCATCTCACCGGCCATTTTTTCCAAATGAATGAGCTGGTTTTGCAGCTTTTTTGCAAAATTCACCCTGTCTTGCAGCTCTAGCTCTTCGGTGCAAAGGTGGGAGGCATAAAGCAGCGCCGTCGACAAAGGGGTTCTGAGTTGGTGCGCAATGCCGGCCGACATTTTGCCCATGGCGGCCAAGCGGTCGACCCGCTCGCTGTCCTCCAAGGTGCGCAAGTTGGCGGTAATGTCTTGAATTTGAATCACGCTGCGCAAGCCCTCTTGCACACGCTGGGCTTGCAGGGTGCGAAGACCGGTGGGCGAGTTCAGATGGAATTCGTCAGGACCATGGCCAGGTTTCCAATTGGCGGGAGTAGCCCACGCCGCCCCAGTTTGGAGTCCGGGCACCAACTGAGCAGCCGCTTGGTTGAAGTGGCTGATTTTGTCGTTTTCAATGAGCACCACCGCCGCAGGCAAGGCGTTGAGCAACACATTCAGACGCTCATTGGCTTGAAACAGGTCGGCACTGAGGTCTTCTACTTTGCGGCTTAGCGTTGCGTACTGCTGCTCTAGCGCTTGAGAGGCTTCGACAAAAAGCTCAAACGCACCGGCCAGGTCACTGGCTTGGGCGGGTGGCGTTGCGTTTTCGGGATTTGCCATCTTTGAAACTTTTGTTAATTTATTCGTTTGAAATTGATAATAAATTAAGATTGCGCTCAAAGCGACTGACTTTGTTGAAATTCCAACGGGTCTGCAAACCAATATACCTTAATTAAAGAAAAGGCCAGGCAACCGTTTTGGGGCTGCTCAAGTAAATGATGAAGATCCTCCTGATTGAAGACGATGCGCAAATTGCAGACTTGGTGGTGTCGGCTTTTCAGTCTATCGGCATTGAAACGCAGCATGAGAAAGACGGCTTCAGGGGTTTGCGCACGGCACTTCAACTGAACTTTGATGCCATCTTGCTCGATGTGGCACTGCCATTGATGGATGGTTTTCAAGTGCTGGAAGAAATACGTCGCAACAGTTTGAACACCCCCGTGATCATGCTGACGGCTTCCGTTGATTTGCCCGACCGTTTAAAGAGTTTTGAAAAAGGCGCAGACGATTATTTGCCAAAACCTTTTTACATCGAAGAGCTTCTCGTTCGTGTCAAGGCCCTCATCAACAGCAAGCGAGGCAAACTAGAGATGCTCCTTGTGCAAGGCGATTTGTCCTTGGACCGTTTTACACGTGTCGCCACTTGGCAAGGAGAAAAAGCCACCCTTACTCAACGTGAATATGTGTTGTTAGAGTGTTTGATGATGTCGCCCGGGCAGATCTTTTCTCGAGAGCAAATCTTGAAACAAGTTTGGAACGTGGCCTTTGATCCAGGTACCAATGTGGTCGATGTTTCTGTACAAAGACTGCGCAAGAAGCTTTCCAATCCCAAACCAGACTCTGCGCTTGCCTTTCCCATCGAAACCATTCGGGGCGTGGGCTATCGGTTCAAGGCGCAGTCTTAAAACAAATGCCCAACATGATGCGGTCTTTTAGACTGAAGTTTTTCATCATCGTGACGCTGTTGATTGTTCTGTTTGCAATCATCACGCGCTTGAATGTCAGGGCCTCTTCGAATCAACCCATTCATGAATTGATCTATTCAAATTTTGCCAACTATTTGGTCAGCTCAGTCAAAGGGCAGGAAGCCCAGGACAGCAGCGCAACTCGAAAACCAAAGACAGATGCTTCAAATGCGGATGTTCAAGAAATTCATTTTGATGTTGAAAAATATTTCTCGGACCTCAGCGCATTTAAATCGTGGGTGTGGCTCAGCGGTTCGTCCAATCCTCAAGAATTGGACATGCTCAAGGGCGCGCAATGGCGCAAATTAAACACACCCCCTGTCAGCGACGCTGTAGAGCTGGCCATGACAGAAGCGAGTGGTTCTAAATGGGCGATATTTCGAATCCGTTTTCAAGATCAATATGTTTTCACAGCTGTGAACAATGCGGCATTTGATACACGCTTCAATGCCATCATGGATGCCAGAGACAGCATCTTGAATTCCATGTGGCCCATTTTGCTTTTGTACATTGCTTTATGCACTTGGATTCTGACTTCATGGGTAACGCGATCTTTGAAGAACTTGCAGTT
>CANJOS010000188.1 GCA_947476015.1 Comamonadaceae bacterium | reverse complement strand
GCCTTCAATTTCAATTTCGTAGTCGAGGAGTTTTTGTCCATCGACGATGGCCAAGCGGCGTTCTTCAGCCTGCGTGGCGTTGATCAGCATCCGTTTCATGATGCATCCCTTCTTTTCAATATGTCAGCAAAACAAACCCCGCCAGATGTGGCGTTGGGGCTTGATCACCTGTTTAACAACCAGCTCTTAAAGAGCCAACGGTGCCGAGACTGACGTTCGAAACGAAGGGAATTGCCAAATGATTCCGACATTCATGGGCGCAAATTTGTCGCTGGAATGTGGAAAGGGGCGCGTGGAAGATTCGAGGTTGTGGGCGAGCGCAGGCATTGGTGTCTCGAGTGGCGCAAAAAGCCACTGCAAAAAAGACAGCAAAGATCCAAACAACACACTCATTTCGATTCAATCCGATCAGTAGCTGAAAAGCTGCTGAATAAAAATATTCCGTATCTGGGTTTCAAAGCATCGGTCCAACCAAAAGGGTGGTCTGCCACTGTTAGCGCTGGCCTTCAGTCTGCAGATTTAGCTCGTGGCGGCATCGAACTTACGACGCATGTGGGTGGAGAGTGAACTAAACTCCCGTCATCAGGAATTCATTTCCATTTAAATCAACCACTTACAGCACAACGCCGGTGAATCGCATTATAGGGCCTCAAGTTACACATTCGGATATTTCTGCGGCCACAATTCCGGCCCTGGAGGTCAAATGGCTGACTGTGGACGAGGAGTCTGCCGGCCAGCGCTTGGATAATTTCCTCATTCGGCATCTCAAGGGGGTCCCGAAAACGCACGTTTATCGAATCATCCGCAGTGGTGAAGTTCGCGTGAACAAGGGGCGCGCCTCGGCAGATACCCGCATTGAGACGGGTGATGTTGTTCGGCTGCCCCCCGTCAGAATTTCGGACAAAGTCGCTGAAAAGGCGGCTAGACCTGCGCCCGGCCGGGAATTCCCTCTGTTGTTAGAAGACGACGCTTTGATGGCGATCGACAAACCGGCGGGGGTCGCCGTTCATGGGGGGTCAGGCGTCAGTTTTGGTGTGATTGAACAACTGCGACAGGCGAGGCCAATGGCGAAACTGCTCGAATTGGTGCACAGACTGGACCGGGAAACCAGCGGCATTTTGTTGGTGGCCAAGAAAAGAAGTGCCCTCAAGCACCTTCAAGACCAATTCAGGGAACGGGAAACAGGCAAGACCTACCTGGCCTTGGTGAAAGGAAGCTGGCCTGAAAAGTTAAAGGTCATCGACAGCGCGCTGCACAAATATCTTTTGCCAGATGGAGAGCGTCGTGTGAAGGTGACTTCGAATGAGGATCCCGATGGCATGCGTTCCATCACCTTGGTGAAGGTGGCAGAGCGCTTGGTGGGTTGCACCTTGCTTGAAGTCACCATCAAGACAGGTCGAACCCATCAAATTAGGGTGCACTTGGCCTTTCACGGGCACCCTGTTGCCGGGGACGATAAATACGGCGATTTCGAATGGAACAAAGCCCTTCAAAAACAGGGTCTGAAGCGCATGTTCTTGCATGCCTGGCGTCTACAGTTTACGCACCCAGCGACTGGCAAGCGCGTCGAACTGAAATCAAATCTACCCTCTGAACTGCAACTTTATGTCAATCATGCCAAGCCCATGCCTACGTCCTCGTCAGTTTGACCTGATCGCCTTTGATTGGGATGGCACGCTGTTTGATTCCACCGCCATCATCACGCGTTGCATACAACGTGCTGTGGTCGATGTCGGCGGGCAAGAGCCTAGCAAAGAAGCCGCTTCCTATGTCATTGGCATGGCATTGATGCCAGCACTGGCGCACGCTGCGCCAGATGTGCCCGTTGAGAAATACCCAGAACTTGGACAACGCTACCGCTATCACTACACAGCGCATCAAAATGACATCATTCTTTTTGACGGTGTCTTGCCCATGTTGGCCGAATTGAAATCTCGCCATCATTGGTTAACAGTGGCTACTGGCAAGAGCCGCAATGGGTTGAACGAAGCTTTGCATGATGTTGACTTAAAGGGCATGTTTGATGGCTCACGAACAGCAGACGAAACAGCTGGCAAGCCCAGCCCGCTCATGCTGCATGAGTTGATGCGGGAATTTGGTGTGGAAGCTGAGCGCACGCTGATGATTGGCGATACCACCCACGATTTGCAAATGGCCTTGAACGCGGGATGTGCCAGTGTCGGGGTCAGTTATGGCGCTCACGAGCCTTCAGCTTTCCATGAATTGAAGCCTCAGTTCATTGCGCATTCAGTCTCTGAGCTGCGCCAATGGTTGCTTGAAAATGCTTGAGCTTCCCATCATCCCTTTGTGCAATTCAAAGGACCTGAGCGATGGGGGCTTAGCGGTTCCCTTCGATGTCATTTACGGTGGCCAAACATGCAGGGCATTTGCCATTCGTTTTAAGGGAGTGGCCCACGCTTACTTGAACCGTTGCAGCCATGTGGCCATGGAAATGGATTTCCAACCCAACCGCTTTTTTGACAGCACTGGAGAGTTCCTCATTTGCGCCACGCACGGGGCCTTGTACCGGCCTGATTCTGGCGCATGCGCGGGCGGTCCATGCAATGGTGGTTTGATCCCAATCACCTTGTCAGAGCAAGGCGGAGTGGTTCACTGGCATACTGATTTCAATTTAAAACCTTTTGAGTTCACATGAGTTCTGAAAATCCTGATTCACCCAAGCCTCAAAATTCTGCGGATGCTGCACTAGCGCCAGCCATTCATGAAGCGAGAGACTCGGTTCAAAACAATGCAACTGATTGGGAACGTCAAACCTTGTCAGATTTGGTTCTGGCCAATTTGAAAGAACAGCAGGCAGCGCGCCGGTGGAAGGTTGGCTTGAGATTGGGTTGGTTGTTATTTTGGGTTGTTGTCGTTTGGCAGTTTTTGTCGCACAACCAAACCTCTGCCAATATCCATACACCTCACACAGCACTCGTCAATATCAAGGGTGAAATTGCAGACGGGGCTGATGCCAGCGCAGACAATGTCGTGGCCTCAATGCGCGCAGCATTGGAAGACTCAGGCTCACAAGCTCTGGTCTTGCTGATTAATTCACCCGGTGGTAGCCCTGTTCAAGCAGGCATCATCAACGATGAAATTGTTCGTTTGAAGGCGCTTCATCAAAAACCCATTTACGCTGTGGTTGAGGAATCGTGCGCGTCGGCAGCCTACTACATTGCAGCCGCCACAGACAAAATTTATGTGAACAAAGCCAGTATTGTGGGCAGCATTGGCGTGCTCATGGATGGGTTTGGTTTTACCGGGTTGATGGATAAATTGGGTGTTGAGAGACGGCTCATGACGGCGGGTGAAAACAAGGGATTTTTAGACCCCTTCAGCCCTCAAACAGAGGCGCAGCGAAAACACGCGCAATCGATGTTGAATCACATTCATTCGCAGTTCATTGCGGTGGTCAAAAAAGGGCGTGGCGATCGCTTGAAAGAAACGCCTGAAATGTTCAGCGGATTATTTTGGACGGGTCAGCAAGCGGTTGAACTGGGCTTGGCCGATGAATTGGCCAGCCTCGACCAAGTCGCACGCGATGTGGTGAAAGCTGAGGAAGTCGTGGACTATTCACGCCATGACAATGTGGCTGAACGTTTGGTCAAGCGCTTTGGTGCAGCCATGGGCGAGGGCGCATGGAAGGCCATGCGCGCGAGCACTGTCATCCGTTGATCAGTAGAGATTCATCAATGCCTGGGCTCAAAGTGAGGGTTCAAGCACCCATCGAAAAGACGGCAGGGGTTTGATTGTTCAAACCTTCTGGCATTTGTCCTGACGTCAACTTTCGCCATTGTTGCGCTGTGGCGCTTCGGCTGATTGCGTTCGGCAATGTCAGGCCACTGCTGTAAGCCAGTCGACTCTCAGGTTGCATGGTTTGAACCAGGGCTGACCACAATGCTGTGTTTCGGTAGGGTGTTTCAATGAAGAGTTGAGTTTGCCCAGTCTTCAAGGCATGTTGTTCTAACTCTTTAATTTTTCGGATCCGATCTTGAGGTTCTTGTGGCAGGTAGCCTACAAACGCAAAATTCTGGCCATTCAAACCACTGCTGGCCAAGGCCAGTAACAAGGAAACAGGCCCGATCAAGGGAGTGACTTCTAAGCCCAGTTCGTGGGCGGCGCGAACGACTGAACTGCCAGGGTCTGCCACAGCGGGCATCCCTGCTTCACTGATCAGTCCCATGTTTTCTCCAAGCAGTGCAGCATT
>CANJOS010000187.1 GCA_947476015.1 Comamonadaceae bacterium | reverse complement strand
CCAAGGTATGTGCGAGTGCATCCTGGCAACAATGACGCTGCTTTAATGAAAAGTTTGCATGGACAAGCCATGGTGATGCCATTTGCAACTTATCACTACTTTGTCTTAGACGAAGTTGATGAGCTTACGAAAACTGCAATGTCTTCTTTGAAGTCGCTGATGAATATGCCTAGTTGCGTGTTCGTTATGACAACAAACAATTTTCAAGATGTTGAAGTAGGCGTTCGAAATCGCTGTCACTGCATTCCATTCAATGCAGCACCACCAGACAGATGGTTGCCGATTTGCCGACAGATTTTGGTTGACGAAGGCATTTTGAATGTCACTGACCAAACGCTGTTGAAAGTCATCGACAGCGGAAATGGCAGCGCCCGAGACATTTTGGATGCTGTTGTATCAATTGTGCTGAAGGCAAAACGATTGCAAAAAGTTATCGAGGCGAATTCACTTAAGGAGGTTGTATGACAATCCATAATCTAAAAAATCAGTCTGATTTACGGCTAGTGAAAGTGATAAGTACTAAGGAAAAAAAGAAATGGCTGGATAGATTCACATCAAGTTATTCAGGTGGAGTTACTGTTCCATCAGTTGAAATTTTCAAAGATCATATTTGCGAGTTTTATGTGGCAGTTGAAGGGGGAAAAGAATGTGGATACATAAGACTGCTAAATCTGAACATTCAAATTCCTTCATGCCAAAATTCAACTTTTCGAATTGCACTTGAAGCATATGTAAAGCCCCCATACAGAAAACATGGAATCCTTCGATTTATGCTTGAAGAAGGGGTAAAAAGATTGCAAGTTCAAGCAATCCGAATTGATGCTGATAGGTACGAAAAAAACTATAGGTACTATCAATCGCTTGGCTTTACATTTGGTTATCGTGATCCTATGGGATATCCATCAACCGTCTATCTTGAAAGCGCACGTGAATTTTTCATTAAGTCTTCGAATGACAAAGAGGCTAGCAATGATACGGATTTCCGAAAAGTTGCTTGATATCTTTATGCAAAAAGCCAGCCTAGCGCTGGCTTTTTTAGTTGATATTTTTTGATTCAAGAAAATTCTGAATTTTCTTAGCTTTTACTGAAATCAGTACGCACAAGACTAGATAAGCAATAGTTGGAATGTGTTTTCCAGCGTCCTCAAATTCAGCAGCTAGAAAACCTGTGAGATAGACAATCACCCAAAAGACTACGATGACAACCCAAAACTGAGCCGTCTTTATGTTTTCCTTGGAAGGAAAGCCTTTTCCGACAAAGTAGTTGTAAAGAAAGCCTGGCGAAAGATAAACTATTGAAGCTAAGACGAGCACGACTGCAGTCATAAAAAGCAGTACGGCAGGATTCTCAATGCTGTGACGAGTTGGATTTCTCTCGCCACACATAGGGCAAACGTTTGCACTTACTTTGATGTCACTTTTGCAATTAGTACAGGCTGCCATTTGTTCCCCAATAGAAATCAAAAAAATACTTGAGTGTTGAAGTGTCGTGTTACACGACACCTGCAGACTTGAACTCGCCAACAACATCACGCACCATGCGCCGCTGTGATTCCGTCAAAGCCAAATAACGCCGAAAGAACTGTTGATCTACGTTGGCAACTTCTGACATACCACCGCCAAACTTAGCAATTAAAGTCATTTCGCTGCTGCGACCAAATCGCTCCGGGCTTGTGTCTAGAAGTTTGGCAAGAAGCACCAACTCATCTTGTGTATGCATAGCTTTCCCAAGGAGCCGGTTCCTTGCTTTTGAGCACGATGGCGTTGCTTTAATTTAAAACCTTTCTATATTCCAGTGATCCAGATGCCGCCGTTTTTAACTAATCAAATCTTCAAAGCTTGTAGCCTGATATTGAAATTTGATTTGGTGAATTGTAAGTATCGAAATTAACTAGGTAGCTAGCACCTGGGAATTTAATAATCCCAGTTCGATTATTGATTATTTGTGTATTAGTAAATTGTCCATTACTAAAAGTCCAAACTTTGCTAGTGTAAAAACTACATAGCATGTCTAATTTTCCATCGCCATTAAAATCTGCAAATTGAATTCTGTAGCACCATTCGCCACCATTCGATTGGCTAGTACTTTGGTTTGGAAAAACAGAGTCAGTAATATCAGTCCAAATTCCATTTACCTTTTTTAATGCTTGGAAGTATTGACCGACCCATCCACCATTGTTTTCTTGATTAAGTAAACTTGCAATAATCTCTGGCTGCCCATCTCCATCAATATCATAAAATGTCACAAAACTATAAGGTAGTTCACATACTCCATTGTTAATTAAGCAGTTACCTTTGGCATTAATCATTGCAACGTACTTGGCTGGAGCAAGAATTGTTTGAGATTTATTAAATGAGAAAATGCCGTTTGATTCTATTATGCTGATAGAACCGTTGTTGCCAAGAACAATATCTGCTATTCCATCGCCATTCAAATCAGTCCCATTTGCTACAAAATGCTCACCTTTGTCGCTTTCTTGCAAATTTAGAACTGCCTGACCAAATTGATCGAGGTCATTTGACTTGAGGGTCAATTGTGTTTCTGCAAAACTACCACCAGTCACCATGTAGCTCTTATTTGTATAACGAACACCAGCAACATTGCAAATATCGCTTCTAATATATGGGCTATTAATTACTAATAAGTCAGCTTTGTTATCTTTATTGAAATCTGCTGCAATTAGTCCATGACTATAGTCGTGATACTGTGGTAGTTGACTGGAAGCATTTACCATTCCAGTTATTTTGTTAAGAACTAACGAGTTTGGATTTCCGCAATTATAACTTCCACCATCGACACCATGGTCTGCAATAAAAATATCATTACGTCCATCTCCATCAAAGTCTGCAATAGCGGCTTGTCTTGGCCAAATATGAGAGCTTGTAATATTTTTAAATGTTTGACTCACTTCATATGTATTTAAGTTTGGATTATAAATTAATAAAATTGGCTTAACACTTCTTCTAACACTATTATATGTACCTTTCTCCAATCTCATTACACCAATTAAAATATCATCATATCCATCTCCATTGACATCTCCAATTGCAAGAATGTCTTGCATTAAATCATCATTTTGAGAGTTTGAAAGACTTAATTCGCTATATATAATTGAATTTATTAATGTCGTATTTATTTGAGCTGGCATTAAAGCTGAAAGTGGATACGAGGAGCCAACTGACAGAATATCTCCCACATTAATAACTACGTCGTAGTAGGTTGAACCGTAGGCGGTTACGTTTGGAATTGATAGCTGCTTTTTCTGAATATCGTAGCTGTCAAAAACTGCTGTTGATTTGGCGGGGTATTTCGAGTCTTGGCTTGATCCACCTAGACTGACGATTGATCCAACTGTAATGACGACATCTTTATAGGCTGTGCTACCAACGATGACTGTTGGTATGGTCAACTGGTTATTGTTAGGGTTGTAAGTGTCAAGCGCATGTGCGTTTAAGCCCATGAGTAACAAAGCAGAAAAAAATGCTGTTTGTAAAAATTTCATTTTGAACAGGTGAATTAAGTGTGGAAATCTAAAAAAACGTATCTAATTTTTTTCGCTTTGATGCTTATGTTTTTTAGCATAGCTAATTATTTTGCGGAAATCAAGCAAGTCTTCAATGACCCTTTACCCCCAGTTGTGAATACTTCTCAAAAATTTGATGAGTTTCAATCAAGCCCAGCTCAATCTAAAGAAGATCCTTTTAAGAAGTTCTTGGAACAGAAGTCAAAGGAGACTGCTATTGAGTCTTCCGCCCCAATTCAGGGCGCATCATCAAAGCTGGAAAATCCAACTGATCCATTTAAAGCATTTCTAGACAAGCAAAAAATTCAAAATTCATTGAGCGGAGTAAATCCATTTGAGCCAGCTGGTAAAAAATAGAAAACCCCCTAAGCTCAAGCCAACTGCTCAGCAGCCATAGTGGCAGTCAATTTGGAATAGTGCCGCTCCAACATCACCACTGAAGTGCCCATCTGCCGTGCCAGTGTGTGTATGTCAGTACCTGCCAGTAGTTCCTGAGTGGCGTAGGTGTGGCGCAGGCTATACAGCGTTCTGTCTGTGCCTGCTTGTCCTTTTACCAAGTCCAAGTCTTCCAACAAGCGCCTAAATATCTTGTTCATCTCAAAGGGTTTGCGTCCATCTTGGAACCTGAACAATTTCGTTGGCATTCTCAGCGCCAGCAAATCGTCAAAACTCATCGCAGCTGTGTCTGGGTGTGT
>CANJOS010000186.1 GCA_947476015.1 Comamonadaceae bacterium | reverse complement strand
GTCGCTAAAACGCGTCTCTTTGTAAATCTCTGCTGTTTTAGCGCCAAGCGCCAACGCCGCAGTGGCCAACTGGTAATCCAATCGCCAGCCGACATTCTTTGCATAGGCCTGCCCGCGATTGCTCCACCAGGTATAGCACTCGTCTGTGGTGTCAGGATGCAAACGACGGTACACATCGACCAGGGGGCCTTCGGTGGTCATGTGCGTCATCCAAGCGCGCTCTTCTGGTAGGAAGCCGCTGTTCTTTTGGTTGCTTTTCCAGTTTTTCAAATCGGCTTGCTGATGCGCAATGTTCACATCACTGCAAACAATGAACTCACGCTCAGCGCCCAAAGACTTCAAATGCGGCCCCATGTGATCCAAAAAACGAAATTTGGCCTCTTGTCGTTCTGGACCTGATGAACCGCTGGGAAAGTAGGTGCTGATCACAGAGAGCTTGCGCTTGGGGGTGTCAAAGCGCAGCTCCACAAACCGGCCCTCGGCGTCAAACTCTTCAGAGCCCATGCCCACCTTCACATCGGACGGCTCATGCCGGCTGTAAACCGCCACACCCGAATAGCCTTTCTTCTCCGCGAAATGGCAATATCCCTTCAGCCCCGCCAAACTTTCAAATTTACCCGCTAAGTCGGGCGCTTGCGCTTTAAGCTCTTGCACACAAATACAATCGGGATTGTTTTGAGCAATCCAGGCCTCCACCCCTTTGGTGGCCGCAGAACGGATGCCGTTCAAGTTCAAGCTGGTTAATTTAAACAAGGAATTCCCCATGGTGACTGGACACACGCCGCAGACCGACGCATCAGCCTTGGCGCAAGAGTTTGTGCAATTTTCTGTCGATGCGGGCGTACTCAAGTTTGGTGAATTCAAAACCAAAGCAGGCCGCATAAGCCCCTATTTCTTCAATGCAGGCTTGTTTGACGATGGCGCCAAACTCGGAAAACTCGCTCAATTCTATGCAAAAGCATTGCTCAGCAGTGGGATCGAATTTGACATGATTTTTGGACCCGCCTACAAAGGCATCCCCTTGGGCGCAGCCGTCTCCATTGAGTTGGCACGTTTAGGCAAAGTAGTGCCCTTCGCCTACAACCGAAAAGAAGCCAAAGACCACGGCGAAGGCGGCAGCTTGGTTGGCGCGCCGCTCAAAGGCCGTGTGCTCATCGTTGACGATGTGATGAGCGCGGGCACCGCAGCACGTGAATCCATTGACCTGATCAAGAAAGCGGGAGCCACTCCTCATGCCATTGCCATTGCCCTTGACCGCCAAGAAATGGCCACCGAAGTTCAAACCGATGGCTCGGTCAACGACGTACCGCACAGCGCTGTGCAATATGTTCGCAACACATTGGGCATGAGCGTGTGCTGTATTGCGCAACTGTCTGATTTGCTTTCTTACTTGTCTCTGCAAACTGGCAATCCGATGGGCCAACATCTGCCCAAGGTGCAGGCCTACCGCGACCGTTATGGCGTCTGAGTTAGCCCTGTAGTTTCTTCAAAAGAAGTTCGTTCACCTGAGAAGGGTTGGCCTTGCCTTTGCTGGCTTTCATGATAGGGCCCACCAAGCCATTCAAAGCCTTGTTGTTGCCCGCTCTAAACTCTTCAACGTTCTTTGGATTGGCCGCCAACACTTCGTCAATGATGACCTCCAGCGCGCCGCTGTCGTTCATCTGCTTCAGGCCTTTGACCTCAATGATGGCGTCCACTTCACCGCCTTCAGTCCACAGCGCATCGAACACTTGTTTGGCTGCGCTGTTGCTGATGGTGCTGTCGGCAATGCGACCAATCATGGCGGCCAATTGCGCGGCGCTCACCGGTGCGTTTTCAATGCCCACCTCACCCGCATTCAAACGCCGCGACACCTCACCCATGATCCAGTTGCTGACCAGCTTGGCTTGGCCACAGGCCTTGGTCGCCGCTTCAAAATAAGAAGCCATGGCTTTGCTTTGGGTGAGCGTGGTCGCGTCGTATTCAGGCAAGCCATAGTCGGCCACAAAGCGCGCAGCCATGACGCGCGGCAATTCAGTCATTTCGGACTGTACGCGCGCCACCCAATCACGACCGATGACCAAGGGCGGCAGATCGGGGTCGGGGAAGTAACGGTAATCTGCTGCATCTTCTTTCGTGCGCATGGCGCGTGTTTCGCCGGTGTCAGGATCAAAGAGCACTGTGGCCTGCTGAATTTCAAAACCGTCTTCAATTTGTTCAATCTGCCAACGCACTTCAAAGTCGATGGCTTGCTGCATGAATTTGAAACTGTTCAAGTTTTTAATCTCACGCCGAGTGCCCAACTCAGCACCTGGCTTGCGCACCGACACATTGGCATCGCACCTGAAACTTCCCTCTTGCATGTTGCCATCGCAAATGCCAATCCAAGTCACAATTTTGTGCAGCTCTTTGGCATAGGCCACCGCCTCATCGCTAGAGCGAATATCGGGCTCGGTCACAATTTCCAAGAGCGGCGTGCCGGCGCGGTTCAAGTCAATGCCACTTTGGCCAATGAAGTCTTCGTGTAAAGATTTGCCAGCATCTTCTTCCAAATGTGCACGCACCAAGCGAACGGTTTTCTTTTCGTCGCCGACAAAAAACGACACCTCACCGCCTTGGACGACAGGTATTTCAAACTGACTGATTTGATAGCCCTTGGGCAAGTCTGGGTAGAAATAATTTTTGCGCGCAAAAATACTTTGCTCTGCAATGTGGGCGCCCACCGCCAAGCCCAATTCAATGGCGCGTTCGACAGCGCCTTTGTTCATCACAGGCAGCGTGCCTGGCAAGGCCAAATCGACCGCGCAAGCTTGGGTGTTAGGCTCAGCACCAAACGCCGTAGGTGCGCGGCTGAAAATTTTGCTCTGCGTTGAAAGTTGAGCGTGAGTTTCAAATCCAATGACCACTTCGTAGCCTTGGACCCACAGAGATTTTGGCTTGCTTGTCATGGGGTGCCTCCTGGTTGACGGAGGTGAAAGTCAGTGGCTTGCTGCAAGCGGTGTGCGGCATTGAGCAACTGTGCTTCTTTGAAATAATTGCCGATGAGTTGCAAGCCTACAGGCATGCCCTCTTCGCCAAAGCCTGCTGGCACGCTCAAGCCTGGCAAACCCGCCAGTGATGCCGGCAAGGTAAAAATATCGGCCAAATAATTGGCGACAGGGTCGTCGGTTTTTTCGCCTAATTTCCATGCCACGCTAGGTGCCACAGGGCCCGCAATCACATCACAAACTTGGAAGGCTTGTTGGAAGTCATCGGCAATCATGCGGCGAATTTTCTGCGCTTGTAAATAGTAAGCATCGTAATAACCGTGCGACAACACATAGGCGCCCGTCATGATGCGGCGCTTGACTTCTTCGCCAAAACCTTCGGCACGTGAGCGCTTGTACATGGACACCAGATCGGTGTAGTCCTTGGTGCGGTGGCCAAACTTCACCCCATCAAAGCGGCTCAAATTACTGGACGCTTCTGCGGGTGCAATGATGTAGTACACAGGAATAGAAAGCTCTGTTCGTGGCAAGCTAATGGGCACTAACTTGGCGCCCAGTTTTACATATTCTTTGAGCGCTGCATCAACAGCTGCACGCACGCCAGGCGCCAAGCCTTCTCCAAAAAATTCTTTGGGAATACCGATGCGCAAGCCATCCAGCGACGCGTTCAAATCGCGCGCAAAATTTTCTGCGGGCACATCGAGCGAGGTGGAGTCCCGGTCTAAATCGGGGCCACAGATGGCGGATAACATGAGTGCGCAGTCTTCTGCGGTGCGCGCCATGGGGCCGGCTTGGTCCAAACTGGAAGCGTAGGCAATCATGCCGTAACGCGAGGCACGGCCATAAGTTGGCTTGATGCCCGTAATGCCGCAAAAGCTGGCTGGTTGGCGAATAGAACCACCGGTATCTGTGCCCGTAGCAGCCGGCACCAAGCGAGCGGCCACAGCCGCTGAGCTGCCACCGGAAGAGCCACCCGGCACACGCGAAGTGTCCCAAGGGTTGGTCACTGGTTTGTAAGCCGAATTTTCGTTGGACGAGCCCATGGCGAATTCATCGCAATTGAGCTTGCCCACATTGACCATGCCAGCACCACCGGCTTGCACGCCCAATTTGCGAACCACCGTGGCATCAAACGGTGAGCGATAGCCCGCCAACATCTTGGAGCCGGCGGTGGTGGGAAAGTCGGAGGTGACAAAAATATCTTTGTGCGCCATGGGCACACCCGCCAGTGCGCCTGCTGTCCCGGCGGCCAATTGTGCGTCGGC
>CANJOS010000185.1 GCA_947476015.1 Comamonadaceae bacterium | reverse complement strand
GCAACTTGTGGCCGCCTGCTTGAATTTTTGCGCCCACATCCAACCAGTGTTGGAAGTAGTCGCTCATGTTGTAACCACAGAACGGCAACATGGCGAAAGGATCGCGGCGAACCACACCTTGCGTGCCAACGGCGGCCGCTGTAGTTTCAGAGCCCATGGTGGCAGCCATGTAAACACCTTCGGTCCAGTTGCGCGCTTCTGTCACCAAGGGCACGGTGGTAGAGCGGCGACCGCCAAAAATGAAGGCGTCGATGGACACGCCAGCGGCATCGTCCCAAGCAGGGTCGAGGGCCGGATTGTTGATGGCAGAAACGGTAAAGCGCGCATTGGCGTGCGCCGCTTTGGCACCTGTCTCTTTGGCAATTTGGGGCGTCCAGTCTTTGCCTTGCCAATCAATCAAGTGATCGGGCAATTTGCCAGTGTCTTTCTCCATCCCTTCCCACCAGACGTCGCCGTCATCGGTCAAAGCCACGTTGGTGAAGATTACATTCTTGTCCAAACTGGCCATGCAGTTGGGGTTGGTGTGGTGGTTGGTACCTGGGGCTACGCCAAAGTAGCCAGCTTCTGGGTTGATGGCCATCATCTTGCCGTTGGCTTGAGGTTTGATCCAAGCGATGTCATCACCAATGGTGGTCACTTTCCAACCGTTGAAGCCTTCTGGCGGAACCAACATGGAGAAGTTGGTTTTGCCGCAAGCGCTTGGGAAAGCAGCAGCCACATGGTATTTTTTTCCTTGAGGGTTGGTCACGCCCAAGATGAGCATGTGCTCTGCCAACCAACCTTGTTCACGGCCCATGCTGGATGCGATGCGCAAAGCCAAGCACTTTTTGCCCAACAAGGCATTGCCACCGTAACCGGAACCGTAAGACCAAATCTCGCGTGTTTCAGGATAGTGAACGATGTACTTCAGCGTGGGGTTGCAGGGCCACGAAGTTGTGTCCTTGGCGCCATTGACCAAGGGCGCGCCCACGGTGTGCAAACAAGGCACAAACTCGCCGTTGGTGCCAATGACATCAAACACCGCTTTGCCCATGCGTGTCATGAGTTTTTGGTTGACCGCCACATAGGCGCTGTCTGTCAATTCAATGCCGATGTGGGCAATGTGTGAGCCCAAAGGACCCATGGAAAAGGGCACCACATACAGGGTGCGGCCCTGCATGCAACCATCGAACAAGGGGTTCAAGGTTTTGCGCATTTCAGCGGGCGCCATCCAGTTGTTGGTAGGGCCTGCGTTTTCTTTCTTTTCTGAGCAAATGTAAGTGCGATCTTCAACGCGCGCCACATCGGAGGGGTCAGAGCAAGCCAAGAAACTTCCGGGGCGTTTCGAAGCATTGAGTTTTTTGAAAGTGCCGTTTTCAACCAGCAGTTGACACAGGCGGTCGTATTCCGCATCTGAGCCGTCACACCAATAGACGTTGGCGGGTTTGCACAAGGCCACCATTTCAGAGACCCAAGCAATCAGCCTGGGATTTTTCACATAGGTGGGGGTGTTGAGGTTCAAGCCCTTCATCACGGGTGCGTTCATAAAAGCTGCTCCAAAGTTTAAAAATCGTTTTTTGAAAAGGCCAACCAGGTGGCTTCAAGCGCCATCACTTCATGAACTTTTCAAAAAACGACTGAGCCTCACTGAAAAAAGGGTCAATCAGGGGTTTCAGTGGCATGTACCGAGCGTGTAACCAGACGTGAATTTTAGGGAGGCTGATGGAAAAATGGCCGTCCTACGTGAAGAAACACCCGAATATCTATGCAAAACTTGCATAAAGTTGTGCGAGCTCTCTGGCGCCGGTATTTGCAGGCGAAAAAAAACCCGCTAACTTTTCAAGCGGGCTTTGTTGTGCGCCCGAAACCAGGCAGATGAACTTTGCGGGTTAAGTTATGCCATGACGACGGCGATAAAGGCCAACAAGAAAATAAGAACTGCACCAACCACAGGAATGACGACGGGAATGTGTTTGACCACGGCTTCAACAGGATCTTGGGACTCGTGTGTATCGTTGTGTGCGGACATTGCAGAAACCTCATGTTGTACAAGCCCTTATTTTAGCTGAACCCGGCAGACTTTCAAAACCTCTTGGCCATAGGCCTCCAGCTTTTTGACACCGATACCACTGATGCCTCGCAAGTCTTCAAGAGACTGGGGGTCTGCTGAGGCAATCATTGCCAATGTGGCGTCGTGAAAAATGACATATGCAGGAAGGTTGTGTTCTTTGGCCACCTCTGCACGCCAAGCCTTCAGGTTGATGTAGCGAACCAAATCGTCTTGGTTGAGATTGGCTGCAGCCGGTCCTGGCGCATGAGGTTTGCGACTGCGCTTCTCTGGCTTGTGGTTGACGGATTCACGAAGCCATACTTTGACATCGCCCCGCAGAACAGCGCGTGAGCCCTCGGTGAGCTGAAGCGTGTTGAAAACTTGGCCCTGAACGTTGAGTGCTCCCATGGCAATCAGCTGCCGAAGTACACCGCGCAGTTGCGCTTCACTGAACTCAGCGCCAATGCCAAAGGTTGTCAGTTGAGAGTGGCCATATTGAGAAACCTTTTCCGTGGCCTTGCCACGCAAAATGTCCATGATGTGACCCGAGCCGAATGAAAAACCACTTTGTTGCTCAGCCCTGAAAACAGTCGACAGTAATTTTCGTGCCGCATCGGTGCCGTCCCAGACCGCGGGTGGATGCAAGCAGTTGTCGCAGTTGCCACAAGGATGGCTGGCCTCCCCGAAGTAAGACAGCAGTCGAACGCGTCTGCAGTCGGTGGCTTCGGCCAAAGCCAGCAATGCATCGAGTTTGCCGCGCATCAGTTGCTTGAAATTTTCTTCTGCGGGGCTTTCATCAATCATGCGTCTTTGATTCACAACGTCTTGCAAACCGTACACCATCCAGGCATCGGCCTTCAAGCCGTCACGCCCCGCGCGACCGGTTTCTTGGTAGTAGCCCTCTATGTTTTTGGGCATGTCGAGGTGCGCCACAAAACGCACATCGGGCTTGTCGATGCCCATGCCAAACGCAATGGTGGCCACCATGACCACGCCCTCGTCACGCAAAAAACGATTTTGGTTTTTTTGACGAACCGAAGCGTCCAAGCCTGCGTGGTAGGGCAAGGCATCCATGCCGGTTTGAGCCAACATCTCCGCCACTTCTTCAACGCGCTTTCGGGACTGGCAATAAACCACGCCCGCCTCGCCTTCATGTTCTCTTTCGATGAAGCGAAGGAGTTGCGCACTTGCGTCCTTTTTTTCAACGATGGTGTAGCGAATGTTGGGCCTGTCGAAACTGCTGATGAAGAGACGTGCGTTCTCTAATTGCAAGCGCTCAACGATGTCATCACGCGTCAGGGCATCGGCCGTTGCGGTGAGTGCCAATCGCGGGGTACCCGGAAATCGCTCATGCAAGATGGTCAGTCCGCGGTAGTCGGGCCGAAAGTCATGACCCCACTGACTGACGCAATGAGCCTCGTCAATGGCGAACAAGCTGAGCAAATTCTGAGCGTAAAGCGCATCAAGCAGCGCCAGGAACCGAGGTGTTGTGACCCGTTCTGGGGCGGCATACAGCAAGGTGATTTCACCTCGCCTTAAGCGCTGTTCAATGTCTTGGGCTTCTTCTGGGTTGAGCGTTGAATTCAAAAAGGCAGCACTGACGCCTGCCTCATGCAAAGCGCCCACTTGATCGTGCATGAGTGCAATCAGAGGCGAAACCACAATGGTGATGCCTAAGCCAGCGCTTTGTCTGGCAATGGCCGGTATTTGATAGCAAAGGCTTTTGCCGCCGCCCGTTGGCATGAGAACCAATGCATCTTGACCTGCCGTGACATGTTCAATGATTTCTTGTTGAGGGCCTCTGAACGACTCATAGCCAAAGACTTCGCTGAGAATGCTCAGGATGTTGGGTGAGTGAAGAACAGCAGAGGTAGGCACGGCCTGTATTGTCTCCGATGGTGGACGCCAGCGGCTTCAGAATTGCCTTGATTTCTAAGTATTTGACGACATTCACTCACAAAGCAGGCTTTCGCTTTTTACAATACCTTCATGAAAGCTTTGAAATACACACGCGCCAAAGAATTGCCCGCCATTCTGGAAAAACGCATTGCCATTCTCGATGGCGCCATGGGCACCATGATTCAGCGTTTTAAATTGAGCGAGGCTGATTACCGCGGTGAGCGATTCAAAGATTTCCCCAAAGACATCAAGGGCAACAACGAATTGCTCAGCCTCACCCGACCCGATGTGATTCGCGATATTCATGAAGGCTATTTGGCCGCTGGCGCAGACATGATTGAAACCAATACCTTTGGT
>CANJOS010000184.1 GCA_947476015.1 Comamonadaceae bacterium | reverse complement strand
GGCCATTGCCGACCCTGACCTTCTATTTTGATTAAACCATCACAAACTCTTCAGTTTTCACCCCGATAGGCGTTCAAATGCTTGCACATCATCGGTTATTTGGTGAAAGGCTTTTCTGAGTCGCTGCGTTTGAAAGATACTGGCGTGCCATCGTCGCACAATGGCGTTTCACAACGCAAGTCTCGATTGACAGGCAGACCTCAAAAAAATTTAAGCGGAGACCCTTTGTGAATTGACTCGCCTTCGGGCCACTGCACTGACGCCCTGCTCGTCCAGCATCCACTGAACTGGCTGTGATGCGATTTGCAAAGCAAGCCTGCGAGTATTGATGTACAAGCATGATTCAGATTTTCTTTGCAGCTTTTGCAAAAGCCAGTCGGGAACAATGTCAAAGGATGAACTCAGTATCAAAGCAAAAAATGGTTTTTCAGTGAAATCAACAGAATATGACTCAATAGACTGAAGCGTTTCTCGAGTTCGTTGATCAAAAACCAACTCTGCTTCGTATTCCACCATCGAGTCCTTGGCATCGCTGAAAGTAATGGGCAAATTTGCAGCGCCCAGCATCTCACCAACTTTGTTCATCTCTACAAGGTACTTGTCGCAATCTGACATTGACAATGGGTGCAAGGTAAGATGTTGATAAGCATTCAAAAAAGAGATCGTTTCAACCAAATGAACCCATCGAATCAGATGGGGTTCGTTGGCGCAATAAGCCTGCCCCTTCAAATCGATGCCCCGAATTTTGGCGTGAATGGCATTCACACGAAGAATATGCTGCGTTGCAAGATCGACACTGCCGTAGGTTGTTGCCGCAACAAACAGCGCTGTTCGACCCAGCCTTGCCTTTAACTGATGGCGAAAGTTGGAATGGTCCCACACCGCCGCCAACGCTCTTGGATGTAGCGCCTGAATCATCAAAGAAGATAAGCCACCGACCATCATGGCGGAAAAATTAGCATGAACCTTCCAGACAACAGACTGGGGGCCAAACAGACCAGGATCGCCAATGGGTTGTTTGAATTCCTCTAAGGACGAGGATGCACCCGTCATGTTTTGAAGCCCTTTTCCAATGGCTTCAAATGCCAGAGGCTTCACGATTTGGATCAAATTAGATATCACATTCAAACTCAACAGGAGAGAGCACCCAGGCTTGTCTTTGTAACCGGCATGTCCTCAGGGTTTTTTAGACTTGTACTTTTGAATGCTTTGTTTCAAATCTTGAAACTCTTCACAACCAAACCTACAGGCTTTGTCTAGTCGGGCAAGCATTTTCTCCGCGCCGGCCAGATCATTTTTAAGCAACAACAATTCACCGTAATATTCCAGTGCACCTCTGTGGTTAACGTCTATATTTAAAGCAGAGATGTAGTATTTTTCAGCTTCAGGCAAATTTGGAACTGCCTTTTTTCTTTGGCTGTAGCCCATTAAGTTATGCCAATCAGCTGAATTTTTTTGATCAACCTCTGTAAGCAACTCGACGGCTTTTTCATAATTTCCACCCTTTATTGCATTTCTAGCAGGCAGCAGCATTTCTGCAACCGATTTAGAAACAGGCTGTGATGGCGCAGAATCTGCCGACCAAGCATGAAACGAGCATGTCATTAAAAATGCAATCAGTATATTTTTCAAAATAACCTCTTAAATGTTGAGCAATTCATTGAATATGCACATTCTAATTTGATGATGTGTTTGAATTTTTTGATTAGACCCACTTGACGAATGGGATAAGCTAGTATGTGGTAAGTAATCAGTTAACAATCTCCCCTTTGGATTGCTTTGTTACTTCTAAAAGGAACCACTCATGCTTGTACGCCTCTTGTATGTCAGCCAACCCGTGGGTCCCATCACAACGACAATGACCACGTTAATTTTGGAAAAATCCAATTCGCACAACAAAAAGGAAAATATCACTGGCGTTTTATGTCAAGGCTCAGGCTTATGGATGCAAGTTTTGGAAGGCGAGAGATCTCAAGTCAATTTGCTTTACTCTCGGATCATGGTCGATCGAAATCACCGAAATGTTGAATTGCTGTTGATGGAAGAAATTCCAAATAGAAAGTTTGGTCAATGGTCAATGGCTCTGGTCTATTTGTCCAAAGATGATCCCATGGTTCAAATGGCCCATCCAGAATTTGATCCCTACTCAGCCTCTGCCAAAGATGCTATGTTCATCTTAGATGAATTGATTAAAACAGGCAGTCCAATTGCCATGACAAAATCATAGTTTTTATCAACTGCTCTTGGTTGGTCACATAGAAATATTCACAGAGATACCTGCGGCTGCAAGATCTAACATGCTGTAAAAAAAAGAGCAGATTTACGGATTAGCAAATTACCCTTAGGATTAGGTGTGACCCATCCATCTTCACCATCGTCTTCCCTGCCGCTGTCCTTGTCCGCTTTGAGGCGCGATATAGACTCGCCAGCAGGTCGCATCAGCCTTTACAGCGCTGAGCCGGAAGGCGATGCAAATGGACTTCCACCGCTGTTGCTGATACACAGCATTAACGCTACGGCCTCGGCAGCCGAGCTTGAGCCCCTTTTTTCTCATTATCGGCAACAGCGTCCGGTGTACGCTATTGAACTTCCAGGGTTCGGTTTTTCTGATCGCAGTGCCCGGCCTTACACACCCCGCTTGATGACCGACGCATTGCATGCTGCGCTGGCATTCATTCAATCCGAACATGGCGGTGAAGTCGCAGATGTATTGGCGGTATCGCTCTCAAGTGAGTTTGCTGCCCGCGCCAAGTTTGAGGCACCGCACAGTCTTCGGCGGCTTGCACTGGTCAGCCCAACCGGATTTAGTGGGAAAAAACTTCGCTATGGGCCAGCCAATGGCACGCTGGGTTTGCCTTGGCTTCACCGATTGCTAAGCTTGGGCATCTGGCGCCAGGGTATTTTTAATACCTTGACCAGACCCAGCGTGATTCGGTATTTTTTAAAAGGTGCTTGGGGCTCTGAAAATATCGATGAGACATTTTGGCGTTATTCGATACTGACATCAAAGCAGCCAGGGGCTGCAAACGCGCCCTTTTATTTTGTCTCGGCCTTCCTCTTTAGCACCGACATCAACCGGCTGTACGAGGAATTGAACGGACCCGTCTGGGTATCAATGGCAACTCGCGGAGATTTCACCGACTACCGTGGCCGGCACACAGTAGAAGACAAAACCAACTGGCAGTTTGTTGCAGTTGAAGGTGGTGCGCTACCGTTTTTTGAAGACTTGACCAGTTTCACCAAGAAACTTGACCCGCACTGGGACTCCTGACAAGGACGAAGTTTTCACGGGGCTACTTTGCCCTGCATCAAACGCCAGGCCCAATCCAGGTCCGCCTCCAATTCGCGGCGGGCAGCTTGCGCATCACGGTTTGCCAATGCCTGCATCAGGCCATGGTGGTGCAAGGTGCGCGGTGCGCCCAGCGCAGGGCTGTGATGGGCCACTGCAACACGCACATAAGGACCACTTTGAAGCCAAAGGCTGCGAATCATGGAAAGCAAAGTGGGCGATTGAGCAGCCTCGTACAACGAGAAATGAAAACGTTGATTCGCCTGCAACTCAGCATCAACATCCCCCGTTTCCAGTGCGCGTGAAAACTCGTCATCTGCTTTTGAAAGTGCGGCCAATAAATGGTCATCTGCGCACAGGGCAGCCCTTTCAGCCGCATACCCTTCCACCAAAAGTCGGGCCCGGTGAATATCGTCGAGTCGCTGAATAGACAAGTGCGGCACTCGAACGGGGCGCTGAGTTGCAGACTCAAGAGCCCCTTCAGCCACCAAGCGCCTTAAGGCCTCTCGCACCGGCATCACACTGGTTTGAAAAGCCTCCGCCAGGTCTCTGATCTGAAGGGTCTGTCCACCCTGCAGACGACCGCAAATCAAGGCATCTGAAAGCTCGGCATAAATTCGATCCTGCACCGAATCGCGCGAAACCGGACGCAACACTGGCAATGGCGACCGCAAGGATTCTCGTGTGGGAGCAAAACGTCTGGGTCGGGCCATATTGCAGTATATCCAAGCTTGCTTTGACCTTGAGCCATGCCTTATTATGTGATCACATTATGATGAACGCATGAAACCTTACGCATCCGAACCCATGCCCGCAGCAACTTCGGGGCCCGCTGTCTGGTTTGTCAAAGTAGCCTCATGGGTGCTAGCCACCATGGCAGTCGTGGCATTTTGCGATGTGGCTCTGCGGGTGGCGGGTCGCCCGATCACCGGGGCTTATGAGTTGACGGCCTTGCTCATGGGCTTGCTGGTTTATGCCACCCTCCCCTTGGTGACAGC
>CANJOS010000183.1 GCA_947476015.1 Comamonadaceae bacterium | reverse complement strand
GTACTTGGTGTCCTTGAGCCACTCTTTGGGCAACACGGGCTTGATGATTTCTTCAATGATGGCTTCGTTGAAACTGGCCTTCATTTTGGTGGCTGATTCGCTTTGATCAGGGCTGTGTTGTGTTGACAAGACCACGGTGTCAATGCTGTGGGGCTTACCATCTACATAGCGCAGGGTCACTTGGCTTTTGGCATCAGGGCGCAAGAAAGGCAGGCGGCCATCTTTGCGCAATTGCGCTTGGCGCTCGACCAAACGGTGCGCATAGTAAATAGGCGCTGGCATGAGGTCGGGCGTCTCGTTGCAGGCATAACCAAACATCAAACCTTGGTCGCCGGCGCCAGTGTTCAAGTGGTCGTCTGAGGCGTGGTTCACACCTTGGGCAATGTCGTTAGATTGCTTGTCGTAGCAAACCATCACGGCACAGCCTTTGTAGTCAATGCCATATTCGGTGTTGTCGTAGCCAATGCGCTTGATGGTGTCGCGCGCGACTTGGATGTAATCGACGTGCGCGTTGGTGGTAATTTCACCGGCCAAAACCACCAGACCTGTGTTGGTGAGTGTTTCGGCGGCTACGCGGCTGCGGGGGTCTTGTTCAAAAATAGCGTCAAGAATGGCGTCTGAAATTTGATCGGCAACCTTGTCGGGGTGACCTTCAGACACGGATTCTGAGGTGAAAAGATAATCATTCGCCATGAGGATTCTCCTAAAGTTTGGCATGCATGTTGATTTGCGCTACCTGAGCTTTTGGGCCGCGGCGAACGCTTTAGCAGATTTGTCCGAAGACAAGGCACAATCCAACCCATGTCAGACATGGCCATTGGAAGGTGTGTGTCGCCCTGCAAGTTGCTCTTTTTAACTCAGCGACTCGCGTAGTTTACCAAATACAACATGACTCTTTGGTTTCGATTTTTTGCCCATTGGCCTTTGTGGGCGTTGCATGCGATAGGACAAGCCTTGGGTTGGTTGGCCTGGTTGTTGTCGCCCTCCTACAGACGGCGGTTTGTGGCCAATGCTCGCACAGCTGGCCTGAGCTTTTCAAAAGTCATTGGGGCTGTGGGGCAGGCGGGTTCCATGTCCACCGAACTTCCACGTTTGTGGATGGGCAAGAGGGTGCCTGTTTCTTGGGGCGAGACTTCTCTGGCATTGCTGGCGCAGGCCTATCAGGAACAAAAAGGCGTCTTGTTGCTTACCCCGCATCTGGGCTGTTTCGAAATCACAGCCCAAGCCATCGCCGAGTCTTTCAGTGCCCAGCATGGTCCTCTCACGGTGCTTTACAGGCCCTCTCGAAAACCAGGCTTGGCGCAGGTGATGGAAAGTTCTCGCGCCAGACCGGGGCTTGACACGGCACCCACCACATTGGCCGGTGTTCGCCAGATGATCAAAGCCTTGCGTGCGGGTCGTGCTGTTGGCTTGCTGCCCGATCAGGTGCCCCCCGATGGCATGGGCCAGTGGACCTCCTTCTTTGGCAAGCCCGCCTACACCATGACATTGGCTGCGCGCTTAGGCTTGCAAACCGGTGCCCGTGTGATGGTTCTGTGGGGTGAGAGATTGCCTTGGGGTCAGGGGTATCGCATGCATGTGTCTGATTTAGGCCAAGAGTTGGCCCACGATGTGGATGCTGCCGTGTTGCAAATTAACCAGGCCATGGAGCGACTTATTTTGAGTTGTCCAGCGCAATACCTTTGGGGCTATGCCCGGTACAAACAACCTCGGCAGGATGCGCAGACATGACAGGTTTGTTCATTCTGGGCATGCGATTTTTAGCGCACTGGCCCTTGGTTTTGTTGCGAGTGGCAGGCCATGCTTTGGGCTTGATTTTATGGGCCTTGGCACGCAGTCGTCGGCACATCGTGCTGACCAATTTGCGTTTGTGTTTCCCTGAGCGTTCAAAGGCGGACATTCAGCAATTGGCGCGCGCCCATTTTGTGCAATTTGCCCAATCCTTGTTGGACCGTGCTTGGCTTTGGCATGCGCCTCTGGCTGACGTTCAAGCACGAATGAATTGGACGGGAACACCCTTGGCATTTGAACAACTGGCCACAGAGGGACCCAAAATTGTTTTCGCACCTCACTTTGTGGGACTGGATGCAGGGGGTTTGGCGCTCACCCTGTTGGCTTCTAAACCCGTGGCATTTATCTTTGTGCCCCAGCGCAGTCAAATGGTCGATGAGTGGGTGAGTCAGGGCCGGCAAAGAACAGGGAATGTGAAGCCCTATTTTCGGCATGAGGGTGTGAAACAAATCATGACCGGGTTGCGTCAGGGCGAAATGTTGCACCTCTCGCCTGACATGGACTTTGGACCTGAGGAGTCTCTCTTTGTGCCTTTCATGGGGGTGACCACGGCCACAGTGCCGTCCTTGTCAAGGTTTGCCAGATTGGGTCGCGCGAAAGTGTTCACACTCATCACTCGGATGACGCCGCAAGGCTATGAAATGGCGCTCTCAGAAGCCTGGACACAATTTCCTACCAAGGATGTGCCTGCCGACACCTTGCGCATGAACGACGTCTTGGCGCAGGCTATTCAGCAGTCTCCCTCCCAATACTATTGGGTGCACAAGCGATTTAAAACGCGGCCGGAAGGTGAAAAATCGGTTTATAAAAACGCGGCAATTTTGCGTTGAATCACTTCGGGGTGTTCATGTACCACCCAATGCGATCCATTGGGCAGGGGAACGTATTTCAAGTCAGGCACATAGTGCGCCAAACCCTCGTTCAAGGGCGGCAAAAGGGCCACATCTTTTTGCCCCCAAAGCAGCAAAGTGGGCACTGTGATGCGAAGCATGGCCTCGGGCAATTCCAAAGACTTCAATGGCCTTCGCTCGGTCTGTGCATCGCTGGCGTGCGCTGGTTTGTCGGGCTTCAACGGCGAGGCGCAGTAATAGTTCAATCCGCCCTGCAATCCATGGGACCAAACCGCGCGGTATTTGGCTTGGACCTCGGGTGTTAGCCAGCTTGCAGGAGCCCCTTTTCGCAGAAAGCGGAACAAAGTTTCAAACCCATTGGCGCTCAGTTCTTGCGCAGCTTGGGGCTCGCAAAAATAGTTCATGTAGGCACTGGCCTCAATTTGTGCTGCGCTGTGCTTCAAGTCTCTTAAAAATGTGCCAGGGTGGGGTGAATTGATGATGACCAATTTGTTCATGCATTGCGGCATTTGATTGGCCAAGTTCCAAGCCACGCCACCGCCCCAGTCGTGAGCAATCAAAGCCTTCAAAGGCAAGACGCCCGATTCAATTTGGATCAATGCGGCAATGTCTTGCAACAAATATTTTGCGCGGTAGGCAGAAACCTCGCTGGGTTGGCTGGACTTTTCAAAGCCGCGTAAATTGGGGGCCACACATCGGAAGCCGCCATTTTCTGGCTTGGAAAAATGCAGGAGCAGCGGGTCCCAAACGAATGCAGCTTCTGGAAAGCCATGAAGAAACATCAGAACGGGTTGGCCTTTCACCCCGGAAGCGCGGCAACTGAGTTGGATGCCGTGCGGGAGATCCTGCTGCCAAGTTTCAATCATCGGTGTGCGTCCAGTCCCACATCAGTTGAGCAAGATCTTCGACACCTTGTTTTTTCAAAGCGGAGAAAAGTTTGGCTTGACCACCGCCGGCTTGGAGTTTGGCAATCGACAAAGCCTTGGCGCCTTCGGAGCGTGTGAGCTTGTCTGATTTGGTGAGTAACACCAAAAAGTTCAAGCCTTCTTCAACGCGAGGCCGAATGACCTCGAGCAAGACCTCGTCGAGTTCGGTCATGCCCAATCGGGGGTCGCACAACAGGACGATGCCTTTGAGGTTTTCCCGTGTGACCAAATAATTGGCCATGACTTTTTGCCAGCGCAATTTGTCTTGTTTGGGCACAGCGGCGTAGCCATAGCCTGGTAAGTCGGCCAAAACAGCATCTGTAACCCCTTGCTTGCCCAACGAAAACAGGTTGATGTGTTGAGTACGGCCTGGTTTTTTGGAGGCAAAGGCCAACTGTTTTTGTTGCGTCAGCGTATTGATGCAGGTGGATTTTCCAGCGTTGGAGCGCCCTACAAAGGCAATTTCTGGCACATCCAGGGCTGGCAGGTGAAAAAGTTCAGCTGCGGTGGTCAGAAAACGGGCGGTGTGCATCCAACCCATGGGCGTGATGACCTTGACTTCCGGGACTTCTGTCAATGGCCCTGCTTTGACAGGTGTTTTCCTGACTTTGACAGCGCTTGAGAGCGAAGCTTTAGGGGCTGAAGTGAAGCTATTTTCGGTGGCCATACGGTTCAAACTTGAAGGGCGCCAGAAATGGCGCTAGCAGGCATTGTAGAATCTCATGGTTTTGCGCCTACTATTTCGGATGTCGACCATGAAGTCAATGACTCAATTTTTCTTCGCTGCACTCACTTCAGCTTTGATGG
>CANJOS010000182.1 GCA_947476015.1 Comamonadaceae bacterium | reverse complement strand
TTTAGGCTTTGACGTTGACATGGGCCCCTTGTTTCAAACGCCTGAAGAATGCGCGCGCCAAGCCATTGAAAATGACGTGCATGCGGTGGGTGTTTCTACCTTGGCGGCGGGTCACAAAACTTTGGTTCCTGCGATCATTGAAGAACTGAAGAAGCAGGGTGCAGACGACATCATTGTGTTTGTAGGCGGCGTCATTCCACGCCAAGACTATGACTTCTTGTACGAAGCGGGCGTGAAGGGCATCTACGGCCCAGGCACCCCCATCCCTGCCAGCGCCAAAGATGTGCTGGAGCAAATCAAGAAGGCTTTAGGTTGAATTCGCAAGACCTCATGCAGGGTGTGTTGCAGGGCGAGCCTGCGGTTCAGCGCCGCGCTATGGCCAAGTCCATTACCTTGCTTGAATCCACACTGCCGTCAGATCGAGGGCAGGCAGATGAATTGCTCACTGGGTTGCTGCCGCATTCAGGCAAATCATTTCGTTTAGGCATCAGCGGTGTGCCTGGCGTGGGCAAGTCAACGTTCATTGAAGCGCTGGGGCTTTTTTTAATCACACAAGGTCATCGTGTGGCGGTGCTCGCCATCGATCCTTCCTCCACGGTGTCTGGCGGTTCTATCTTGGGTGACAAAACCCGCATGGAACACCTCAGTGTTCACGACAAAGCCTTCATCCGACCCAGCCCCTCCAGTGGCACTTTGGGCGGCGTGGCTGAAAAAACGCGCGAAGCCATGTTGGTGTGCGAAGCCGCAGGCTACGACGTGGTCATTGTAGAAACTGTGGGCGTTGGCCAAAGCGAAACCGCCGTGGCCAACATGACCGACATGTTTGTGCTGATGCAACTGCCCAATGCAGGTGACGATTTGCAAGCGATTAAAAAAGGCGTGATGGAGTTGGCCGATTTGGTGGTGATCAACAAGGCCGACATTGACGCATCGGCCGCCACCCGCGCTGAAGCCCAAATTACCAGTGCCTTGCGTTTGCTGGGCATGCACGGTCACCCCGATCACGCCCATTTTGACGAAGAAATTTGGCACTCAGAAGTCATTCAAATCAGCGCACTTTTAAACCAAGGCGTCGACAGCTTTTGGCACCGCGTTTTGAAATTCAAACGTTTGCAGCAAGCCAATCAAAAGTTGGAACAGCGCAGACAAGGCCAAGCCCAGTCGTGGATGTGGGAGCGCATCGATGCTGGCCTGAAACAAAACTTTCGAGGTCAAGCCAGTGTCAAAGCCCTTCTGCCTGAACTCACGCAGAAGGTCATCTCGGGCCAAGTCCCAGCCTCCACTGCAGCCAGACAACTGCTAGCCGCTTATCAGGCGACTGGCTTTCCAAAACATTGAACTATCCGTATTGAAGCGAGTAAATCATGCAAGACATCATTCAACAACTTGAGCAAAAACGTGCGGCGGCACGCATGGGTGGTGGGCAAAAACGCATTGATGCACAACATGCCAAGGGCAAGCTCACAGCGCGCGAGCGCTTAGAAGTATTGCTAGACGAAGGCACCTTTGAAGAGTGGGACATGTTTGTCGAGCACCGCTGCACAGACTTTGGCATGCAAGATAACAAGATTCCGGGTGACGGTGTGGTGACTGGCTACGGCATGATCAATGGCCGTTTGGTATTTGTGTACAGCCAAGACTTCACGGTGTTTGGTGGCGCATTGTCTGAGTCACATGCCGAGAAAATTTGCAAAATCATGGACCAAGCCATGAAGGTGGGCGCGCCTGTCATTGGTTTGAACGACTCAGGCGGTGCTCGCATTCAAGAGGGTGTGGCTTCCTTGGGTGGCTATGCCGAAGTGTTCCAGCGCAACGCCATGGCCAGCGGCGTCATTCCTCAAATTAGCATGATCATGGGCCCCTCGGCGGGCGGTGCAGTGTATTCACCCGCCATGACCGACTTTATTTTCATGGTGAAAGACAGCTCTTACATGTTTGTCACGGGCCCTGAAGTGGTGAAGACGGTGACGCATGAAGAAGTGACCGCTGAAGAGTTGGGTGGCGCTTTAACCCACACCACCAAGAGCGGTGTGGCTGACATGGCCTTTGAGAACGACGTAGAAGCTTTGCTCATGTTACGTCGTTTGTACAACTATCTGCCCCTCAATAATCGCGAAAAATCGCCCATGCGCGCCAGTGGCGACCCCACCGACAGGCTGGACCAAAGTTTGAACACCTTGGTGCCTTTGAACGCCAACCAAGCCTACGACATGAAAGAGCTTATTTTGAAAACCGTTGACGACGGTGACTTCTTTGAGCTCCAGCCCGACTACGCCAAAAACATGCTGATTGGTTTTGCCCGCATGGCCGGCCAAACGGTGGGCATCGTGGCCAACCAGCCCTTGGTTTTGGCGGGTTGCTTGGACATTAAGAGTTCCATCAAAGCGGCCCGCTTTGTGCGCTTCTGCGATGCCTTCAGTATTCCTGTCATCACCTTCGTAGACGTGCCTGGCTTCATGCCCGGCACTTCACAAGAATACGGCGGCATCATCAAGCATGGCGCTAAGTTGCTCTACGCCTACGCAGAGTGCACCGTGCCCAAAATCACGGTCATTACCCGCAAAGCCTATGGTGGTGCCTACGACGTCATGGCTTCTAAGCACTTAAGAGGCGACGTGAATTTTGCATGGCCTAACGCAGAGATTGCAGTGATGGGTGCGAAGGGGGCGGTAGAAATTATTTTCCGAGAAGACAAAAACGACCCTGTGAAATTGGCTGCACGCGAAGCCGAATACAAAGACCGATTTGCCAACCCGTTTGTGGCCGGTGCGCGAGGCTTCATTGACGATGTCATTCAACCCAGCGAAACACGAAAACGCATCTGCCGCTCGTTGGTCATGTTGAAAGACAAGAAGGTTGAAAACCCATGGCGCAAGCACGGCAACATTCCGCTTTAAGCGCAATGACCGACAACGCTTGAACTGAAACGCCATTAGGAAAAATATGTTTACCAAAATTTTGATAGCCAACCGCGGTGAAATTGCATGCCGCGTCATTGCTACCGCCAAGAAAATGGGCATAGCCACAGTAGCGGTTTACTCCGAGGCCGACAAAGAAGCCCGCCATGTGTTGCTGGCCGACGAAGCTGTGCTGATTGGCCCAGCGCCATCGCGAGAGTCTTATTTGGTGGCCGACAAAATCATTGCCGTGGCCAAAGCAACAGGCGCACAAGCCATTCACCCAGGCTACGGCTTCTTGTCTGAAAATGAAGCCTTCTCCAAGCGTTGCGAAGACGAGGGCATTGCCTTCATCGGCCCACGCCACTTTTCCATTGCCGCCATGGGCGACAAAATTGCGTCTAAGAAGTTGGCCAACGAAGCCAAGGTGAACACCATCCCTGGTTACAACGATGCCATTGACTCGGCAGAAGCTGCTGTTCAAATTGCCAAAGGCATAGGCTACCCTGTCATGATCAAAGCTTCTGCAGGCGGCGGGGGCAAAGGCCTGCGCGTGGCCGCCAATGACAAAGAAGCCTTTGAAGGTTTTACCTCCTGCAAAAACGAAGCCCTTAACTCGTTTGGCGATGATCGCGTGTTCATTGAAAAATTTGTAGAAGAACCAAGACACATTGAAATTCAAGTCCTGGGCGACAGCCATGGCAACGTGATTTATTTGAACGAGCGCGAATGCTCTATTCAACGCCGTCACCAAAAAGTGATTGAAGAGGCGCCATCGCCTTTCATCAGTGACGCCACGCGCATTGCCATGGGGGAACAAGCGGTTGCACTTGCCAAGGCCGTGAAGTACCAATCTGCTGGTACGGTGGAGTTTGTGGTGGGCAAAGACCAAAGCTTCTACTTTCTAGAAATGAACACTCGCTTACAAGTAGAGCACCCCGTCACAGAAGCCATCACGGGTATCGACTTGGTCGAAATGATGATCCGTGTGGCCCATGGCGAAAAGTTACCGATCACGCAAGCCGATGTGAAACGCAACGGTTGGGCCATTGAGTGCCGCATCAATGCAGAAGATCCCTTCCGCAATTTCTTGCCATCCACAGGCCGTTTGGTGCGCTTCCAAACGCCTGTGCAAACCATGTTCCAGTCCAACACGCAAGACCTGTTGGGTGTGCGTGTAGACACGGGCGTACAAGATGGCGGTGAAATTCCCATGTTCTACGACTCCATGATTGCCAAACTCATTGTGCATGGCACCGACCGCAACGATGCCATTGCGAAAATGCGTGAAGCACTCAATGGGTTCGTGATTCGCGGCATCAGCTCCAACATTCCGTTTCAAGCGGCTTTGTTAGCTCATCCTAAGTTTGTGTCTGGTGACTTCAACACGGGCTTCATTGCAGAAAACTATGCGCGTGGTTTTCACGCTGAAGACGTACCGCACCATGACCCCGATTTCTTGGTCGCCTTGGCGGCGTTTGTCCGGCGTAAATCACGCGAACGTGCTGCCAACCTGAGCGGTCAACTGCCTGGTTACGA
>CANJOS010000181.1 GCA_947476015.1 Comamonadaceae bacterium | reverse complement strand
TTGACAAGGAATATGGCGTTTCAGAAGGAGAATCTTCATGAGTGTATTTGGAGGGGAAGGCCAATCCCAAGGCCAGTTTCAGCAATCGCTGAACAAAGTTTTCATTTTCTACGGCTTTGGCTTTGCAGCCTTTGTCATTGTGCTTGCCGTCCTTGAGCAAATGGGCATGCACAAAGATTACATTGGCTACGCCTTCTTGGCGGCCACTGTGCTTTTGTATGCCGGCATTGGTGTGATGAGTCGCACCAACGATGCTGCCGAATACTATGTGGCGGGCCGTCGTGTGCCAGCCATTTACAACGGCATGGCCACAGGTTCTGACTGGATGTCAGCGGCCTCCTTCATTGGTATGGCCGGTACGCTGTACCTCACAGGTTATGGTGGTTTGGCCTTTATTTTGGGCTGGACCGGTGGCTACTGTTTGGTGGCCTTGTTCCTGGCCCCTTACCTGCGTAAGTTTGGTCAGTTCACCATTCCCGACTTCTTGGGCGCACGCTACGGTGGCAACATGGCACGCTTGATTGGTGTTTTTGCAGCCATCTTGGTGTCCTTCGTTTATGTCGTGGCGCAGATCTTCGGCGTTGGCCTGATCACCGCTCGCATGACAGGTTTGTCTTTTGAAGTGGGTGTGTATGTGGGCTTGGCCGGTATTTTGGTCTGCTCATTCTTGGGCGGTATGCGCGCAGTGACGTGGACTCAGGTGGCCCAATACCTGATCTTGATCGTCGCCTACATGATTCCTGTGGTCTGGCTGTCGGTGAAACACACCAGCAATCCCGTGCCACAAATCGCTTATGGCTATTTGCTTGAAAAAGTCACGGCCAAAGAAGAGCAACTTCTGAAAGATCCCAAAGAGCTTGAAGTTCGCGGTATTTTCAAATCACGCGCTGATGCAGCCGCTGAAAAACTGAAAGATGTCCCTGCTGCCATGGCTGCTGACAAAGAAGCTGCCACCAAAAAGCTGGAAGATCTGAAAGCCGCCAATGCGCCAGAAGCTGAAATCAAGGCTGCTACAGCCGCAGTTGCCGCTTTGCCAAAAGATGAAGCTGCTGCTAAGGCTGCTTATACCGCTGCCCGCACTACCAATACGGCCCGAGCAGCACCGCCTTTGCGTCATGCAGAGCCGTTCCCTGGCAAAGATGACGCAGCAAGAGATATTTCGCGCAAGAACTTCTTGGCATTGGTCTTCTGTTTGATGATTGGTACAGCCGCATTGCCGCACATTCTGATGCGCTTCTACACCGTGCCCTCGGTGCGTGAAGCGCGTGAGTCAGTGGCCTGGTCTTTGTTCTTCATCTCATTGTTGTACTTCACAGCGCCTGCATTGGCGGTGTTGGTGAAGTTCGACATTTACACTATCTTGGTTGGTACCCCGATCGATCAGTTACCTGGGTGGATTGCGCGCTGGAATGCGGTGGATCCCACCCTGATGGCCGTGTCTGATATCAACAAAGATGGCATCTTGCAATTGGCAGAAATTCGCTTGGGCGGTGACATTGTGGTGTTGGCCACCCCTGAAATTGGCGGCTTGCCGTTTGTGATTTCTGGATTGGTTGCTGCTGGTGGTTTGGCCGCGGCTTTGTCCACGGCCGATGGCTTGCTGTTGACCATTGCCAATGCGATGTCGCACGACTTGTACTACAAAGTGATTGACCCCAATGCATCGGCCAGCCGTCGCGTAGCGATCTCCAAAGTGATTTTGGTGTTCGTTGCCTTGGCTGCTGCTTATGTCGCATCCTTGAAGATGGCAGACATTCTGTTCTTGGTGTCTGCGGCGTTCTCGTTCGCTGCGGCAGCCTTCTTCCCAGCGTTGACCCTTGGCATCTTTTGGAAGCGTGCCAACAAGTGGGGCGCTTCTCTGGGCATGATGGCTGGCTTGGGCATTTCGTTCTACTACATGACCAAGACTCACCCTTGGATGTACGGCTTGTTCCACAACGGTTCATTGACGCCTGAAATCCTGAAGGCCAACACATGGTGGGACATTGCCCCCATCTCTGCTGGTATTTTTGGTGTGCCGTTAGGCTTTGCTGTGATCATCATTGTGTCGCTGCTGACCAAGGAGCCGGAGCAAGAAGTTCAGGAGCTCGTTGAGAACGTTCGCTTCCCTAGCTTTGATGGCTCTACATCACAAGGTACTGCGATGCATTAAAGGGACAGAGTTTGCAAACTTCAAAATTGCAAACTTGAATCCTTCCAACAAAAAACCCGATCGCATTTTGCGGTCGGGTTTTTTTATGTCAATCGAGGGATTGATGATTTCAAGACTGCGGGTGTCATAGGCTCTTAGTCAGAAGAGACATGCCAAGCTTCGGGTATGCTTGCAGTTGATCGGGCAAGTGGTGTCCTTATTTTGGACTGAAAATGTTTTAAGGAGAGAATGCAGCATGAACTTATCTCAAGGTTTTTTAATTGCACTCGGTTTGTGCACCTGTTCACTGTCTTCAGTTTGGGCGCAAAACGACTTTGCAATAGCGGCCGCCAAAGAGTCCGGCGCGAAAGTCACCTCATCAGGTTTGGTGTATCGCTCTCTCCAAGACGGCCAGGGTGTCAGTCCTATGGCCACTGACAAGGTCAAAGTGCATTACCGCGGCACCTTTCCCGATGGGAAGGAATTTGACAGTTCTTACAAGCGCAATCAAGCGATTGAATTTCCTTTGAATGGGGTGATTCCCTGTTGGACCGAAGGGGTGCAATTGATGAAAGTGGGTGGCAAGGCCAAGCTGACCTGCCCGCCAGCCATTGCCTATGGTGCCCGTGGCGCCGGTGGCGTGATTCCGCCCAATGCCACGCTTCAATTTGAAGTGGAACTGATTGCTATAGCGGGTAAATAAAAGTAGCGTGGTCAAGCAATTGTTGAAGGTGGGATGCGTTTAGTCGGCATCCTCATAACCCACCAGTGCGTCGCTCAGCTCCCACAATCCAGTTGCTTCATTTCATCTAGCCACGGGGGTGTGGTCCGTTGCTTGCCTTAGGCAAGTTCGAAGAAAAATGTCATTTTGTAAATTCGTCGCCCTACAAGCAGATGTGTCTTTTTTATATCCCTTAAGGTGTCAATTTAACTTGACGATTTGTCAAATGGCGTTAAATTAAGACCCTTTTCGGAATTTTTCTCATGTTGAATACTGTCGGCTTTGGGCTTGCCTTTTTGGCAATTGCTTTGTATGGCCTTTGGGCACCCGATTTTGAACGTGCAGAATTGCAAAAGCGCTACGGTTCTTCCACGACTCGAATGATTGACGTGGATGGTTTGCAGGTTCATTACAAAGAAACTGGACCGCAGGATGCGCCCGTCTTGTTGTTATTGCATGGGTTTGGTTCAAGCTTGCAAACTTGGGATGAATGGTCAGTGAAGTTAGACCCCAAATATCGAGTGATCAGGCTCGATTTGCCTGGGTTCGGCCTAACAGGTGCCAGCCCTTTGAATGACTATTCTGAAGAGAAAGATGTTGCCATCCTCACTCATTTTGCCGACAAGCTAGGGCTGGACAAGTTCTCTGTCATTGGCCACTCGATGGGCGGAAAAATGGCTTGGTCCTTGGCGGCTGCTCAGCCTGATCGTGTTCAAGCTTTGGTGCTGATGGCACCCGATGGTTTTCCTGAAGCCAAAGACTTTGGCACCAAGCCTTATGAAGTTCCTGCCGTCATGGGCCTCGTTAAATATTTTTTACCAAAGTACTTCGTTAAAAAATCAATTGAGCCGGCATTTGCCGATGCTGAAGCTTTGAATGACGCATTGGTCTCTCGTTACTATGACATGCTGAGGGCACCCGGTGTGAGGGGTGCGATTTTGGACAGATCCAATCAAACGATTTACACAGATCCTGTGCCGCGCTTGAAGAAAATCAAGGCGCCGACATTGCTCATTTGGGGTGAGCAGGATCAGATGATTCCGAACAGCAATGCCCAGAGCTATGCGGGTGTTTTGTTGAACTCGACCACCATTCTTTTGCCAAAACTAGGGCACCTTTTGCAGGAGGAGCAGCCAGAAAAGGGCCTGAAAGCAGTGATGAAATTTTTAGATGCCAAGCTCTTAGAGATCAAACCTTGAAGTGTTTGGCACTCTCTGCAGACTTCTCTGCCTTAGACCCCAATCGATTCTTAAAAAACCGCGTGATCCCCGCGTTCTAAGGACGTTTTGCCGCTCACCAAAGCTTGGTAGCAATCCCACAGCGTTTCTTGTCCAGTTGAAGGCGTTGCATCGGCATCGTAGCGGTCTTGGGCCTGATCCCAGACCAACATCGATTCGGTGGCGTAGTAACGTCCTATGCGGGCCAATTCAGCTTTGTTACCCAAAGGCGGAATGAGGTGGCCCAACAAAGACAAAACGCCGATGATGAGATCCATCATTTTCACCGGCACATGGCTGTACTTGGGTGTCTGGCCTAACAAAGAAAACAAGTATTCTCCTTGCTGCAAAGGCGTTATGGCGGGGCCCGGCCCGCCTATGGGC
>CANJOS010000180.1 GCA_947476015.1 Comamonadaceae bacterium | reverse complement strand
GCCGCAGCTTAAGTACTCACGCAGTCGATATCACAGTCGATCAAGGGGGTTGAGGCTTGCGAAGGCTTCAATCCTTTTTTTATGTTGAATTTAAGTTCCTTTTAAAGTTCCCACCATGACCGAGTTGGAAAGTTTGGTTGAAGCGGCCAGTGCGAGTTTTTCGCAGGCCAAGACCCCCGCCGATCTTGAAAATGCCAAAGCCTTGTATTTGGGCAAGTCAGGCCGCATCACTGAAATGATGAAGGGCATGGCCGCTTTGAGCGTCCAGGAAAAGAAAACCTTTGGCGCCGCAGTCAACGTGGCCAAGCAAGGCATCGAAGCAGCGCTCACTGCGCGCCGTCAAGCCTTGGCCGATGCAGAGTTGTCCATTCAACTGAAAGCAGAAGCTTTAGACGTTTCATTGCCAGGTCGCCCGCTCTCACAAGGCGGCCTGCACCCCGTTTCTCTCACTTTAGAACGCATTGAACAAATCTTTGGCTCCATGGGTTTTGAAGTGGCTCAAGGCCCAGAAATTGAAACTGACTGGTTCAACTTCACAGCCTTGAACACGCCCGAAGATCACCCGGCAAGGTCTATGCACGACACCTTCTACGTGGAAGGCGGCCACCTGCTGCGCACGCACACCAGCCCCATGCAAATTCGCCATGCGGTGCAACACGTGAAGCGGTACAAATCGCAGTTAGATGCAGGACAAGGCATGCCTGAAATCCGAGTCATTGCCCCGGGTCGTACTTACCGTGTTGACAGTGACGCCACGCACTCGCCCATGTTTCACCAGTGTGAAGGTTTGTGGATGGGTGAGAACGTCAGCTTCAAAGACTTGAAAGTGGTGTTCACTGATTTTTGCCGAACGTTTTTTGAAAGCGATGACTTGGTTCTTCGCTTCCGTCCCAGCTTTTTCCCTTTCACTGAACCCAGTGCCGAAATTGACATTCAATTCCAAACCGGACCCTTGGCCGGTCGGTGGTTGGAAGTAGCAGGTTCTGGCCAAGTGCACCCGAATGTGGTGCGCAACATGGGCCTAGATCCTGAAAAATTCATTGGCTTTGCCTTCGGCATGGGCCCCGACCGGCTCACCATGCTCCGATATGGCGTGAATGATTTGCGCTTGTTCTTCGATGGCGACGTTCGTTTCTTGAGTCAATTTCAATAATTAAAGACCATGCAATTCCCTGAATCCTGGTTGCGTGAGTTTTGCAACCCCCCCCTCACTACCGAACAACTCTCGGAAACACTCACCATGGCGGGTTTGGAGGTTGAAGAACTTCAAGCGCTTGCCCCACCCTTTTCAAATGTGGTGATTGGTGAGATTAAAAGCGCAGAGCAGCACCCGAATGCCGATCGGTTGCGCGTGTGCCAAGTCGACGTGGGTCAAGCGAACTTGCTCAACATTGTGTGCGGTGCACCCAACGCACGCGTTGGCATTCGCATTCCGTGCGCCATGGTGGGTGCAGAGTTGCCACCTGGTGAAGATGGCAAACCTTTTCAGATCAAGGTGGGCAAACTGCGCGGTGTCGAAAGCCAGGGCATGTTGTGCTCTGCGAAAGAGCTCAAAATTGCCGACGATCATGGCGGGCTGCTAGAGTTGCCAGTTGATGCGCCTCTTGGTGAAAATATTCGCACTTATTTGAAGCTGGACGATACGTTGTTCACCCTCAAACTCACCCCCAATTTGGCACATTGTTTGAGTGTCTACGGTATTGCCCGTGAGGTATCGGCCTTAACGGGCACGCCCTTGAAAGCACCTGAATTCAAATCACTTGCATCGCAAGTCCAAGATAAATTGCCGGTGGCAGTGCATGCCTCAGACTTATGTGGTCGATTCAGCGGCAGGGTGGTCAAGGGTGTCAATCCGAAAGCTCAAACGCCTGCGTGGATGGCGGACCGTTTGGCGCGATGCGGTCAACGCAGTGTGAGCCCCTTGGTCGACATTTCAAATTATGTGATGTTTGAATTTGGCCGGCCTTCCCACATTTTTGACCTCAACAAAATTCATGGCGGTTTGCAAGTTCGCTGGGGCCGTGCCGATGAATCATTGAAACTGCTCAATGGCAACACCGTGACGGTTGACGATAAAGTGGGTGTGATTGCAGATGACGTTCAAGTAGAGTCTTTGGCCGGCATCATGGGTGGCGATGCCACTGCGGTGTCTGATGATACGCAAAACATTTACATCGAAGCAGCTTACTGGTGGCCCAAGGCCATTGCAGGCCGCTCACGCCGTTACAACTTTTCAACCGACGCGGGCCATCGCTTTGAGCGCGGTGTCGATCCTGAAAGTACGGTTGACCACATTGAGCGCATTACCCAATTGGTCATTGATATATGCGGTACACCTGCAACGCAAATTGGCCCTGTCGATGATCAAAAGTTAAACATGCCTGTTCGCAAGCCCGTCACATTGCGTGTGGCGCGTGCCAACAAAGTCATCGGCATGACCTTGAGTCAGAAGCAATGTGCCGATGCACTGCGTGGCTTGGGTTTTGAAGTTTCAGAAACAGAAGGCTTGATCACGGTCAATCCTCCCAGCTGGCGCTTCGATTTGGAAATTGAAGAAGACCTCATTGAGGAAGTGGCACGCATGGTGGGTTACACCCAGCTTCCCACCACGCCACCCTTGGCGCCCATCACGGCCAAAATTCGCAAAGAAAATGTGCGCGGCCCTTTCTCTGTCCGTCGCAGTTTGGCAGCGCTTGGTTATCAAGAAACCATTAACTTCAGTTTCGTTGAAGAGCGCTGGGAGCATGAGTTGGCGGGCAACCCTAACCCCTTGAAATTGCTCAATCCCATTGCCAGCCAAATGAGCGTGATGCGCACCACCTTGTTGGGATCGCTGTTACAAGCCGTGAAGTTCAACATCGATAGAAAAGCCAATCGCGTGCGTGTGTTTGAGTTAGGTCGCGTGTTCTTGCGCGATGACGCCGTCAAGGATTCAGACAGCACCGTTGAAGGCTTGAATCAGCCGATGCGTGTATCGGGTGTGGCTTATGGCCCTGTGACGTCCACTTCTTGGGGTGGCAAAACGCGCCCAGTTGACTTCTTCGATGTGAAAGGGGAGGTGGAGGCCTTGTTGGCGCCTGCGAAGCCTGATTTTGAATCGGCAGAACATCCCGCTATGCACCCCGGTCGTTGCGCTTCAGTGAAGTTGAATGGAAAAGTTCTGGGTTATGTGGGTGAGTTGCACCCCCGCTGGCGTCAGGCTTGGGATTTGCAACAAGCGCCCATCATGTTTGAATTGGATTTAGACGCTGTGCTGCATCACGAGGTGCCTGTTGCGCAAAGTGTGGCGCGCTTTCAAGCTGTGGAGCGCGACATTGCCGTCGTGGTCGCCGAAAAAGTCACGCATGCAGATCTGATGGCCGTCATTCATGAGGCGCCGACGCTTGGTTTGTTGCGCAGCGCCGTGCTATTTGACGTCTTCCGTCCTCAAGTGACTGAAGGCATTGAGAAAAGTTTGGCTGTGAGGCTGAGTTTGAGCAGCGATGAGGCCACATTGACAGACGTACAAATTGAATCCACAGTCAAGGCTGTTTTGGATCATTTGGCATTGAAGTTGTCTGCTCGTTTGCGCTCTTAATGCGAAATAGAAAGTGCATATGAATTTTTTAGTCGAAAGTCTAGAAACACCGGCCCTGACCAAGGCGCATTTGGCCGATTTGTTGTTTGAACAAATCGGTTTGAATAAACGCGAGTCCAAAGACATGGTGGACTCGTTCTTTGACCTGATTGCCACCCAGTTGGTGGCGGGTCAGGATGTCAAAATTTCAGGATTTGGTAATTTTCAAATTCGTGAAAAAGCACCTCGTCCTGGCCGAAACCCCAGAACGGGTGAACTGATTCCCATTGAAGCGAGGCGTGTGGCCACATTTCACGCCAGCCATAAGTTGAAGGATGTCATTCAGGGAGATGAAACCTGAACGTCGGTCACCTTATTCCTTTTAATTTCAGGATACTTGTCAAAATGTGGGTTCAGGGGCTTTACTCTGGTGCCTGGCTTAGAGTAAGCTTGTAGGTTCCCCTAGCAAGTTAGTGATTTCAATGGAGAACTCCCTCCCGCCAATTCCAGCAAAGCGCTATTTCACCATTGGTGAAGTGGGCGAACTTTGTTGCGTCAAGCCCCATGTGCTTCGATATTGGGAGCAGGAATTCACACAACTGCGGCCAGTCAAACGTCGAGGCAATCGTCGTTACTACCAGCACCATGAAGTCCTCATGATTCGCCACATTCGAGGCTTGCTCTATGACCAGGGCTTTACCATCAGCGGCGCGCGCAACAAAATGCAAGAACTGGCGCAGCTTCAAAAAGGTTTGAAAAGAGATGCCTCTGACATCGGGCCTTTTGAAGAGGGAAGTTTGGACGACTTTGAAGATCCGGATGATGCATCGACACTTGAACTTTCAAACAACTCCTTCGCATTAGAAAGTGCGCAAAGAGCCTCAAGTCTGCAAGTCACTTCCTCACTGCCCACCCT
>CANJOS010000179.1 GCA_947476015.1 Comamonadaceae bacterium | reverse complement strand
CGAAGCCATCATCAACTACATCCGCCGCAACTACGGCATGCTCATTGGTGAGCCCACGGCTGAGGCCATCAAGAAAAACATTGGCTCCGCCTTCCCCGGCAGCGAAGTGCGCGAAATGGAAGTCAAAGGACGCAACCTGTCTGAAGGCGTGCCGCGCAGCTTCACCATCAGCAGCAACGAAATCCTCGAAGCGCTCACCGACCCCCTGAACAACATCGTGTCAGCCGTCAAAACAGCACTCGAGCAAACGCCACCCGAATTGGGTGCCGACATTTCTGACCGCGGCATGATGCTCACCGGCGGTGGCGCATTGCTGCGCGACCTCGATCGTTTGCTGTCTGAAGAAACTGGTTTGCCCGTTTTGGTGGCTGAAGATCCCCTCACTTGCGTGGCGCGCGGTTGCGGTATGGCCCTTGAGCGAATGGACCGACTCGGCAGCATCTTCACCAGTGAATAACTCAGGCGCAATCAATGGCGCCTGCGTCTTTTGACCGCTCACCTCCCCCTTTTTTCAGAGTGGGCTTTGCGCCGCTGACCAAGCTCATTTTTTTCAGCGCACTATCGTTGCTGTTGATGTTTGGCGACAAGCAGTTGCAGTTTACAAAACCTATTCGGGCAAGCCTGTCCACCCTCATCTTGCCGGTTCAATGGCTGGTCTTGCAGCCTGGTCAGGTTGCTTCCGCCATCGGTGACTATTTTCAAAACTTAGAGCAAGCACAAAAAAATTTACAAGCGGTCCAACTGGAAGCACTTCAACAATCAACTCGCTCACAGCAAGTTGAACAGTTGCTCATAGAGAATCAAAATCTGCGGCAGCTCCTCGATTTGAAGCCGACCTTCACCACATCCTCCCAAGTGGCAGAAGTCTTGTTTGATGTGACCGACCCCTACAATCAGCGCATCGTGATCGACAAAGGCGAAGTCAAGAACGTGGCGCTGGGCTCACCCGTCATTGATGCAGGCGGCGTTGTCGGCCAGGTGACGCGCGTCTACCCTTTCACCGCGGAGGTCACCCTCTTGACCGACCGCGATCAAAGCATTCCCGTGGTCAACAGCCGCACTGGAGCACGCAACATCACCCGTGGCGACATCTTGGCTGGCTTGCCTCTCATCGAACTGAAGTTTGTCCCCGCCAGTGCAGATGTCAAAGAAGGCGACTTGCTCACCACCAGTGGCATCGACGGCGTCTACCCTGCTGGCCTGCAAGTGGGGCGCATCAGTCACATTGAGAGGCGGGTTGACATTTCCTTTGCACGCATCCACGCAACGCCTTTGGCAGAAATCAAAGGCCGTCACGTTTTGGTTTTACAGCCCACTGGCAGCACCTCTGCCCCAAAGGGAAAGGCGCCATGATCATGGAACGCCGCCAAGCCTTGCTGCTGCCCGTTAGCCCTTGGTTCATCGCCCTCAGTTTGGTCGTGTCTTTGCTGCTCAGCATGTTGATGGGTTTAGCCCAGGCGCTCTGGTTGCCTGATGTGCTGGCTGTCTGCATTTTCTTTTGGGGCATTCACCAGCCCCGCAGAGTGGGCATGCTGATTGCCTTCATTTTTGGTTTGTGGATAGACGTTCAGCAATCTTCTCTGATGGGACAACACGCGCTTTCCTATGTGGTGCTGAATTATTTTGCATTCAGCATGCACAGGCGCCTGTTGTGGTTCCCTGTCAAAGAGCAAATGATTCAGATCCTGCCTTTTTTTGTTTTGTCTGAAGCGCTCGGTTTCATCATTCGACTCAGCACGGGCGATGATTTTCCTGGGTGGTCTTTGCTGCTCTCACCTTTCATGCAAACCTTGTTGTGGCCAGTAGCCAACTTTATTTTGCTCGCACCCCAACGTCGGGCGCATGACCCTGACGCCAACCGTCCCATCTAAGACATGGCCTTGCACCTCCCCTCCTTGAGTGAGTTGCGAAACACAGAGTTTGAAATCTTTAAATTTCAAACCCGTGTGATGGCGATGCAAGGCGTCGTTCTTTTGTGCTTTGCATTGCTGGGCATCCGCCTGTTTTATCTTCAAGTCATTCGCCATGAAGATTTGCTAGCGCAAGCTGAAAACAACCGAACGGCCATTCTTCCCACGGTACCCAATCGAGGCACCATTTTGGATCGCAATGGCGTGGTCTTGGCCAACAACTATTCCGCGTACACCTTGGAGATCACACCTGCACGGGTGAAAGACTTGGAAGCCACCATTGACGGCTTGGCTGAGATCATCGACATCCCCTTGCGCGACAGAAAGCGTTTTAAGCGCATGCGAGAAGAGTCAAAAAACTTTGACTCCTTGCCCATTCGTTCACGACTCACCGACGAAGAAGTGGCCAAATTTACGGCACAAAATTTCCGTTTCCCAGGCGTAGAAATCAAAGCCCGACTGTTTCGAAACTACCCCTTTGGTCACTTGGCCAGTCACGTCGTGGGCTACATCGGTCGAATCAACCAAAAAGAAAAAGAACAGCTTGAAGACAGCGACGACGAGGGGAATTACCGCGGCACTCAGTACATCGGCAAGCTCGGTGTCGAGCAACGCTACGAACGCGAGCTGCATGGCATCACGGGCGTCCAAGAAGTTGAAACATCGGCAGGTGGAAGAGCCGTGCGAAGGCTTGCGAGTCGCCCGGCGACACCTGGTCAAAACGTGGTTCTCTCTATCGACATCAAATTACAAAAAATGATCGAGGACCTTTATGGTGACAGGCGCGGCGCATTGGTCGCGCTTGACCCGCGCACCGGTGAAATTTTGGCTTTTGTCAGCAAACCCACGTTTGACCCCAATTTATTTGTCGACGGTATCGACAGCGAGAGTTGGAAAATGCTGAGCGAATCGATTGAGAAGCCGCTTCTCAATCGCGCCATGCGAGGGACCTACCCGCCGGGCTCCACCTACAAACCCTTCATGGCCTTGGCTGCACTTGAAACAGGCAAAAGAAGTGCCAGCGAAATCATCAACGATGCAGGTTCTTGGACCTATGGCGGACACACCTTTCGCAGCCATGGCGATACCGGCTTAGGCCCTGTCGACATGGTGAAGTCCATCGTGCTGTCTAGCAACGTTTACTACTACTCATTGGCGAATACCATGGGCGTGGATACCATTCACGATTTCATGAAGCCAATGGGGTTTGGGCAAATCACAGGCATCGATTTACCTGGTGAACTTCGCGGCACCTTGCCCAGTACAGAATGGAAAAGGAACACTTATAAAAAACCGGAACAACAGCGTTGGTATGGCGGCGAGACCATCTCCTTGGGCATTGGTCAAGGCTACAACGCATTCACCATGTTGCAATTAGCAAACGCAACCTCTGTCTTGGCGAATGGGGGTATTCAAAACAAACCTCGTTTGGTCATGGCCACGCAAGACCCCATTCAGCGCGTTGATCGAAGCGTGATGAGTGATTCGCCTGTCAATTTGGGTTTCAAGCCAGAGAATGTTGCGGTCATCAAGCAAGGTTTAATTGGTGTTGCCAAAGAAGGCACCTCTGCTCGCATTTTCGTTGGCGCCCCTTACCAAAGCGCAGGCAAGACAGGCACGGCGCAGGCTGTGACGATAGGGCAAAAAGAAAAGTACAACGCCAGCAAAATGGAAGAACACCAACGAGATCATGCGTTGTACATGGCTTTTGCACCTGCAGACAATCCACAAATTGCATTGGCCATCGTGGTTGAAAATGCAGGCTTTGGCGCGGCACAGGCTGCGCCCATTGCAAGGCGTGTGTTTGACTATTGGCTCCAAGGTGATTACCCAAGCCTGGAAGACATTACGGCCTCCCAAAAGGGCCTGGCGGCAACACCCATTGGGACGCGTCGCCGCAAAGACGATGTCCAGCTCATTCCCAGGGAGGGTGTGGTAGGCGTGATGGGCAATCGGTAAGCGTGTGTCGCGCTTGGCTGTTCGGTGGTTCTGCGGGAAGGGGCTCAGGCTTTTTAGCTCTTTTCCGACTCGTCTGTGTTGGCCAATTTTTTGGTCAGCAATTTGAATAACACGAAAACAATGTAAGCACCGGTGATGTCACCAATGAGCATCACCACAAGGCCATCTAGAAAATGGGGCTGAACGCCATCCCAGTAAAGCACGGCTTGATTGAGTCCACTGTTTAGAAATGCAAACGCCAATCCCATCACAAGCAATTGTTTGACGGTGATGTGGCTCAAGTCATCCCTCATGTCGTAGTTGTCAATGGCCCATCTTCTGGCTAAAAAAGGCGCAAGCCCATTCACCATTGCAAGCTGTAAACCCAATGAATATTCACCTGGAAATTTGTAAACGACAGAAGCAATCAGTGAAGCGATGACAACGCCGATGGCACCCAAGCTACCAGCAACCAGAACGAACAATAATTTAAAACCACTGGGGATGTGCACCAAGTGTGCGCCTGGGACGAGGTATAAAAAACCAGTCAGAGCGTTGTTGATGGAGTGAATCAATAAATAGCCAACAACAACTAAAAGTAACGTGTAGAAGTTATTTTGTAAGATTTTTTTTAACAATCACAACTTCCAAAATTATTATGAAATATTGTATTTGATATTAACTAATTATCAATTGAAATGTAAATCTTTGTCTACAATTGAAGTGCTTGGGTGGTTTTAAAACTTGGCAAACTTGGTGCGGCTGGCGGGG
>CANJOS010000178.1 GCA_947476015.1 Comamonadaceae bacterium | reverse complement strand
GTTGTGTTGATTCAATGGCCAAGCTGATGCGCGAAGCATCAACAGGGAGGCCAGCCCTTCGCAAGGCACGTGCAAAACCCATGATGTTGTCACTGAGTTTTCCGCTTCGCGCATCTCCTAACAGCATGATGGCCAGGCTTTGCGTTAAATATTTTTGGCAGGTGAGGGTGCCAACAAATCGTTCAAAATGGGTGTGATGGCTGCAATGTCTTCGCGTTGCTTGAATAAGATACCCACAGTGTCTTGCACCACCTCGGGATCGAGGGTGAGGGTGTCCAAGGCGACCAAAGCTTTGGCCCACTCCACACTCTCCGCAATGCCGGGAGCGCGTTGAAAAGCACTTGAGAAAGGCTGGCTTCTAAGGCGGCCCACAAACTCAGCCACTTGCTCGGTGAGTTGGGTGCTTGCCTGAGGCACTTGAGAGCGAACCACGGCAAGTTCACGCTCGCGATCGGGGTAGTCCATCCATTGGTAGAGGCATCTGCGCTTGACTGCATCGTTCAAGTCGCGCGTTCGGTTGCTGGTGAGAATGGTCACGGGGGCAACTTCGGCTTTGATGGTGCCAAGCTCCGGAATACTCACTTGGTATTCACCCAAGTATTCCAACAGGAATGCTTCAAAAGGTTCATCGGCCCGGTCTACTTCGTCAATCAAAAGGAGTGCGCCTGGGGCTTCGGTTTGCAAAGCCTGTAAAAGGGGCCGCTTGACCAAGAAGCGTTTTTGATACACCTCGCGTTCAATGTCTTGGGGCGTGCCGCTTGAACCTGGCTGGGAAGCTGCTGCGCGCATGTGCAACAGCTGCGCAGCATGGTTCCATTCGTACAATGCCTCGCGCTGCTCCATCCCGTCGTAGCATTGCAAACGGATGAGCGGTCGCCCTAATACCTTGGCCAAGGCTTTGGCCAGCTCAGTTTTCCCAACGCCCGGCTCACCTTCCAGTAGAAGCGGACGTTCTAATTTGAGGCTCAAAAAAACGGCGGTGATAAGCCGCCGTTCCGCGAAATAGCCCACGCCTTTTAGGGCCTGGGCAAGTTCGTCGATGGTTTTGAAAGTGTCTTTTGCGGTCATCCGTTCGCCTGTTTCACCGCCCTTTGAGTTTGCACGGTGATCAGGTGAGCGCGGTAGGCTTTTGAAGCGTGCAGGTCGGCATTGAGATCTGTAGAGTCTACCGCGACACCCACCGCGGCTTCTGGGGTAAAGCTTTTGGTCAAAGCCGCTTCCAATCCGGCATGGCGGAAGACGCCATTGCCGGCGCCTGTAATGGCTACACGGGCGCCAGAAGCAGTGTGGGCTACAAACACACCCACCAATGCAAAGCGGGATGCAGGTTGGTTGAATTTGGCGTAAGCGGACTTGGTGGGAATGGGGAAACTGACAGAGGTGATGATTTCGCCTGCATCCAAAGCGGTGGTGTACAGACCTTTGAAGAAATCATCGGCCTTGATAGAGCGCTTGTCGGTGACAACGGTAGCGCCCAAAGCCAACAAGGCGCTGGGGTAGCAAGCTGCAGGGTCGTTGTTGGCCACAGAGCCACCGATGGTGCCCATGGCGCGAACTTGTTTGTCGCCAATGTTGTTGGCCAAAGCGGCCAGGCCTGGAATGTTCTTTTGCACATCGGCGTTGTCTGCCACATCTTGGTGACGTGTCATGGCGCCAATGACAATGTTGTTGCCATCCTTTTTGATGCCCGCCAAGCCACTGATAGCGGCCAAGTCAACCAAGGTTTCGGGCTGTTGAAGGCGCTGCTTCATGGCGGCGATCATGGTCTGACCACCGGCCAGAACCTGGCCACCGGCATGGGCCAGTTTTTGTGCGTCTGCCAAAGCAGTGGGGCGTTCGTATTTGAATGCGTACATGTTGTTTCTCCGAATTTCTAATTAATGCTTGGCGGATTGAATGGCTTCCCACACGCGGTGCGGTGTGGCAGGCATGTCAAAGTCTTTGACGCCCAAGGGGGCCAAAGCGTCGAGCACTGCGTTGATGACGGAAGGGGGTGAGCCAATGGCACCCGCTTCGCCGCAACCCTTGGTGCCCAAAGGATTGGTGGTGCAAGGTGTGCACTCATGGCCAATGGAGAACACGGGGAAGTCATCGGCGCGGGGCATGGTGTAGTCCATGAAAGAGCCCGTCAAAAGTTGACCGGTTTCTTTGTCGTACACGCAGTGCTCCATGAGTGCTTGGCCGATGCCTTGCACCAAACCGCCATGGACTTGGCCTTCCACAATCATGGGGTTGATGATGGTCCCGAAGTCGTCGACTGCCGTGAACTTGTCGATTTTGGTGACACCCGTTTCAGGATCAATTTCGACTTCGCAGATGTAAGTGCCTGCTGGGAAAGTGAAGTTGGTGGGGTCGTAGAAAGCCGTTTCGTTCAGGCCAGGCTCCAACTTGTCCAAAGGATAGTTGTGCGGTACATAAGCAGTGAGGGCCACCGTACCAAATGGAATTTTCTTGTCGGTGCCTTTGACGCTGAATTCACCATTGGCAAAGTCAATGTCGGCATCGCCAGCTTCCATGAGGTGGGCCGCAATTTTCTTGGCCTTGGCTTCAATTTTGTCGAGGGCTCGCATGATGGCAGAGCCGCCCACGGAAATGGAGCGTGAGCCGTAGGTGCCCATGCCGAAAGGCACGCGGCCCGTATCACCGTGAACAATGTCGACGTTTTCAACTGGAATGCCCAAGCGAGCAGCCACCACTTGTGCAAAGGTGGTTTCGTGGCCTTGACCATGGCTGTGTGAACCAGTGAACACCGTGACGCTGCCGGTGGGGTGAACGCGAACTTCGCCGCACTCAAACAAACCGGCGCGGGCTCCCAATGCCCCTGCAACATTGCTGGGAGCCAAACCGCAAGCTTCGATGTAGCTGGAGTAGCCAATACCGCGCAGCAAACCTTTGGCAGCGCTGGCCGCTTTGCGCTTAGCAAAGCCAGCCACGTCGCCCAGTTTGTTGGCGTGGTTCATGAGGGCGTGGAAATCGCCGGTGTCGTATTGCAAAGCCACTGGCGTTTGGTAAGGGAACTGCGTGATGAAGTTTTTGCTGCGAATGGCGTCTTGGGTCATGCCCAATTCCCACGCGGCACGAGACACAATGCGCTCTAGCAAATAAGTGGCTTCAGGGCGACCGGCACCGCGGTAAGCATCTACTGGCGCTGTATTGGTAAACCAAGCATCTACTTCCACGTAAACCTGTGGTGTGGCGTATTGGCCAGCCAATAAGGTGGCGTACAAAATGGTGGGCACACAGGTAGAGAATGTTGAAAGATAGGCGCCTAGGTTGGCATCTGTGTGAACGCGAAGTGCCAAGAACTTGCCATCTTTGTCGAGTGCCAATTCTGCGTGGCTAGAATGGTCGCGGCCATGTGCATCGCTTAAGAAAGCTTCTGAACGGTCGCAATTCCATTTGATGTTGCGGTTGAGCTTTTTAGAAGCCCAAGTGAGGCAAACATCTTCAGCGTACAAATAAATTTTGGCACCAAAACCGCCGCCCACATCGGGTGCAATGACGCGTACTTTGTGTTCTGGCAAGCCCAACACAAAGGCCGTCATGAGCAAGCGCTCTACGTGCGGATTTTGATTGGACACATACAGTGTGTATTCGTCGCTGGCGCGGTTGTAGCTTCCAATGGCGGCACGTGGCTCCATGGGGTTGGGCGCCAAGCGATTGTTAATGAGGTCGAGCTTGGTGACGTGTGCGGCGCCTGCAAATGCAGCGTCGACACCAGCTTTGTCGCCAATGGCCCAGTTGTAGCAATGGTTATCGGGAGCTTCTGCGTGAATGGACGTGGCCTTTTTGGCATGGCGAACATCGACCACTGCAGGCAGCACGTCGTATTCGACTTCCACCAACTCGGCAGCGTTTTTGGCTTGCTCTAAAGTTTCTGCCACCACCATCGCCACGTGGTCGCCCACATAGCGCACCTTGCCATTGGCAAGAATGGGGTGCGGCGGCTCGTTCATGGGCTTGCCACTGGTGTCGGTAATGAGCCAGCCACAAGGCAGGCCATTGATCTTGGCATCGACCACATCGGGTCCGTCTAACACGGCCACCACACCAGGTGCTGCCAAGGCTTTGGCCTTGTTGACGCTTTTGATGTTGGCATGCGCATGCGGTGAACGCACGAACACAGCGTGCGTCATGTTGTCTAGACGAATGTCGTCGGTGTAGTTGCCAGCGCCAGTGAGGAAACGGTAGTCTTCCTTGCGACGCAAGGACTCACCGATGTGGGGAAGTTTGGAGAAATCTGATGCACCCATGGTGAGCTCCTTAAGCTTTCATGGCAGCAGAACCCTGCTGCACGGCTTTGACAATATTTTGGTAACCGGTGCATCGGCACAGATTGCCTTCGAGCAATTCGCGAATTTCGGTTTCGCTGGCTTTGGGGTGGCGGTTGGCAATGTCAACCGCGCTCATGACCATGCCAGTGGTGCAAAAGCCGCATTGCAAACCGTGGCATTCTTTGAAGGCCGCTTGCATGGGGTGCATGGAGCCATCGGCATGAGCCAAGCCTTCAATGGTGGTGATCTCAGCGCCTTGGGCTTGGGCCGTGAGCATGTTGCATGACTTCACGGCGCGGCCGTTCACATGAACGGTGCATGCGCCGCATTGAGCGGTGTCACAACCCACGTGGGTGCCTGTGAGTTTGAGATGCTCG
>CANJOS010000177.1 GCA_947476015.1 Comamonadaceae bacterium | reverse complement strand
CAAAGCCGGCGAATTGGTCAACTTTGTGGCACAGCAAGTGGGCGGTAAAGGCGGTGGTAAGCCGGACATGGCCATGGCGGGTGGTACTGACGCAACCCACTTGAGTGCAGCTTTGGAAAGTGTGCAGGCCTGGGTGTTTGAGCGTTTGTAGTTTTCAGATGTGTAGACAGACCCCTTTTCGAACTTGTGAATTTCAAAAAGCCCCCAATGGGGCTTTTTGATGGGCTAGATCAAATTGTGGTACTGAAATTCCAAGGGTAATACCTAGCGAGTTTAATTTTTTTTGTGCATAAAATTAACTTTATGGATAAAAATAAAAATCCCACTGCCCTCGAAATTGCGTTCACCTCCTTGCGACAGGATGTTTTGTCATTGGCATATTTGCCAGGTACAAAGCTGAAAGTTGAACATTTGCAGCAGGCGTATGCCCTGTCATCTAGCCCTATCAGAGAGGCTCTGAACAGACTTGCTGAGGAAGGCTTGGTGCGTTCTGACGATCGCAAGGGTTTTCGAGTTGCATTGATTTCAGATTTGGATTTGCAAGACATTACCAGCATGAGGTTGCTGATTGACCTTCCCACTCTAGAGCAATCAATGAGGTCGGGAGATGACGCTTGGGAAGCGCGGGTCATTGCCAGTTTTCATTTGCTCGAAAAACTAGAAAGCAGATTACCAGAAGGACCTGTTGTCCTTCATGCTGAGTGGAGTGCACTCCACCGAGGTTTCCACAAAGCCATGATGAGTGCCTGCCCATCTGAGCGCATGGTGTTGACCAGCAGCAGCCTGTTTGATCAAGCGGAAAGATACCGGCACATTTCGGCGCGTTACAGAACCGTGATTAAGCGCAAAAGCGAAGAGCATAAAGTTTTGATGCTTGCTGTTCTTAAGCGTGACATTGCGACTGCCCAGCAACTTCACCAAGAACATGTTCTGAGCACACAAAAAAATGCCCTGATGGCTTTGGCTCAATGGCATCAAGATACCCATTGATATTTGGAGAAATATATGCTGAAAGTAACCCGACCAACGCTGTCCCATTTTGGCGTTTATGTCACCGATGTAGACAAGATGGTGCGCTTTTATAAAACTGTTTTTGGGTTGGTAGAAACAGACCGCGGTGTTGGTAAAACATTCAAAGCACCTTTGGTTTTTTTGAGCGCCAGCCCCGATCAGCATCATCAACTGGTTATTGCTGGAGGTCGTCCTGCAGATGCAACATTTAGCACTGTGATGCAGTTGTCTTTTGCAGTGCCTTCTATTCAGCATTTAAGAGATTTGAAAAAATCTGCTGAAGCACTGGGTGCAAGCCGCTTTTTGCCTTTAAACCATGGCAATGCTCTCTCTGTTTACTTTGCAGACCCAGAAGGCAATACGGTAGAAATTTACATCGACATGCCTTTCTACATCTCTCAGCCGCACGGCGATCCATTGGATCTCAGCAAGGACGACGCAACACTGCTGCGTGAAACTGAAGCTATCTGCAGAAGCGATCCAACTTTCAAACTCATCGAAGACTGGCAAGCTGCCACATTCAATTAACCTTTTTCATTCATTAAGAGAATCAACATGAAATTACTTTCTTTCATTGGCACAAACGGCCCGACATGGGGCGCAGTTGTTGGGCAAGACGATGTGGTCGATTTGGGCAAAGAAATGCCTAAGTTCACCAATTTAGCGGCTTATATTGGATCAGGTGAATATCTGAAAGCCAAAGACCATGTGCTTGGCAAAAAACCATCTGCTAAGTTGAGCGAAATTACTTTCTTACCCGTGATTCCTGAACCAGAAAAAATTATCTGTGCGGTGCGAAATTACATGGATCACCACCAAGAGGTTTTGGCAGCAGGTTTGCAACGTGAATTGTCTGAGGAACCACCTATTTTCTTGCGCGTTTGGCGTTCACAAGTAGCGCACAATCAAGGCATTGTTTGTCCCAATGTTTCCAATAGTTTGGATTGGGAAGGTGAATTGGCTGTCATCATTGGCAAGCCAGGGCGCTTCATCAAAGAAGAAGATGCCTTTGACCATGTGGCTGGCTATTCTTGCTACAACGATGGGAGTATCAGAGAATGGCAATTCCATGCCAAACAAATTGCGTCTGGCAAAAACTTTGAATCGACAGGTGGCTTCGGCCCCTGGATGGTTACTGCCGATGAAATTAAACCCAATCAAGAACTAAAGTTGATTACGCGCTTGAATGGTGTAGTGGAGCAGTCTAGCCACACAGGCCACATGATTTTTCCCATCGCCAAGTTGATCAGTTATGCCTCCACCATCTTCACGCTGATGCCTGGAGACGTGATTGCAACAGGTACACCCGCAGGTGTGGGTTGGAGTCGCAAGCCGCCTAAGTTCATGAAGCCTGGCGATGTGTGCGAAGTTGAAATTGAGCACATTGGTACATTGGTCAATCAGATCGTCGCTCAATCTTGAAACTTAAGCGCAGACTTCATGTGCCATTGCCCACTTTGATGTCTTTGACTGATGTTGTACAAATGCACATCATTTTGGACCAAGGCGAGACGCTTGGAAAAATGGTATTAAACCCAATAAGAAGGATCTTTTATTTAACAGGGATGGAGACAAATGATGAACCATGAATATTCAAAAACAAATTTTTTGAAAAACAAGTTGATCCTAACTTTGCTGGTCAGTGGCGCTGCATTTGCACAAAATTATCCAGATAAAAACATCAAAATTTTGCAAGGCTTTGCGCCAGGTGGCAATGCTGACGCGATCGCGCGTGCTGTGGGCGCTGAAATTTCAAAAAGTGTGGGCCAGGCCGTTGTGGTTGAAGCACAAGCTGGTGCAGGCGGCACCATTGCTGCAACGACTGTGGCAAAAGCCAAGCCTGATGGCTATACCTTGCTCCTTGCAACAGGGGGTCATGCCGTAGCCGGTGCAATCTACAACAACCTCAATTACAAAACTGTTCAAGATTTTGAAATGGTCAGCACGATCACCTACTTTCCATTTTTGATTGTCGTCAATGCAGAAAACAAGATTGCCAATTTCCCTGCGCTTTTGAGCCAGGCCAAAGCCAATCCTGGAAAAATTGCTTATGGCACAGCAGGGATTGGTTCTACCCATCATTTGGCGGGTGAATTGCTTGCAAGCATGGCCAAAGTCGATTTGCTCCACATTCCCTACAGAGGTGATGCCGGGTCCATCACAGCGTTGCTAGCAGGTGATGTGCCATTCATCATAGCGCCGCCTACAGCGGTTCTTTCCAACATCAAAGGCGGCAAGCTCAAAGCGATTGCTGCTACAGGTCCTCAACGATGGGTAGGTTTGCCAGACGTGCCAACCGTCGCAGAGCAAGGTGTACCAGGCTACGATGTTCGCTCTTGGGCTGGTTTGATGGCGCCTGCTGGAACGCCCAAGCCTGTCATTGATAAATTGAATGGCGAAACTTTAAAAACACTGCAACTCCCTCACGTTAAGTCGCGTTTGGAAGAAATGGGCGGCGATGTTCGCGGCAGTACCCCAGACGAGATGAAAAATTTGGTAGCTTCTGAAACTCAAAAATGGATTCAGGTCGTCAACAATGCCAAAATTCCTAAACAGTAATCAGTCATCAACACAAGGTTCAAAATGTCTCTCATCAAAATTCGCAAGCGCAGCTTGATCATTGAAACGCAATTCCATGAAGGCGGCCCTGTTGCCGAAGTACCATTGAAACTCGCTGCTGCATGTGCAGTGATTGAAAATCCATTTGCCGGTCGTTACGAGCCAGATCTCATGCCCTTCATGGCAGAGTTGCGCTCACTGGGTACGATCTTGGCGCAAGAACTGGTTGAGACACTTGGTAAAGAAAATATTCAGGTTTACAGCAAAGCGGCTATTGTTGGAGTGAATGGCGAAATGGAGCATGGCGCTGTTTGGCATGAGGCAGGTGGCTGGGCTATGCGTGCGGTACTTGGAGAACCCAAAGCCATGGTGCCAGCCAGTAAGGCGGTTGCCAGTGCAGGCTATCGTCTGATGGTGCCTGTGCATTACATTCACGCTAGCTATGTGAGAAGTCATTACAACAGCATGGAAGTTGGTATTCAGGATGCTCCACGACCTAATGAAATTTTGTATGCTTTGGTGATGGGTACAGGAGGTCGTGTCCACTCACGCTTAGGAGGATTAACCAAGGACAAAGTGTCCGTCAATGACGGACAGCGATAGCAATCTTGAGATTTTTACTTCTTACAAGGCAAATCTATTTTTAAGCTAAGACAATCTGCTGAGATTGATTTGACTGGTAAGCAACCTGTGATTGCCAGAAATTGGATCCTTGAAAGAAATATTTTTCGCAAGAAGTTGTAAAGGGTTTTCGAAGAAATCGTTTTCTTCTGCACTTCGCTGAACAAGAGGGTAAAACTGATCGCCTATCAAAGGAAGTCCTATGGCGTTCATATGAACTCGCAACTGATGTCTCTTCCCTGTGAGTGGTTTGAGGATGTATCTTGCCAGAGCTGGCTTGTTGTATTTATCTAAAGACGAATCATTGCGCTGCAGTCGCTCCACACAATCAACCCAAGTCTCACTGTTGTACCCCAAAGAGTCGTGATGAAGATCACTTGAAATTTCGCGCATCCTGAAAAACTGAGAATCTTCCACCATCATGCTTCGATGAACAAGTGGAAACTTTGGATGGCGTGGGGAAGTTT
>CANJOS010000176.1 GCA_947476015.1 Comamonadaceae bacterium | reverse complement strand
TCAAATGGGTCAAGACGGCTTGAGCAGGTGTGTTTGGGAGGGGGTTTGAGAGTGAACTGTGCATAGGGTGATCATAGGCGCTTGAGGACCCCTGCGTTCAAACTGAAATGTTGACCTGAAGTTCATGCAAAATGTGCAAGTGATGAAAGCCAGTTCTTACAAAATTCCAGAATCAGTGTTGGTGGTCATTTACACGCCCGCTGCAGATGTTTTGCTCATTCGACGGGCGGATGCGGGCACTTGGCAGTCCGTCACAGGCAGCAAAGACTTTGACGCAGAGTCTTGGGAAAGCACGGCCATCCGTGAAGTGATGGAAGAAACCGGCTTGGATGCTAAAGCACTGCATTGCCAACTCACCGATTGGGCGCTTGAGAACGTCTACGAAATTTACCCAGGATGGCGCTCTCGCTATGCGCCCGGCGTGACGCACAACACTGAACGTGTATTTGGTTTGGAAGTGCCCTCTCGAATGCCCATCCAATTGAGTCCGGCCGAGCACACCGAATTCAAATGGGTTTCCTGGCAAGAAGCGGCAGACACTTGTTTTTCGCCCTCCAACGCCGAGGCCATCCTCATGTTGCCCAGGTGGCTTTGAGCAGCATGCTGAAAACTGAGCCATCAGCTTTTTTGAAAGTGGCCACCTACAACATCCACAAGGGAGTCCAGGGTGTGGGTCCAGCGCGGCGATTGGAAATTCACAATTTAGGTTTGGCCATCGAACAATTGGACGCCGACATTGTGTGTTTGCAAGAGGTGAGGAAAGTTCACAGGCGCGAAGAAAAGTATTTCAAACATTGGCCTGAATTACCTCAGGCGGAGTTCTTGGCACCGCCAGGTTACGAGGCCATCTACAAAACCAATGCATTCACCAGACACGGTGAGCATGGCAATGCATTGCTATCGCGTTGGCCGGTGGTATCGCATCGGCATGAAGACATCTCTGATCATCGGTTCGAGCAGCGCGGGTTGTTGCATGTTGAGATTCAAGTAGGCGATTCACATTCCCCTAACCCTGGCCATGAAGCAAGAGATGCTTCGCTTGCATTGCCCTTGAATGTGCATGTCATTGTGGTTCACCTTGGCCTGATTCCGGCCAGCCGCGTTCGGCAAGTGGCACAGTTGCACCACTACATTGACCGAGAAGTGCCGCAAGATTCCCCTTTGTTGGTGGCCGGCGACTTTAACGATTGGGGGACGCGAATTTCCAAAATGATGCGTCAAAAAAATTTGAACGAATGGTCTGGCGCGCAACAACTGACGTATCCGTCTCGTCTGCCTTTGGTTCAATTGGACCATGTGTATGCGCGGGGTTTGTTGCCGGTCAATCAAATGGTGCCTCATGGCAAAATTTGGCGGCGAATGTCAGATCATTTGCCCTTGGTGGCACAGTTTGACCGATGAAAACCCATCCTCTTTTGCGAGACGGTCATCAGATTAAGTTGCTGAAGGGCGGGCTTGAGTTTTTTCCTGAATTGATTCGTGCCATCGATGCAGCGCGCTCGCACGTTCAACTTGAAACCTATATTTTTGATTTTCACGGCGATGGGGCTTTGATCGCCTCGGCCTTAGAACGTGCTGGCAGGCGTGGCTTGCGTGTTTGGGTGGTGGTGGATGGCATCGGGACCCCGAAGCTCAGTCAGGACTGGCGTATTCGTTTTGACTTGGCGGGTGTGGAGTGGCGTGTGTACTCGCCTTTGGGTGCTTTGGGCCTTTTAATTCCGAGTCGCTGGCGCCGCTTGCATCGAAAACTGTGTGTGGTTGACGGCCAGGTCGCATTCTGCGGCGGGATCAATATCTTGGACGATCTCCATGACCCGCAATATGGGCCTCTGACATCTCCTCGTTTAGATTTTGCCGTCTGCGCCACTGGCACCTTGGTCCAGCAAGTCCAAGAGGCCACAACCCAACTGTGGTGGCGAATACAAGCTGTGCGACATGTGCGTCAGAAAAATTTCCCTGAAGCTTTTAGCTCATTCAAGGCGGCGGGTTTGCACTTGCCTTGGATTCACGAAGTGCAGAATTTGGCCCCGCCTCACTGGGTCGCCCGCGCAGGATTGCTGTTGCGCGATAACGTGTTGCATCGAAGTCAAATTGAAAAGGCGTATCTCAAGGCCATTGGCATGGCGCGCCATGACATTGTGATTGCCAACGCCTATTTTTTGCCCGGGAGAAAATTACGACAGGCCTTGATTCATGCCGCGCATCGAGGTGTTCGCGTCCAGCTGTTGTTGCAGGGGCGTTATGAATACTTCATGCAATACCATGCAGCCCGCCCGGTTTACCGTCAGATGCTGGAAGCGGGTGTGGAGATTTATGAATATGAGCAGAGTTTTTTGCATGCCAAAGTTGCAGTGATCGATGCCCACCATGAAAGGCCTTGGGCCACTGTGGGCTCTTCCAACTTAGACCCCTTCAGCCTGTTGCTGGCGAGAGAGGCCAACGTGGTGGTAGCCGATGGCAGCTTTGCCAAGCGATTGCACGAAGGACTGGCGCATGCCATTGCGGCAGAAAGTCTTCGAATTCTGCCCGAAACCCTGTTGGTTCGCTCGCGTATCCAGCGCACCATCGATTGGCTTGCATTTGGCTTGATGCGATTTGCCTTGTGGCTTTCTGGTCACCGTTATTGAGCTTGCTTGGGGGCCATCTGTTGGACAAGCCCGTAAACTGTGAAGTGGCTTGATTCACTGGTAGGATCTCGCTATGTCTTCTCAAAAATTGACGATCATGAATGCTCCCGCCAAGATACCCTCCGAGGATGAGGGTACCCCCGTCTCCGTGAAAATTCGCGAGCGCATTAAAGCGGCGCGTAAACGCTTCAATGCCAACGACAACATCGCTGAATTCATTCAGCCTGGGGAGCTGGATCATTTGCTAGACGAAGTCAGTGAAAAAATGCAAACCGTTTTGGACAGCATGGTGATAGACACTGAAAACGATCACAACACCCAAGACACAGCGCGCCGTGTGGCCAAAATGTATTTGAAGGAAGTTTTCAAGGGTCGCTATGTCGAAGCACCCGAAGTGACTGAATTTCCAAATGCAGAACATTTGAACGAATTGATGATCGTTGGCCCCATCACGGTTCGCAGTGCTTGCAGTCACCACCTTTGTCCGGTCATTGGCCAAGTTTGGATTGGCGTCTTGCCCAATGAACATACCAACGTCATTGGTCTTTCTAAATACGCGCGCTTGGCCGAATGGATCATGGGGCGACCCCAAATCCAAGAAGAGGCCGTGGTTCAATTGGCTGATTTGATTCAGCGCAAAACCCAACCCGATGGTTTGGCCATCGTGATGGAGGCCAGCCACTTCTGCATGGGTTGGCGCGGTGTGAAAGACATGGACAGCAAAATGATCAACTCCGTCATGCGCGGGGTGTTCTTGAAAGACGTTAACTTGCGCCGCGAGTTCTTGTCATTGATTCCCAGAAAGGCTTGATCATGTTGGTCCGTTTACTTTACGCTAGTCGCGCAGTGGATACTCAGCCATCCATGATTGAATCCATCTTGGCTCAGTCTCGGCAATTCAATCCCAGTTCTGGCATCACTGGCATTTTGGTTTTTGGTGGTGGTATTTTTTTGCAGGCCATCGAAGGAGGGCGTGAAGCCGTCAGCGATTTGTACGGACACATCCAAAAAGATGCCCGTCACAAAAATGTTGTGCTATTGCATTACGAAGAAATTGAAGCGCGCAAGTTTGGTGGATGGACCATGGGCCAAGTTGATTTAGCACGCGTCAACACCAGCATTCTGCTGAAATATTCCGAGCGCGCAGAACTCGATCCCTACAGCGTTTCAGGCGCTGTTTCTTTGGCGCTGTTGCAAGAACTTATCGCCACAGCCTCTATCATTGGACGCGCCTAAAATTCTTGCCCCCTGCTTGATTGGCTGCGATTTCTCTAGCAGCCCAAGCCCACGTAAACCGATTGTGATCGCCGTGGGCGCATTGCTCCGTGGCGGCCTTCAACTCGATCGTTTGCTCAAATTGGAAAGCCTTGAAGCTTTTCAAGCCTTCTTGAAAGACCCTGCAGGCGCTGACGTGAAATGTGTGGGGGGCTTTGATTTGCCCTTTGGCTTGCCGCGCGAATGGGTCGAGCACATGCGTTGGCCACTGACTTGGCCGGAGTGCATGGACATCTATGCCGCCTACTCGAGAGAGCAGTTGCGGCAATTCTTCAAAGATTTTTGTGACGGCCGTCCCGCCGGCGCCAAGTTTGCACATCGCGCTACTGACATACCTGCAGGGTCGAGTCCCTCTATGAAGTGGGTGAACCCACCGGTGGCTTGGATGATGCACGCGGGCGTTCCCTTGCTGCGCGAAGCCAACTGGACCTTGCCCAGCATGCAAATGGGTGATCCGTTTCGAATCGCCTTAGAAGCTTATCCTGGTTTGCTGGCGCGCGAACTGGTGGGTCAACGCAGTTACAAGAGCGATGACAAGTCAAAGCAAACGCCTGACCGTTGGTTGGCACGCAAAGACATTTTGCACGCTTTGGACTTGGGCCAGACTCGATTGGGTCTGCGATTGAAACTCACATCGGCTCAGCATGATGCGCTGCTAGCAGATGGTTCTGGCGATTCCTTGGACGCAGTGCTGTGCATGGTTCAGGCCGCTTGGGCGCAACAACAACATGAATGGGTTGGCAACTTCGGATTGCCTTCCTTCGACCCCTTAGAGGGCTGGATTGTCAG
>CANJOS010000175.1 GCA_947476015.1 Comamonadaceae bacterium | reverse complement strand
TGCCGAACCTGCAATATCGCCGTTTCTGGGTAGAGAGCGAAAACCGTTGGGTGCGCCTGCGCGTTTCCAGCGCCGCTTTGCGCCTGATCGACAAAAATGGCATTGATGCCGTTCTCGCTGACTTGCGCGAACGCGGTCAAGCCTAAACCCCCACAGGAGCACCCTCATGGCAAGCAAAGGCGGACGCGAAAAAATCAAGCTGGAATCAACAGCTGGCACTGGTCACTTTTACACGACCAGCAAAAACAAGAAAACAATGCCCGAGAAAATGTCGATCATGAAGTTCGACCCAAAAGCTCGCAAGCACGTGGAATACAAGGAAATCAAACTGAAGTAATTCAGCTTGCTCCCATCAAAAAGCCCGCTTTCGCGGGCTTTTTTAATTTAAATGGAGTCAGATCAACATTAATTTTGTCAATGATTGGGGTTAGAGGCTAAGGGCGGGCTGACGATTTCTGGTACTCCAGTATGAGGAAGCCCGCCCTTAGCCTCTAACCCCAATCATTGGAAATTAATGTTGATCTGACCCCATTTAAATTGGCCGCCCCAAACTGTTACGCGCGAACAGCGCGCAGTTGGGTGGAGAACTCACGCAGTGCGGCAATGCCGCTGTCTTCAGCGCGTTTGCACCAAGCTTGCAAGTCGAGAGCCAGTTGCTCACGTGTATGGGATGTGTTCAGCCAAATTTGACGCAACTCTTCTCGCATTGCCTGCATTTTGTCGAGGACAGGGTATGCGGCCAGTGTGGCATTCAAGGGCTCCAACGCCTCTGCAGGCACTTTGTCGTCATCGCGGTGGAACCAACGCGAAGCCACCTTCAAGACATTGGCATCCAATTTGGCGTTGGCCACTTCTTGACGGAACACACTGCGCATTTGCCGCGCATAACCGGCCATGACTTCATAGCGATTGGCGATCAAGGCTTCTAAAGTTTTTTCATCGGCCACAGGACGAACTTCACCATATGCCAAAACAGGCGGTGTCTTTTTCACAGTGGCCAAGCCCAAGGCTTGCAAGATGCAGATGTACGCCCAACCTAGATCAAATTCATAGGGCTTCACCGACAACTTGGCCGAGGTGGGGTAGGTGTGATGGTTGTTGTGCAACTCTTCACCACCGATGAGGATGCCCCACGGTGAGATGTTGGTGCTGGCATCGGGCGCTTCAAAATTGCGGTAGCCCCAATAGTGCGCAGCGCCATTGATGATGCCGGCAGCAGTGATGGGAATCCAAGCCATTTGAACAGCCCACACAGTGAGGCCAAGCGCACCAAACAAAGCGACATCAATGATCAACATCAGGGCCACACCTTGCCATGAGAAACGTGAATAGAGATTGTGCTCAATCCAATCATCGGGCGTGCCGTGACCATAGCGGCTGAGCGTTTCTTTGTTCTTAGATTCTTTGCGGTACAACTCAGCGCCACTGAACAGAACAGTTCGGATGCCATGCACATGAGGACTGTGGGGGTCTTCAGCTTGTTCGCATTTGGCGTGGTGCTTGCGGTGAATCGATGCCCACTCTTTGGTGACCTGACCGGTGGTCATCCACAACCAGAAGCGAAAGAAGTGGGAAGCAATGGGGTGCAAATCCAGAGCCCTGTGCGCCTGATGTCGATGCAAAAAGATGGTGACACTGGCGATGGTGATGTGGGTCAAGCCCAAAATAACGAAGAAAACTTGCCAGCCCGAGAAACCTAGAAGCCCATTGGCCAACCAGTCAATGGCTGAATTCACAAAGGCCGAATCAGATAACCACATGTCGTAACTTTCTATGGAAGATGCCCATGCAGGCAATGAAGGTATTTTAAGATTTTGGCATTCAAATTGACAGAAATATCAGCAAAGATTGCGAAAAGTTAATTCTTTCGAATTCACTTTCGAACCCAAACAGCTGCAAAAAAACCATCGGTTCCGTGACGGTGCGGCCAAAGACGCAGGAAATGGCCTGCGCACAAAGTTTCAGAACCAGCCACCTTCAAACGCGTGAGCTCTTCTTGAACGGGGAGCGGCACAAAATCTGGGTGGGCCTGCGCAAAGGCGTTGGCGATGTCTTCGTTTTCTTGCGGCAACACACTGCAAGTGGCGTAAACCAGTCGCCCCCCCGATTTGAGCAACTTGGCGGCGCTTTCCAAAATAGCGGTCTGCGTCAGCGCAAGCGCCGCAAGACCCTCGGGCTTTTGACGCCATTTCAAATCGGGATTGCGCCGCAAAGTGCCGAGACCTGAGCAGGGCGCATCCACCAGCACTCGGTCAATCTTGCCTGCTAACCGTTTCACACGGTCGTCGCGCTCGTGAGCAATGGCTGCAGGATGCACATTGGACAACTGACTTCGTGCCAAACGCGGCTTCAGGGCATCCAAGCGATGAGCCGATGTGTCCAAGGCATAAAGGCGCCCTGTGTTGCGCATGGAGGCCCCAATGGCCAAAGTTTTACCACCGGCACCAGCACAAAAATCCACCACCATTTCACCGCGGTGTGCATCCAGTAAAAGCGCCAGCAATTGCGAGCCTTCATCTTGCACTTCCACCGCACCGCGCTCAAATGCTTTGACTTTGGCCAATGAAGGCTTGCCTTGCAAACGCAAACCCCAAGGCGAATAAGGGGTGGGAAGGCAAGAGATGCCCGCTGTTGTCAATTCCTTCTGAACTTCTGTGCGCTTTTCGTTCAAGTCATTCACTCGCAAATCCAGGGTGCCCGGGTGCTGCAAACTTTCAGCGAAAGCTTCAAACTCTGAGCCCAATTGCTCTTTGATCGGACGCGCCAACCAATCGGGCAAATTGTGAATGTGCTGCGACATCAAATCGGTTGGGCGAATGCCGTCACACAGGTCGATCCAGTTTTTTTCTTGGTCCGTGAGTGCGCTTTTCACGAAGTCTCGGGGCCCTGCGAAACCCAAGATGGCCATACGCCTTTCTTTGGCACCGCTGCCCGAGCGCGCCATGTGTTCGTACAAAAGTTTTTTGCGCAAGACTTTAAAAACCGTCTCGGACAAAGTGGCTCGTTCGCGCGGCCCTAAATTTCGGTTGTCGCGAAAAAAACGAGAAGCCACCGCATCAGCGGGATGGTTAAATTGGAGGGTCAGCCTGACCAATTCGGCACAGGCGTCTAACAGGGCTTTAGGATGCATAAACTCTATTGTCCCACTGCAACACACCTTAAAGCGAAGACATGCAAGAAGAAACTTTACCGCCTCTGATCGTCACGCCGCCTGGCTACTACCGTCATTACAAAAATTTACTCTACCAAGTGCTGGGGACTGTGAGACACAGTGAGTCATTGGAGCCCATGACTTTGTACAAAGCTCTTTATGGCGAACAAGGCATGTGGGTGAGGCCGGCCGCCATGTTCAACGAAACTGTAGAAATCAAGGGTGTGGTGCAAGCTCGATTTACTTGGCTGGGAGAGAGGCTCCCTGAGATTTAAAAAAATCGGCCACGGCAGCTGGGTAGATGAGGTGCTCCTGCGAGAGCACTCTGTTGGCCAATGCATCTGCAGTATCTCCCAACAAAATGGGCACTGCGGCTTGCGCCAAGATGCGACCATGGTCCAACTCAGAAGTGACATGATGCACCGTGGCGCCTGCAAATTGACACCCTGCGTCAATGGCACGCTGATGCGTGTTGAGTCCTTTGAAGGCGGGCAACAGAGAAGGATGAATGTTGATCAAACGGCCATCGTAATGGGCTACAAACTCAGGTGTCAAAATCCGCATGAAACCTGCCAGCAAGACCAACTCTGGTTGAAACACATCAATGCGCTTCATCAGCGCACTGTCGAAATCTTCTCGTGTGGCAAATTGCGTGTGGTCTATGACATCTGTTTCAATGCTTGAAAACTGTGATTGAGAACGAAGCCAAGTGATGCCCGAAGCCATCGGTTTGTTGCTGATGACTGCCGCGACCCGAACCCCCAAAACCTCAGACCACCTGCCTTTTTCTGCAGATTGAACCACCGAGGCCATGTTGGAGCCCATTCCGGAAATCAAAATCACGATTTTTTTCACAAATTCAACGCCCTTTCAGCAGGTCAAGTTTCAAACAATCTAAGGATTATCCCTGCTGTCCTTGGTACAAATGGGTATTTTTAGAGCCCAACCCAGACTATTTGCGCACGGTCGTGCTAAAAACGCATCTTCCCCTTTTTGACTGGCTTTGACCGGAGACACATTTCATGGATTTGGCATTCACACCTGAAGAGCTCGCCTTTCGCGAGGAAATTCGCGCTTGGGTTAAAGCAAATTTACCTGCTGACATTTCGAAAAAAGTTCACAGCGCCATGCGCCTCACGCGAGATGACATGCAGCGCTGGGCCAAAATCTTAGGCAAGAAATCCTGGCTGGGCTGGGGCTGGCCTGAACAATTTGGGGGTCCCGGCTGGACGGCCGTCCAAAAACATTTGTTTGAAGAAGAATGTGCATTGGCTGGCGCGCCTCGCGTTGTGCCTTTCGGACCCGTCATGGTAGCCCCTGTCATCATGGCCTTTGGCAATGCAGAACAACAAAAACGTTTCTTGCCTGGCATTGCCAGTGGTGAAGTTTGGTGGAGCCAAGGCTACAGCGAACCTGGCTCGGGGTCTGACCTTGCTTCGCTTAAAACACGCGCCGAACGCATGGGCGACAAGTACATCGTCAACGGTCAAAAAACTTGGACCACTTTGGGTCAATACGGTGAGTGGATTTTCTGCTTGGTGCGCACCAGCAATGAGGGCAAGCCTCAAACCGGAATTTCCTTTTTGTTGATCGACATGAAGTCACCGGGCATCACCGTGCGCCCCATCAAGCTGTTGGATGGCGAGTGCGAAGTCAATGAAGTCTGGTT
>CANJOS010000174.1 GCA_947476015.1 Comamonadaceae bacterium | reverse complement strand
TAGATTTTTAAATATCACATGAATTTCAACTTCATGTTCTAAATGAAGAATCCATTTCCAAGCTTGCCCTATGGGTATTTCGCTTTCTACGCTGCTTTTATTCCACAACATATAAGTAATCTTCATATGTATCCTTATTCAGCTTTGAAATTTAGAAAATTTGACAAATCAAAAACAGAATTGGGTGTAACTGATTTCACTTTTTGCGGATGCGTCTCAAGGTGCTTGGTCACAGACTTGTTTTGCTTTAGTGCATCAGACTCAAACCATTCAGGCGCCAGAAGAGATGCAGGCATTTTCTGAAGAAATTCTTTTTCAAATTGAAAAGCTTGTGCTGCGAGCAGATTTGTTGAACGCCACTCTGCTGTGGAATAGGCTTTTTTAGAGGGTTTATCTGGAAGCTTAAAGCATTCAACAACATCCCAAATTGAAAGCTTGCCTATTGAGGCTACCGGCTGATAGCCCCCACCATGTCCGCGATTAGATTGAATCAATCCAAAGTCTCTTGCATCTTTCAAGATACCTTCGATGAAGGATAGTGAAACTCCTGTGACCGATACCAGACTTTCAGCGGTAACGGTTCTGTGACCAGATGCGCTAGCGATGGTTGTGATGACTCTCAACCCCAGGGAAGCTCGCTTATTTAACATCGTAGGTATTGTCTAGGTGGCCATCATTAACCAAAATGATCTCAAACTCATGCGCAATCCGCGCTAAATTCCCGCCTTCGTTGTGCGCTGGAATGAAGCACCAGAAAGTAGGCTGAAGTTTTGCGTTTGTGTTCATCGGGGTTTGAAAATTGCAAAATCAATAAATGCTGAGAATTATTCTCAACTTTTATACCTGTCCAACAGCTGACCAAATATTAAATTCATGACACTACAAGCTCATCACTTAAATCAAACCCTAGAGTGTTGTCAGCATTCATTGCAAGGCAACTCTATTCGGATGGTTTTCATTTTCGGCAAACTTTAACCGGTGAGAGGTGAAATCTTGCCGCTTTCATCAATGACCTCTTCGCTGGCATTTCTTGATGTAAATCAAGTTACAAGAGGTAATGAGTACTTTCAGGCGCTTAGAGCCATCGAAACTTGGGTAAACAGTCAGCAAATCGTCAGTAAAACTTTACCTCCCCGATACGTAATCAGGCATGTAGATTGCGGCTATTTGAATACTTCAGTTAAAGAAATTTACAGAAGTATTGTTCGATAACCTTAACGTAAAGGAGTCATCATGGGAATGAAAGTCGGTGGCAGTAGTGCCAACTGGGCACCCCAGGCGAGTTCCGTCAATAACTGGCAATCGAAGCAGCAAGGATTAAAAGATCTTTTTTCTGCTTTAAAAGCTGGCGACTTGCCGAGCGCGCAAAAGGCAATGGCAAGTGTGGGTGGTAACGGCAATGCAGCAAGTGCAAAAGGGCCCTTGGCTCAAATTGCAAGTGCTTTGCAAAGCGGCGATTTAGCTGGTGCACAAAAAGCAGCAGAGACGATGCAAAGTTCACACGCGTCACATCGTCATCACCAAGCCATGCCTGTTCAAGCAGCCAATACCAACAGTGCACCATCCGCACTTTCAGGTCTTGGTTCGCAAATTAACACAACGGCTTGAGCTACTAAAGGAAAGAAATGACCCATCGTATAGGCAATTTTAAATTCTCCGATCATTTGATCATTCTGATTTTCGGCGCAATGCTGAGTTTGTCTGCTTTATCGCAGGAAGTTCTCCATTTAGATTCGCCTATACGATTGGTCGTTCCCTTTCCTGCGGGCGGCAGTGCTGACATTGTGGCAAGGGTTATTGCAAAATCCATGACACAAAGTTTGCATCAGTCTGTAGTAGTAGAAAACAAGCCTGGTGCAGATGGTGCCATTGCAGCAGAATATGTGGCCAAATCCAAGCCCGATGGTAATACCCTCTTCTTTGCAACCTATGGTGCCATGTCGGCAGCGCCAGCACTACATAAAAGCATTCACTACGATGTGATGAAGGATTTCAGTCCCATCAGTACAACGGGTAAGTTTTCGTTTTTCTTATTTACACATCCCAGTGTGCCAGCTAAAACAGCCAGTGAATTTGTGGCCTATGTTCACACGCACCCTGGTGAATTGAATTTCGGAACTGGCAATGTCGGCTCAATTGTTGCCACCGCTGAATTAATGAACTCTCAACACATGGACATGATTCACGTTCCTTACAAAGGAGAGGTTCCTGCTATGAATGATTTCTTGGCAGGTCGAATTCAACTCATGATTGGTACGCCTTCAAATACGTTGAATTGGGTTAAAGAGGGGAAACTTAACGCTTTGCTGACTTTCTCAGATAAGCGAAGCGAACTATTTCCAGATACGCCTACAGCCAATGAAGTCGGGCTTAAAAGTCTGTCGACGCTGGCTTGGGCAGGTATTTTTGGTCCTGCAAACATGGAGCTTCAAAAAATTAGCTTGCTTAACAAGGCTGTAATTACCGCTTTGCATGGTTTTGAAAATCAAGCTGAGTTTGCACGGCAAGGATTTGACCCCATCAGTTCAACGCCCTATCAATTGACCGTGCAAGTGAAGAGTCAATTGCAAATTTGGGGAAAGTCTATTCAATTAGCGGGAATACAAGTTGATTGAAGTTGAATTGATTTAATCGAAATTGAATATTTATGGCCAACTTACTCGTAATTGAACTTCCAGGTGGAAATGACACTGATATTTTGGAGGCGGCGCTCCGCAAGCAACATAGCTTTGTTTTTTTAACACAAGACCTCTCTGTTTATAAGAGGAATTCAAATGTCTTTGCTTGGGTTGAAAAGGCATCGCAAATTATTGAACTGCCGTCATTTGGATACGACAGCATTGAGGAGGCCGTCCTACAATCAAATGAAAATAAGAAGATAGATGCACTACTTTGCCTGATTGATATTCGTTTAATAGAAGCCTCCAAGCTCGCCAAACGATTGGGTGTTCGGCATTTAAACGTTGAATCAAGTATTTTGTTGAGAGATAAATTTAGTGTTCGAGAAAGACTTAAGCAGCACGATATCGAACAACCTGAATTTGCACTTGCTTGTACAAACGAAGAAATTTTAAAAGCTGTCCAAAAAGTTGGGTTTCCTTTATTGATGAAGCCATCTGATGGGTATGGCTCTCAAAACATACTGACGCTTAAAAATGAAGAAGACTTAGAGTTAGTTAAGGAATCACTTTTAACTTTATTGCCCATCACCGCTGACTATGGTCTAGGAGTAAGAAGTAACGACCGGTTACTTGTTGAGCGTTTCATGAGTGGTTCATTCATAGGTTGCGATACTTTTACACTTAATGGTAAACATCAACTTTTAGGGATCAATGAAAAACTGATGTTCAGTCCACCATCGTTTGCGATACGTGGTGGTTGCTTTTTGCCCAATGAGGGCCATTGGATTGGCTTGGAAGACTATGTATTCAGTATATTGGATGCTGTTGGCTTTGATTGCGGTGCCACTCACATAGAACTTATGATTACGGAAGAGGGACCTCGTCTAGTGGAAATTAACCCACGTTTGGTTGGTGCAAAAATTGCTCGTCTTATTGGATACTCACTCAATCTATCTATACACGAAGCCCTAATCGACGTGCATCTTGGTAATGGCATGCTTTCCGATTTAAATCCAGAGGATATGAAACCGTCCGTAACTCGTTGGTTAATTACCGAGACCGCTGGTGAATTTGATCAAATTCAGCTTCCTCAATGGAGTGATGATGGTGTGAAGTGTGCAGAGATTTTGAGCCAAAAAGGTGATGAAGTTTCATATCCTTTTGAAAACGCGCAACGCTTAGGTTACGTGATGACTACTTGCCCAACAAGAGCTGAAGCTGAAGAATTAGCAGAGAGATTTATCAAAGATTCAAAAGTTTTACTCAATACTAATCAAATTCATATTCAAGTTTAAAGTTTTCATGTCGATTTACTGAGTCAGAATAAGTTTTATTTGATCATTCCGGTCATAACTTAATCGCAATTAGGAGTATGACTATGGGAATGAGAGTTGGATCTGGTGGTGGCGGTGCCGAAATGGCCCAGATGCAAATGGCCCAACGATCTGCAGCGCAAGTTGCAGCACCTGCAACGGTTGCTAAGTCAGCGGCTAGTGCTCAAAACACACAAATTCAATCTGTTTTGAGTTCTTTACGTGGGCAAGGCGGAATCGTTGACTTGATGGCGTAATCTATCAAATTGATTTAATTCAATAAAAAACCAAGCCTTTAAAAGCTTGGTTTTTTTACGCGTTATCCAACGTAATTTCCAGATTGAGTGGACTTCGCAAAATGCTGATCTAAGACCCGCCGGTATGCTCAGAGTTATGTATCTGTCAATTTGTCTAGGCTTTACAAAGCAATTTTGGGTTTTGGCTAAACTATTTTGGGTTATGTCCGTATACGTAAAGTGGGGGTGGCTAGTCCCTATCAAATCCCTTATCTAGCTTTATAGGAAATTCCTATGTCAGGTTCCATATCTCCTTCATTTCCACAAGCGCCATTAGTGGTGCCTCAACCCCTAGCTAGAGCGAAACCTCCTCAAATTGATGCAGATGGAGATACAGATGGCTCAACTGCTTCAAAAGTCAAAGCACCAGTGGCTCAGGACAATGCGGCTAAATCAGTAGTCCCTTCAAATCCAACTGGCGGTATGGTTAATTTGAGAGCCTGATAGAAGTTCTAGGGACGGCGGAACCACTCTCCGGAGTGGTTTTTTTGTTAAAAATACAATCAAAACTAGCGGATTTATTCGCTCAGAGGTCAGCTGTTAGTCAGCTGGTATGAAGGAGACTGGTGTTTTGTTCACAGAATCCTAATGCTATCAATGACTAAGCCCTTGGAATT
>CANJOS010000173.1 GCA_947476015.1 Comamonadaceae bacterium | reverse complement strand
GGCACCAGCATTGGTGTGGAAGTGGCCATGCAATGGAACGATGGCTACAACGAAAACGTTTTGTGCTTCACCAACAACATTCCCCAGCGCGATGGCGGCACCCACCTCACAGGTTTGCGCGCCGCCATGACGCGCGTCATTGGCAAGTACATTGAGAAAAACGAAATTGCCAAAAAGCAAAAAGTTGAAGTCAGTGGCGACGACATGCGCGAAGGTTTGTGCTGTGTGTTGAGCGTGAAAGTACCCGAGCCTAAATTCTCGAGTCAGACCAAAGACAAGTTGGTTTCGAGTGAAGTGCGGGCTCCGGTGGAAGACATTGTGGCCAAAGCACTGGGTGACTTTTTGGAAGAGCGCCCTAACGACGCCAAAATTCTGTGCGGCAAAATTGTGGAGGCGGCACGTGCTCGTGAAGCCGCTCGCAAGGCCCGTGAAATGACACGCCGCAAAGGCGTTCTCGATGGCATGGGCTTGCCCGGCAAATTGGCCGACTGCCAAGAAAAAGATCCAGCGCTTTGCGAAATCTACATCGTCGAGGGCGACTCCGCCGGCGGCTCTGCCAAGCAGGGACGCGACCGTAAATTTCAAGCCATCTTGCCACTTCGCGGCAAGATCTTGAACGTTGAAAAAGCACGTTACGAAAAATTGCTCACCAGCACTGAAATCGTGACCTTGATCACGGCCTTGGGAACCGGCATTGGCAAAGTCACTGCAGAATCTGGCAAGAGCGGCACCGACGATTTCAACGTTGACAAATTGCGCTACCACCGCATCATCATCATGACCGATGCCGACGTTGACGGCGCCCACATTCGCACCTTGTTGCTCACCTTCTTCTACCGTCAGATGCCTGACTTGGTGGAGCGCGGCCATATCTACATTGCGCAGCCACCGCTTTACAAAGTGAAGGCCGGCAAAGAAGAGTTGTATTTGAAAGATGCACCAGCGCTCGACAGCTTCTTGCTTCGCATCGCTTTGAAAGAGGCCAGCATTGCCACCGGCGGTGCTTCACCGCAAGTCTTGAGCGGCGACACGCTGGAATCTTTAGCCCGCAAACACCAAGTGGCCGAAGCGGTCATTCACCGCTTGTCTAACTTCATGGATGCTGAAGCATTGCGCGCCATTGCCGACGGCGTGTCTCTTAACTTAGACAACCTCGACAACGCCGCTGAATGTGCTCCGGCCTTACAGGCCAAGTTGCGCGAACTCAACACAACAGGCATTCCTGCCGAGGTGAGCGCTGAGTTTGACGTGCGCACTGACAAGCCTTTGCTGCGCATCAGTCGTCGCCATCACGGCAACATCAAGAGCAGCGTGATCACGCAAGACTTTGTGCATGGCGCCGATTACGGTGCCTTGGCGGAAGCCGCCAATACCTTCCGTGGCTTGCTGGGTGAAGGTGCGAAGGTGATGCGTGGTGAAGGTGAGAGACAAAAAGAAGAGAAGACCAACGACTTCCGCCAAGCCATGCACTGGCTCATCAGCGAAGCCGAGCGGACCACCAGCCGCCAGCGTTACAAGGGCTTGGGCGAGATGAACCCAGCGCAGTTGTGGGAAACCACCATGGACCCCACCGTGCGTCGTTTGCTTCGCGTGCAAATTGACGATGCCATTGAAGCCGATCGGGTGTTCACCATGCTCATGGGCGACGAGGTGGAGCCCCGTCGACACTTCATTGAAAGCAACGCGCTTCGCGCCGGCAACATCGATATTTAAGTCATGCCCGAACTCAGTCGGGTTTGATATTTGCTTCCAAAATCACCTTGGCGCTTCGCGTTAAATCGCTGGCCAAGAGTGATCGCAAAGCGTTGGATGTTCCTGGCTGACCCTCGTAACCTTGAGACGTAAAGCTGGTCTGAACTTCTTTGCTGGTGATCGCTTTGTTGAGCGCTGCATTCAGTATTTGTACGACGCTGTCTGGCGTACCTGCTGGCGCGAAAATGCCGTACCAAAGATCAACTTCGTAACCTGTCACACCTGCTTCCGCAATCGTGGGGACATCGGGCAGCAGGGGTGTGCGCTTTGCGGTGGCCACCCCTAGAGGTCTTAGCTTTCCAGAAGCAATGAATGATTTGACCGAAGACAAAGTGAGAATGCTGGCTTGAGTTTGTTGCCCAAGTAAATCAATGATGGCGGGACCACCGCCTTTGTATTGAATGTGCGTGAGGTTGGCGCCAGTCATTTTGTTAAAAAGTGCGGAGGCCAAGTGGTGCGGCGTACCGTTACCTGGTGCACTCCAGTTCATGGCGTTTGGTTTTGCTTTTGCTTCTGCAACCAGCCCCCGAACGCTGGTGATGGATGATGCGGAGTTGACGACGAGAACCAAAGGTGCCGTTGCGACGATGCCAACAGGTGCAAAAGATTTAACGGGGTCAAATGGAAGCTTTTCATACAAGCCGGCATTGATTGACAGCGTGTTTGATCCGAAAAGAATCGTGTAGCCATCAGGTGTTGCTTTTGCAACCAAGTCAGAGCCAATGTTCCCACCCGCACCACCGCGGTTTTCAATCACGACTGCTTGCCCTAGTGCCTCTCCGAGTTTCGGGCCAATTTCACGCGCAAGAATATCGGTGCCGCCGCCCACTGCAAAGGGAACGATCAGTCGAATGGCACGTTCTGGAAACTTTTGCGCGGCGGCAGGGACGCTGACCAAGCCGAGGCCAGTCAGAGTCACGCCAATGAAAATACGCCGAATCACAAGCAAAGTCATCAATATCTCCTGGTGTTTATGTTTCAACTGAATCTGATTTCACGGAAGTCTATGGCGACTTGTCACAGCGCTTCCCATGGACGCCGCCATGATCAAGCCAATGGCGCAAAACTGCTGGGTGCTCAACTGTTCCGATAGTACCAACCATCCCGCCAAAGCGCCAACGGCAGGCTCAAGACTCAGCAAAATGCTGAAAGTTTGTTTGGGCAAGTGTTGGAGTGAGTACATTTCCAAACTGTAAGGGATGGCGCTAGAGAGCAATGCGATGCCTAAACCTGCAAGCATCCATTCAAGGTTGAGCAATGAAGATCCAGCAACGCTCAAGCCAAAAGGCAGCACCACAATGGCTGCAACCAGCATGCCCATGGGGGTGGCAAAAGCGCCGTACCGATCGGCGACCCGTTGACCCAATACAATGTAAATGCCCCAGCAGCAACCTGCGCCAAGGGCACATGCAATGCCAAAGGGATCTAAAGCTGGCGAGGCGTCACCCAAGCCGAAATATTGGCTCAGAGGCATGATCAATGCCATGCCAGCGACGGCTAAAACAATCCATAAAAAATCGAGTGGTTTTTTAGAAGACCATAAGGCCACAGCCAATGGCCCCGTGAATTCAATGGCGATGGCCAAACCAAAGGGAACGGTTTTGATGGCGCTGTAAAACAGCAAGTTCATCGCTCCCAGAGTGACCCCGAAAAAAACCAAAGAAGGTAAATCAGCCCAGGTCCACTGTCGCCGCCAAGGTCGCCAAAAGGCCATGAGCAAGAGCGTAGAAAAAACCAGACGGTAGGTGGTGGTTCCTTCAGCACCCACAAAGGGAAACAAGCCTTTGGCCAAAGACGTGCCCGCACACAAGGTGATCAAACTGACCATCAAGGCCGCGACAGGTAAAAATGGAAAGCGCAAAATCATTTCCCCTAGGCTAGGCGCATCACAGTGGTCTAGGCACAAAGACCCCAGAGCCTTAAGTTTCTAAAACGATTGCCTGGCCGTGCGGCGTTCGTGCGGCAGCAGCTTCCCACGCGTGTTCTAAATCATGAATTTGATCGGCGGTGCCTAATTGTTTGACCAGCACCATGGTTTCCAAGGCGTTGAGCCAGTGGGTGTAATAGGTGGTGCCGGTGTCTGCATCGCCAGCAGACTGCGCTTTTTGAATTTCACCTGTCAAGGAGGCGGCCCATTCAGGCCAAGTGAACAAGCCCTTCTCATGCAGTTCAAGCGTGATGGCGAAAGCATGGGCTTGCCAAGGTTCTGTAAACACGGTGCGATTGGCTTCCTGCGCTGGCAATGGCATGTTGCCGCCGCACTGTTGGGCAATGTCTTCAAGGGTCAGATGGGTGGTTTTCATGGTGGTGCTTGTGGTGAGGTCAGGCAACTGCTTCTAAATAAGACTCCCAGGCGTCCACGGTCACCTCCACCGTGGGATCGCTGTCAGCACCCCACAAGGTGGGCCCGTCAAAGACCACGGTGTAGAGCCACTCAACGACCACATTGAAGGGCGGCAATGCGCGAAGCGTGTGCTGGTCAGGCAACACATGTCCGCCATGCAAGCTGACAATGGTCCCCTCATGGCCGCGCGCATAACGCGGCAAACGGGTGTGCCCTTGGGGATGCATATTGAGTGCACGTACTTTTTGGCCGACTTTGAACAAGGCGGGCTGAGAGATAGGGCGCTCGGTGGGGCTGCCCGCTTTCAAGGCAGCGTCCACGGTGTCGCGCGTTAGAACTTTGTTCACTTTGACGGGCGGCGCGATCAATTGACCTGCTGAAAGCTCTGCCTGCGTGACCATGTTGCGTTCCAACAAAAGTTTTTCCAGCCCGCGAATCCAAATCTCGTAATAGCTGCTCGACAAATAGACGGCGGGAGGCAATGACTCACGCGCCGAGCGGCTCAGGTCAATGTTCCATTGCCCGCTGGCGCCCATGGCCACAGTCATGGCCATGGCCCGACTTTCCCAGTCTGCGTGGAACAATGCTTCGACTTCTTCGAATAGAACGGGACCAAAACCTTGTTGGCCGCCCATGTCGTGAACGCCATTCATATCAGAGCCGTCCCAATCATGGCGTCGCGCGTGACCATAGCAGCCAGGTCTGTTTGCGACAAATTGTCTGTGCCAGCGGGGCGTTTGGGCAAGACCAAATACCGAACTTCGGCGGTGGAGTCCCAAACGCGAATGCGGGTGCTTTCGGG
>CANJOS010000172.1 GCA_947476015.1 Comamonadaceae bacterium | reverse complement strand
CGGAAGCAAATTTGGGCGATGGTTTTTTTGATCTGCCAGAAGCCCTTTGTCAAAATATGCGATGGTCCATTGGCACAGATAGCCATGTCAACCGCAACTGGGCTGAAGAACTTCGTTTGTTAGAGTATGGTGGTCGATTGTCATTGCGCAAACGCAACGTCAGTTTGCTTCATCAAAATGGGCTCGGCTCATCGGGTCAAGTGTTGTTTGAAAATGCGGTTCAAGGCGGTTCTCAGGCTGCTGGTTTGCCTTTGGCAGGTATCGCTTCGGGTCAACGTGCTGACTTGGTTGAAATCAACTTAGAGTCGGACGCACTTTTGGGCGTACCTGTTGATCGTTTGATGGATGCAATGATTTTTTCTACACCCTCATTTGAGGTTTGTAATGTATTTGTTGCTGGTAAAAAGCTTTTTCAGCAAAACATTGAATGGAAAAATGCTTTCTTAAAAACCACCATGCAACTTTGATGTTCACAAAATCCCAGTCAGTGATGGCAGAAATTTTGTCGTTTGAGCCTGCATAAACCTTTCAGTCAAGAAGGGTGTACTATTTTTGTTAAAACTGGACATCTAGTAAGCTAGAAGCCATGCTGTATTCAACCACTCAATAAAGGAAAAAAATGTTCAGTCACATCATGGTCGGCGCCAATGACCTAGAAGCCTCTAGAAAATTTTATGACGCTGTATTGAGTACTTTGGGAATTCCACCAGGCGTGTTAAACAACGGTACTCGTTATTTCTACCGCACGCCAAAGGGTTCTTTCTCAATCACCAAACCTATCGATGGTCAGCCTGCAACGCATGCCAATGGTGGAACGATTGGATTTCTTGCTGAAAAACCAGAGCAGGTGCATGCTTTTCACGCTGCTGGAATTGCAAATGGTGGAACTACTTGTGAAGAACCGCCAGGACCCAGAGAAGGACCATTTGGTTCTTTGAACCTTGCCTACCTTCGCGATCCAGCAGGCAATAAGATTTGCGCTCTGCATCGCCCTCCTAAGCCGACTCAATAAAAGGTGAATCACCCACCAAAAAATCTCAGATTTAATGAACTCAACACTGAAGTGAGGTCAGGTCCTGAAAAATGCGGCTTGGGTGTGAGTGCTTCAAAAGGCAAACCCTGCCGATTCACCCAATGCGTTGTAAAGCCAAACCAGGTAGCACCCAACGCATCCCATGCATTGCTCGATACAAACAAAACCTCTTCTTTGCTAACTGGAATGGTTTGTTGAACCAGTCCATAACTTTCGGGAGAGGTTTTGAACAAACGGATTGGATCCACTGAAATGACATGGTCCAAAACTTCTGCCATTCCTGCACTTTTCACCGCAGAAGCAAGCATGTCAACACTGCCATTTGACAGGATGGCTGTTGTGAGCCCCATGTCTTTGATCTTTTGAAGCACTGCCAAATTTTCTGGGAAGGGCGTAAGGTGCGCGTATTGTTGCATCAGTTTTTCTACTTGCCCATTGTCACGTTCGAGTTTGAGTCTGTCTAAGGTGTATACCAAAGACAGTCGCGTGAGTTCCCAAAACGGCCGGAAGTATTGGCTGCCAGATGTGTTGTGCGGATCTGACTGCGTAATCAGCCTGGTGTATTCAATTTGCTTGTCGCGCCACTTGATCGCTATATCAGCACCATGACCGGGGTAGAACGATTCAGCCAAGACTTGAATTGAGTACACATCAAATAAGGTGCCATAGGCATCAAAAATAACCGCTTTGATTTTCATTGCTCAAACGCCAGTGTTTTTTAGTCGCTCATTGGATGGAAAGAGCATTTTGCGTGCATCTTCATCTATCTCGGTTTTGAAGGTAAATTTTGTTTGCAATGCTTCTGCGCGTTGAGCCGCTGGGCGAGCATTGATTGCATCGAGCAAACGTTTGACATGCGGGAGTTTTTCCCAAGCATCGGCTCCCAATACACGAGGGACGACACGAGCCCAACCCCAAACCGACATGTCCACAATGCTGTACTCATTGCCCATCATGTAAGGCTGATTGGCCAAGTGGTCATTGATGAGGTGCCAATGACGCCAAGCTTCAAAGTCGTAGCGATTCACAGCATATTCTTTCGGCTCTGGCGCGAAGTGTTTGAAGTGAACAGCCTGACCACAGTAGGGGCCAATGCCTGTGGCCACAAACATCAACCATGAGTACATCTCGGCTTTGTTTTTCGGCGTGTTGGCAGGCACAAACTTGCCAATTTTCTCAGCCAAATAAATCAACATTGCATTGCTGTCAAAAACACGAATTTCGTCATCCAACATGGCTGGCGTCTTGGCATTCGGATTGATGGCCTTGAATGAATCGGCGTGCTGTTCGCCTTTGCGCGTGTCAATTGGAATCAGCTCGTAAGACTCACCGGTCTCTTCCAGATACAGCGCTATTTTCAAGGGGTTGGGCGAGGGATGGAAATAAAACTTGATCATGATTGATGCCTCTCGAAGTCAAAATGAAAACTAAATGAGTGCCAGCCAGATGCCGAGCTAAAGAAAAAACAAGCTTTGATGCTCGCAGCGAATTAAGACCGTCAATTTTAAAGATCATTATTTCAAAAGATCTTGTCTGATGACATGGTAAGAGACTATTTGGTCATAAATTTGTCTTAATGATGTGTTTTCATGGCAATTTTGATCCTTACACACAAACCATGAAACAACTCAGAACGCTGAAAAAAACTAATTTCATCAAATCTATCCTGAGCGCAAGCTTGCTGTCCGTCATATTGACTGGCTGCGGTGGCAATTCTGATGCCCCCATTAGCTTGACGTTGTTGCACATCAACGACCATCACTCGCGACTTGACGAGGAAACCACGACGCTTAAGTTACCTAACGCTGCTGGCGTTACAAAATCGGTCACCATGCCCATGGGTGGATTTGCGCGTATTGCAGCTGCCATCAGCGAAGAGTCTCTAAATGATTTTAACGTCATCAAGTTGCATGCCGGCGATGCACTGACAGGCGACTTGTATTTCACCCAAAGTGAGGGTGAAGCAGATGCAATTGCTATGAACACCGTATGTTTTGATGCAATGACCTTTGGCAATCATGAGTTTGATACGGGAGATGCTGGACTTTCCAAGTTCATTGGCTTTTTAAACAAAGACACCAAAAAATGTCAAACGTCTTTGCTGTCATCCAACGTCAGCACCAGCAGTACTTCGGCTATTTCTGGAAAATTCCAGCCATTCACGACTGTGATCCGGGGTGGTCAGAAAATTGGCATCGTTGGCGTCACAATTTCTCAAAAAACTAAAAACGCGTCTCGCCCGGATGCCACCACTTTATTCAGCGATGAGGTGATCAGCACACAAAACGCCATTGACACACTGACCCTTCAAGGGGTCAACAAAATCATCGTCATGAGCCATGTGGGTTATGAGTTTGACGTCACCAAATTAGCGACCAAGCTCAGAGGTGTCGATGTGATTGTGGGTGGTGACTCCCATACTTTGTTGGGCCCTGACAGCATGAAAAGCTTTGGCTTGACGCCTGAAGGCCCTTACCCCACCAAACTGACCGACTTGAATGGGCAGCCAGTGTGCGTGGTGCAAGCATGGCAATACAGCTATGTGGTTGGAAAACTCAAAGTGGTCTTCGACAGCAACGGCAATGTAAGCAGTTGCAATGGATCGCCCATGGTCCTTGTAGGAGACTCTTTCAAGGAAGGGAGTACAACTGCAACCACAGCAGATGCGTCAGCTTACAAAAAGGCATTGACTGATTCTGGCGTGTTCAGAATCACAACGCCGCTTGTCGAAACAATCACTGCATTGAAGCCATTCAGCGACGCCAAAGTTGCTTTGGGTTCCGTTCTGGTTGGCAAGTCCTCCGAAAACCTGTGCTTGAGACGCGTTCCCGGCATCGGCGCCAAAAGTGATGTCACGCGCTCAAGTTTGGGCGACACCTGCAACAAGGATTCAGGCGTCATTGCCCGCGGTGGCGACATACAACAGCTTGTAGCACAAGCCTTTTTATTACAGGGTCAGACCTTTGGCGGGGCGGATATCGCCTTGCAAAACGCAGGAGGTGTTCGCATTGACATCGCTGCAGGCGATATCACTGTTGGTAAGGTCTACACGCTGTTGCCGTTTAAAAATGTTTTGGTGCGCATCTCTATGACAGGTCAGCAAGTTAAAGATACTGTAGAAGATGGCATTGATTCCATGCTCGGCAACAACGGTGGTACTGGCTCTGGCGCTTACCCCTACACCGCAGGATTGCGTTTTGATGTAGACATCACCAAGGCCAAAGGCTTGCGAGCAAGCAACTTTGAGATCCAAAGTAACGGCCAGTGGGTAAGTTTTGACGTGAGTAAAAACTACAAAGTGATTACCAATGATTTCACAGCGGGTGGCGGCGATAACTATTTGACCCTCAAAGGCATCGACAAGAGCCTGAAGGAAAACACTTTCTTGGATTACGCCGATTCTTTCCTTCAGTATGTGAAAAAGAACCCGGTTTTATCCAAGCCAGCGACTGACATATACAGCACGAAATCCTACCGTGAGTAATGGACAGTGAGGGCACAAGGCCAAGTCTTTTCGGACTTGGCCTTTTTTATCGTCTGTAAAAACTTTAACCCAGCTCGAAAAGTTAAGTTTTCCAAGTCGATCAAGGTTTATTTCTTCACGCAACTTGATCACAGCTTTCTGCAGTCCTGGCGCGCTAGCTTGAGACAGGTGATGAATTTTTGTGAGCACCTGTGCGGCATCCAAAGGCCGGGCCGAACTGCCGAGGGCCGCCTCGCAACTATTCTCTAACAGTGCGCCGTCTTTGAGTATCAAACTCACCTTGGCCGGGCGGTCATAAGGCCAAGGTTTAATGTTCGGAAGCTCCACTAAATTAACCCGAAGACTCAGATCTTTGATCGCCTGATCTGACAAACTCTGATCCAAAAAATTGCCCGGATCATCT
>CANJOS010000171.1 GCA_947476015.1 Comamonadaceae bacterium | reverse complement strand
TTTGAAAGCAATGCCGTGACTGAGCCCTACAACTTTGTAGAGCACTTCATAGACTCCAGCGGCATTGTGTCTTGGCGCTTCTTCAGCGCTAAGCCCGATTACGAATTCGTGGCGTGGGACTTTGCAGGCAATGGCAGTACTGCCAGTGCCGACGAATCCGCCAAATTGTTCGGCATTTTGGAAGGCATGGGCAAAGAGGTCTACACCGCCGTGCACGAGCAGCTGGGCGCCATTGCCTGCAGAATTTTGGTGCCGGGCTATTCTGAAATTTACCCCATAGAAGATTTGATTTGGGACAACACCAACAAGGCCTTGTTGTTCCGTGAAGACATTCTCAATCTACATCGCTTAGATGATGGCAAGTTGGCTGCTTTGCTAGACCGCTTGGAAAACAATGAGCTGGACGAGTACGCCGATATCGCCACCCTCATAGGAATTGAGTTTGACGAGAACTCCGAGTGGGGACAATTGACGGTGTTGGAGTTAAAGCTGCTGCTCAATTTGGCACTGAAGCAATTTGAAGCCGCGCAAGATTCAGTGGAGGCTTTCTTGCAATACAACGACAACACGGTTGAGCGCAAACTTTTCTACCAAGCACTGAACGTGGTGCTGGAAGTAACGCTAGACCCAGACCTTGCGATCGAAAACTACGAACACAACTTCCGCCGCATGTTTGGCAATGCCCGCATGGACGCCGTGTTGGGTTCGGTGAATGGCAGTGTTCGCTTCTTTGGTTTAACGCCCACCAGCATGAAGTTGGAAGGCTTAGACAGGCATCACCGCTTGATTGACAGTTTGAAGAAGCTTCATGCAGCGAGGCGTTTGGGTCTTCGCCATGTAGATCACTGACTCAGTCAAACCTTTTGAAGCTGGTCCAAAGCGCCCCATAAATCATCCATTGAAGAGGCTTCTGGCAGGTCGGTACAAGCATGGATGAGTTGTGAAATTGCACTAGGCGTGTAGTTTGTGGCTCGCATCACACGTTGATTTTTTTCAAAAATCTCTATAGTGGACAGCGGATTCTCCGGATCACCTGGCGCGTCAGCCAGGCTGGCTTCAATGCACTTGCCATTGCGCAACCAAACCCTTAGCTTTGCACCGTAGTGAGAAGGGTAGGCAAGATTCCATTGCTTGTCTGCGCGAACTTGTGTGTGCTGACGTAAGCGCACAAGTTGTGGCAAGTTCAATGATTCAGGCTGGGCGTCATTCAACCAAAAATCACCCTGCATGAGCGCCACTGCCACGCCATGTTGCAAACTAAAGCGAGCTTGTTGGCTGGTCGTGGGATTTGGTTCGTTGGCAAAATCAAGGGCTGTTTGGTAGGTACTTATTTCGATGCGAACAATATCGTCAACAGGGCCTATTTTTTTGTGCAGTTCAATGGCGCACGCAATGGCCGGATGCACATGCCGGCACACGGGCCAGGGCTTGAAGCTCACTTCATGAATCAGCCATGGGCTTCCAGCCTCAGGTGTTAGCACCGCCATGGCATGCTTCATTGTGGGCATGCTGTTTGTGGCTGCTAGCCAACCATGCTGGCCTTCAAGGATGTGGCGTGGCCCTTCCATCCCAGCGGCAGCTAAGTCAGCTGCCAACACACCCGATTGCGCACTGCGCCCAGTGGCCAGTTGTTTAGAAAATCCAAATTCCATGCGACATTGCCAAACGCCACTCGCTTGCATGCCCGCTTGGGCTAGCGCATGGGTGGCTTGATGAACATCTAATTGCAATAAGCTTGAACAAGCCGTTGCGGCACCAAACACACCACATGTGGCCGTGCTGTACCAGTGCTGATAATGTGGCGTGCCAGCTAGCAAACCAACACGGATGGCCACTTCGTAACCGCGAACCACAGCGTCTAAAAATGCCTGAGGCGAAACTTTTTCTCTTTGCGCAACTGCGAGCGCTGCTGCCATGAGGGTGTCTGCCGGGTGCACGACGGCGCCGCGGTGTAAATCGTCCAACTCATAAATATTGCCCAAGCATCCGTTGAACAAGGCCGCTGCCTCACTGTTCAAGTGCAGTCCTCCCACTGTCCAGCAAGAGCCTTTCTGCGCTTGGGATGCCCATCGGCTGATGGCTTCTCCTGCAGGTGAGTGATGACCCAACAACACGCTGCCAAACCAGTCGACTAAGTGCAATGCTGCGCGTTGGCGGTCTTGGTTTGTGATGGGACGGCCTTGCAAGGCCAGCAATTGCTCAGTCCAAGAGGGGGTAATGGCGGAATTCACCCAGACCTCTGTTTGACTTACCGGCCTTTGAAGACAGCCGGACGTTTTTCATTGAAGGCTGCGACGCCTTCTCGCCGATCGTCTGTGTCGACCAAACGGTTGTAGGCCTCCACCTCAAAACGATAGGCTGTTCGCAATTCCATTTGTCCACCATAACGGATGGATTTTTTGATTTGCTTGACTGACAATGGCGCATTGTTCGCAATTTTTTGTGCGGTTTCCAAAGCAAGCGGTAGAACCTGGTCAGAAGCAGCAACTTGGTTGACCAAGCCCCATTCAAAGGCCTCTGCAGCGCTAAAGGGACGCCCCGTCATAATCAACTCTTTGGCGCGTCTTTCGCCCAAGGCACGCGGCAGATTTTGGGTACCGCCCATACCTGGCATGATGCCCAAAGTGACTTCTGGAAATCCAAACTTTGCATCTTGGCTGGTGTACAGAAAATCGCAAGAAAGTGCAATTTCTACACCGCCTCCAAAGGCATGACCATTGATCGCACCAATGACGGGCAAGGGCAAGTCAATCAGTGCCCAATACGAACGCTCAAAAATTTCATGCTGGTGCTGCCAAGCTTGGGGCGTCATGCCGTTTCGCTCTTTCAGGTCGCCACCCGCACAAAATATCTTGCTGCCTGCACCGGTCAAAACCACACAGCGAATCTCACCGGGGACATCCGTCAGGCGAGTCCACAAGTCCAGCATGTCCAAGGCCATTTGAGTGTTCAATGCATTGCCCACTTCGGGCCGGTTCATGCAAACTTGCAGCACGTGGGTGCTGACTTGTTTGCAATCAAGCGTTGTGTAAACAGGCAATTCAGAGTCAGACATAGCAATCGATCAGTAAGATTTGGGCATGCCCAGAACATGCTCACCCACATAAGACAAAATCAAGTTGGTCGAAATAGGGGCAACTTGGTACAGCCGGGTTTCACGGAATTTACGTTCAATGTCGTATTCGGCTGCAAAGCCAAAGCCACCATGCGTTTGCAAACAAACATTGGCGGCCTCCCAGGAAGCGTCTGCTGCTAGCAACTTGGACATGTTGGCTTGCGCACCACAAGGCAATCCCGCATCAAACAGGCGAGCAGCTTCATAACGCATCAAGCTGGCCGCTTCAACATTGATATGAGCTTTGGCAATTGGGAATTGAATACCTTGGTTGTGTGCGATGGCACGGCCAAACACCACACGTTGTTTGGCGTATTCCGTTGCCCGATCGACAAACCAATAACCATCGCCAATACATTCTGCAGCAATCAAAATTCGCTCTGCGTTCAAGCCATCCAAAATGTACTTCAAGCCCAGCCCTTCTTCACCGATGCGGTTCTCGACCGGAATTCGCAGGTTGTCGATGAAAATTTCATTGGTCTCGTGGTTGACCATGTTGCGAATGGGTTTGACGGTAATGGTCTTGCCCACTTCTTCACGCAAGTCCACCAAGAAAACCGACAAGCCTTCCGATTTTTTCTTCACTTCCGAGAGCGGTGTGGTTCGAGCCAAGAGAAGCATGAAATCAGAATGTTGCAAACGTGAAGTCCACACCTTCTGACCATTCACCACATAGTGATCGCCTTGGCGCACTGCCATGGTTTTAAGTTGGGTAGTGTCCGAGCCTGTTGTGGGTTCAGTGACGGCCATGGATTGCATGCGCAATTCACCCGACGCAATCTTGGGCAGTAAAGCGTCTTTCTGTGCTTTTGATCCGTGCCGAACGACGCAACCCATGACATACATCTGGCCATGGCAAGCGCCTGAATTGCCACCTGCACGGTTGATCTCTTCCATGATGACGCTGGCTTCGGTCAGGCTGAGGTTAGAGCCGCCATACTCTTCTGGAATCAGGGCGGAAAGCCAACCTGCCTCGGTCAAGGCAGTGACAAATTTTTCTGGGAAGGCGCGGGCCTCATCGACCTCTTGCCAATAGCGAGAATCAAAAGCTGAGACAACTTGGCGGACGCCTTCGCGCAGTTCTGGGAAATTTTGAGTGCTCATGGTTTATTTGCTCGGTGTAGTGAACATCTGACCGCCGTCAACGTTGATGACGCTGCCACTCAGGTAGCTGCACAGTGGAGATGCGCAGAACACGGTCAGTTTGGCAATTTCATCAGGCTCGGCCATGCGCCCAAAAGGCATGCCCAAAGTCAACTCTTGCCAGCGCGCGGCATCACCCAGTTTGGTGGTTGCTTGTTGTTGCAACATGCCTTGCATGCGGTCGCTTCGGGTAGGTGAAGGGTTGATGCCAAAAACACGCACGCCTTGGCGCACCGTACCGCCGCCCAAACCTTGCGTGAATGCCATCAGGGCAGCGTTGGCCGCTGAACCACAAATGTACTCATAGCGCGGCGCTGCACCGGCCATGCCGATGATGTTGGCGATGACACCTTTGCCGCGTTTTTCCATGCTGGGCAGGTAGGCGCGCGTCAGGTTGATATAGCTGTAAAGTTTGAGTTCCCAAGCGTGGCGCCAGCGTTCTTCAGTGATGTCGTGGATGCTACCGCCCGGAATAGCACCTGCGTTGTTGACCAACACATCGATTTCTCCCACTTTTTTGAGCAACGCATCAGCCGATCCTGGCAAGCTCAAGTCAGCTTCAAAGACCTCAGGCTTGAAGTGGTACGCGGTTTCGATGGCTTTTACGGCATGTGCCAAATTGGCTTGGTCGCGCGAAACCAAAATTGGCTTGGCACCCTCTGCTGCAAAAGCTTTGGCAATGGCCAAACCAATGC
>CANJOS010000170.1 GCA_947476015.1 Comamonadaceae bacterium | reverse complement strand
TTGCCGTAGTAAATGTATTCATCAGTTGGCAGTGTTTTTTGCCGAAGATGTTTGTCAATGGCAATGGCAGCTTCAGCCATAGACGGCCAGTTAGGCTTCACTTGCGTGGCATTGAAGGCTTCTAATTCCTTCTTCATACTGGCCACTCTTTCAGGATCTTGGGAGGCCAGATTATTTTGCTCAGTTGGGTCTGCAGCCAAGTGGTAGAGCCAATCCTTTTTAGGATTTTGAGTCACTTGAAGCTTCCACTCTCCCTTTCGAATCACGCGATAAGAATCAGTTCGCCAAAACAGTGTGCGATCTGGGCCCTTGTCAGAAGGCTTGGCAATTTGAGGCAAAAGGTTGATGCCGTCAATGGGCCGATCGGCAGGCAACTTGGCGCCGGTCGCTGCTGCAACCGTTGAAAAAATGTCCATGTGATTGACAGGCAGTTGTGGCTTCACGCCCTTTGGAATACCTGCTGGCCAACGCATGAACATCGGCACGCGAATACCCCCTTCAAAAAACGTGGCCTTCCAACCACGATAGGGTTTGTTCAAGTCATCCAGACCCACATAATGCGCCCCACCGTTGTCGCTGGTAAAAATCACGATGGTGTTGTCATCCAAACCCTTGTCTTTGAGTGTTTGCAGGACGCGACCAATGTTGCGGTCAAGATTTCGAACCATGGCTGCATAGACGCGCAGTGTGTGATCTTCAATGTGCGCCAGTGCTTCGTAATCTTCTTTGGTGGCTTGCAAGGGTGTATGAGGTGCGGTGTAGGCCAAGTAAAGAAAGAAGGGGTGATTGCGATTGGCTTCAATGGCTTTTTCGGCTTCGTCAGTGAGGTAATCTGTCACATAACGCTTGGGCTTGAAGAGTTCCCCACCATTAAAACGCATCCCGAAACTGCCAGCGGCCCATTGAAATTTATCGATGACGTCAAAGTCTTGTTTCGAGTTCACCACATTGGCATCCTTCTCTGGCAAGTAAAGCGAGCTTGCATGTGGAAATGACAAAGCTTCATCAAAGCCATGCACATGCGACCTAAATTCAGGCGCATCGCCCAAATGCCACTTGCCAACATGCAGTGTTCGATACCCTTGCCCCTGCAGCATCTTGGCCAAGGTGATTTCTGAGCGCGGCAGTCCCATGGTTTCATAGGGGATGAGATCTTTCTCACGCTCAGCGTGATAAATGGCGTCATGGACTTGGTTGGGCCCCTTGTAATGGCCAATGACTTTCATGAATTGTCTGGGCGTTGGTGTGAACTCATAGCCAAAGCGGGTGGGGTAACGGCCGGTCATCATCGCCGCACGAGAGGGCGCGCACGTGGCATTGCCTGAATAGCTGGTTTCGAAATTGGCACCTTGTTGCGCCAAGCTATCGATAAATGGGGTGGGCACAGTGCCCTTTGCCAAGCCACCACCATTCAAGGTGATGTCGTTGTAGCCCAAGTCGTCGGCCACAATCAAAATGACATTGGGCGGTCGGGTGCTTGTGCTGGCTTGAGGGCTTTCTGATTTGCCCGCTGGAACGGCCCAAGTGACTTCCTGGTTGGGAGAGTGCTCTTGCCTTAAAAAGATTTGGACCACCCACAAAAGAACCTCTGAGGAGCCCCCTTTGGCATAAAGCCCGCCCACCACCAGCACCAAGGCTGACAAAAGCAATGCGATGGCAATGACGATTTTCTTCAGCATGAATGTCCCCAAAAGACGTGTTTCTGAAATTTGAATCGTAAACCAGCTGTTTCAATGCCCCAGATCATAGAAAAACCCTTTAAAAACAAGGATGTCGCACAACATACACAAATGTATGGAAGAATATAGCAAAATATTCGTTTACCGAGTAGCTCTCCAAAACCCTCGGTCCCCTTGAAAGATTGTCATGTCAGAACTTGCGGTTAGAAAATTATTGGTCGACCTCACCACGCCTTTTGAGCAGCGGTGGTGTGGTGGCGACGCTTTCAAATCAGCTTTCTTCAACGCGCTGTCCCTGAGCTTTCCCGTGGGTGAACAATTTTTCATCGATTCAGTTCGCGAAGGCGCCAAGCAAATGGACGAAGCCACTCGCGCAAAATTTGCAGACGAAGTCCAAGGCTTCATCGGCCAAGAAGCCACTCATCGCCGGATCCATGCGCTGTTCAATGGGCATTTAGAGAAGCAAGGGTTCGAAAACAAAATTGCGGCGCGCAATGCCAAACGCATCAAAGCCAATGCGCACCAAAACGTTCGTCAGCAATTGGCAGCCACAGCAGCCACAGAACACTTTACGGACGTCTTTGCCGATTGGCTTTTGAGTCACCCAGAAATTTTTGATGGCGCAGAACCTCGCCTCAGAACCATGTGGCAATGGCACGCTGCAGAAGAAGCCGAGCACCGTTGCACCGCCTTTGATGTTTACAAAGCCTTGGGCGGCAATGAAAAATGGCGAATTGGTATTTTTCACTACGTGACCGTGACCTTCATCAGCGATGTGATGCTTCAAACCATGCACAACCTGTGGCGAGATGGCAGCTTGTTCAAGCTCAGCACCTGGAAAAGCGGCTACCAATTGTTGCTCAGCAAGGATGGCTTGTTCAGAAGCAATATAGGCCATTGGAAGGCTTATAAAAAGGCCGACTTCCATCCTGCGCAGCAGAGCGACGTGCTGTCACAGCAATGGCTGCAAAACAATACCAGCGCTTACAGCCTGGTGGGCCGTAGCAGCTGATTCCAAGAAGCCCGCCACCCAAGTTTGGGCCGCCAATACCGCCCCAAAAAAATGAGGGACTGACACTGACGCTTATTCGAGTTTGATGTTGGCCGCTTTAATGACTTGTGCCCATTTGTCAATTTCAGATTTTTGAAAGCTCAGCACCTGATCGGGCGTCATGGCAGAGGGTTGCATACCTAAGCCTTTAATGCGGTCTTGCATTTCGGGCGTTTGGATGATCTTCAGAATTTCAGCATGCAATTTATCGACAATGGGTTTGGGCGTGCCAGCGGGTGCAAACAAGGCTTGCCACGACACCACTTCAAAACCTTGCGTACCGGGCCAGCCCGATTCGGCCACCGTGGGCACATCAGTGAAAGCATCGGTCAAGCGTTTGCTTGATGTGACCGCCAGCGCTCGAAGCTTGCCACTTTGAATGTGGGCCCCTGCCACCACCGTGGTGTCGAACATGAAATCGACTTGTCCACTCATCACGTCTTGAATGGCGGGCGCACTTCCTTTGTAGGGCACATGGGTGAACTTCACATCACCCTTGAACGCCAACAATTCTTGCGCCAAATGTTGTGATGTGCCATTGCCTGCAGAGGCACCCGATAACTTACCAGGATTGGCTTTGGCCGCCGTCATCAAGTCGCGCAGCGTTTTGTAAGGGCTGTTGGCAGCCACCACCAAGACCACGGGGTTGGTGCCATACAAATAGACGGGCGTAAAAGACTTGATGGGGTCGTAAGCCAGCTTGGGATAAAGGCTGATGTTGATGGCGTGCGAACTGATGGTGCCACCCAGCAGGTGATGCCCATCTGCTGGCGCACGCGCTGCAATTTCTGATCCTACGCTGCCACCTGCGCCACCTTTGTTTTCAATGACCAAGGTGGTGCCCAACGCTGCGCCTAATTTTTGCGAGACCAGTCGCGCCAGGATATCGGTGGTGCCGCCAGCAGGAAATGCCACCAAGTAGTTAATGGGTTTCGAAGGCCATGCTGCCTGGCTGAAAGCAGCTGTTGTGAGCAAGCCGGAAGCAAGGGCAACAGAAGTTTGCAAAAATTGACGGCGATGAGTCATAGGAGTCTCCTGATTTTTTACAAGTTGTTTTTATCAATAGCGGTTTCAAGTAATCGGTGCAGGGTTGAACAAGACCAAGGCGTTGTGTAACTTCCAATGCTCAGCCCAAGTTTGGCGGCCGCTGGCCACCTCAAGCAATAGTTTAAATAGCTCCCATCCACCTTCTTCAATGGTGATCTCGCCATCGGCGATCCGTCCAGCGTTCATGTCCATCAGGTCGTGCCAGCGGCGGGCCAAGTCGGTGCGTGTGGCCACCTTGACCACGGGGCACGCCTGAAGGCCATAGGGTGTACCGCGCCCGGTGGTGAAAACATGCAGGTTCATGCCCGCAGCCAACTGCAAAGTACCGCAGATGAAATCGCTAGCGGGTGTAGCGGCAAAGACCAAACCTTTTTGATCGGCCTTGAGTTTGTCACCCGGGGCCAGCACGCTGGCAATCGCTGAACTGCCGCTTTTGATGATCGAGCCCATGGCTTTTTCAACAATGTTGGACAAGCCACCCGCCTTGTTACCGGGCGAGGTGTTGGCGGTGCGGTCAACGTGGCCACGTTCCAGGTAATTGTCATACCAGCCGAGTTCGCGCACAATGTCCTCAGCCACTGTTGGCGTGGCGGCGCGGCTCGTGAGTTGCTCCACCGCATCGCGCACTTCGGTGTTTTCAGAAAACATCACGGTGCCACCGGCACGCACAATCAAGTCAGCCATATAGCCTACTGCTGGGTTGGCGGTCACACCCGAGAAGGCATCGCTACCGCCACACTGGACGCCCACCACCAAAGCACTGGCAGGCACGGTTTGGCGGCGGCGGGCGTTCAGGCGCTCCAAATGGGGCCGTGCGCTTTTCACGATGTGATCGATCATGGACATGAGGCCCACGTGCGCATCGTCCTGTAGGCACACGAGATCTGGGCCCTCACCAGCATCGCGTTGATCCAAAATCGGGAAACTGCCCGGGGGCAGCAAGCGATCAGGTTGAAGTTTTTCACAGCCCAAGCTCACCACCATCACCTCGCCGCCAAAGTTGGGGTTCAGGCTGATATGACGCAAGGTCCGAATCGGAATTTCGGCGCCAGGTGCATCGATGGCAACACCGCAACCATAGCTGTGCTCCAGCCCCACCACACCGTCCACATTCGGATACAGGGGCAGCAGTTCGCGCTGAATGCGTTCCACGGCAATCTTGACCACACCCGCCACGCATTGCACGGTGGTGGTCAGCGCCAGCAAGTTGCGGGTGCCCACCGAACCATCGGCATTCACATAAGCCTCAAAGGTGAAGCCTTCCAGCGGTGCTTGCGGCGCAGGCTTCACGGTTGCCATGGGCAAGCCTTGGAGTTCCCGT
>CANJOS010000169.1 GCA_947476015.1 Comamonadaceae bacterium | reverse complement strand
TTGCCGAGTTGAAGCGCAAGACATACATTTTGCCGGTGGTGCTGATAGCGGTGTCGCGTGTGATGACAAATGTCAGCTCTTTGCTGTCCCATGTGGCTGAATAAACACCGGGAACCAAGGTGGTGCTTGTAGAAGGATTGCCAGTGGACGGTGTTGTAGGGTCTGTGGGTGGAGGGTCAACCGCAACCCCCCCCGAACTGGCGCTGCCACCGCCACAAGCCGACAGCAAGCCCGCAGCCAAACAGCAAACGACAGCCATGCGCCAAGTCGCTGAGCGAGTCGGCGCTTTGAGGCTGATCAATGGGCTGTCGGTAAACATAGTGAGGGTGCTTTGCGTTAAAGAGTGATTACTTTATAGTCGAGAGATGAACATGCTGACAAGAAATTTCAAATACGCCCTTCAAGCAGCGGTCTTTGGCCGAAGTTTTTCCGCTCTGGCACTTTGTTTGTCGCTCACCTTGCTTGGCACTGGCCAGGTTCATGCCGAATGGACCAAGGTTGATTCTTACGATGCTGGTACGTATTACATTGAAGCCAACAAGGTCAAGCGTTCGGGCTACTTGCGCAGTTTTTGGAGCGTGCTTGACTATAAGTACCCGCAAAAAACGTCGCGCGGTCTGCCTTACCAATCCACACGCACGCACATGGAAATTGATTGCCGTCAAAAAACAGTGCACATCTTGTCGTTCTCCATGCACGCAGGTTCCATGTTGGAAGGCGAGGTCATTGACACGCAGGGCATCATGCGCGACTGGCAGTCTATTCCGCCAGACACGCCATTGGAAAAACTGCACAAAGTGGTTTGTACACGCTAACAGTCGCTTGCCTTGCAAGCTCATGGTTTGACCCATCCAGCCTGAAGCCAGTGCCAATAGTTGGGCTTGAAAGCCCAAGCCATGTTGTGAACCGATATCTCTTTGGAAAACACTTGGCCAGTGAGGTGATCTAGCCATGGGCTTTGCGCTTGAATCCGGGTCAGCCACTTTTGAGCGTCCTCCCCAGTGTCTAAATGGCCAGAAGCTTGAGGCCAATGAAAGCCTTCCTCTGAAGACAAATCTAACGCACCGCTCACGGGACCCGACATGCGATCGTGTACGCTGCCCCATTCGCGGCCTTTCAAAGCTTGCACACATCGCGCAATATTTTTCTCTACCCCTTGGATGTCGGAACTGTTGAAGCGAAGTTGCCCCAACACATTGTCGAAAAACACACAAGCTTGTGGATAGGTTTTTAACAAGTCTGGCAAGTGGGTCAATGCGTTCTGTGTGTGACATGTCAAATGCACGCCCTGAGCGCGCAACTTTTTGCCGTGCCGCCATTGAAACAAGTAGCCTGCCAAGGGGTCAATGTCGAAGGTGTGAATTTCTTTGAATTGCCGCAGCCAAGCGTTGGGCATCATCCAGCCTGCGCTGGCACCCATGAGCAACAAGGTGCTGGGTGTTTGGGGTGTTATTTTTGCAAACAACCAAGTTTCAAGGGCATCGACCGTGGGTGCCCAAGATTTCTCAGAGCGCCAAGCTTGCCAGTGCCAGGCCGGGCCGCCGGTGAGATTGGTGTTGGACATGGCTCAGTGCTGCGGCTGCAAATTGAATTGCATCACACCCATTTCGTCCATTTTCTTTTGCTCACGTTTGTTGAGTGCTTTGAGAACTGCCGTGGCGTTTTGATCTGCCAGTGTTTGCATTTTGATCCGCTCGCGCTCGGCTTCAATCAAGCGCTCTTTGATGGAGAGCAGCAAATTTTCTGTGTGATGAATGTCGGTTTTCACGCGCTGCATGAGCACCAACAACTGAGACATAAATTGTCTTTGGTTCATGGCCTCGCTCATGCCCAAGCTTGCATTGCTTTGACTGTTGATTTTTTCTCGGTACTCATCGTACATGGCCTGCACCCGCTGCTCACTCGATTGCAAACTTTCAAGCCGCTTGCGTGCTTGGCCCAATTCATGTTGAATGGCCGTCACCTGATCTTCAGCCTTGTCGGCCAAAACGGTCCAGCAGGGTCTGGCGACCACGTTGTCGTTCATGAGGGAGCTCCCAGCAGCGTGCGAACTTCTTCGCGGGTTCTGTCGGCGTCATGACCTTCGTGCATGTCCTGCCTTAAGAAGTTGTCCATGTCCTCGCGCAATCGGATGGCTTCGTCTAGGCTGGGATTGCTGCCAGCTTCGTAGGCACCTACTTGAATCAAGTCTTGGTTCTGTTGGTACAAAGACCACAGGCGTCTGAATTTGTTGGCCATTTTCAAGTCATCGGGGGGCAACAAGGTTTGCATCACCCTGGAAATAGAACCATTCAAGTCAATGGCGGGGTAGTGTGCGGCATCGGCTAACTTGCGAGACAACATCACTTGGCCATCCAGAGAGGCGCGCGCAATGTCCACTATGGGGTCGTTGGCGTCATCGCCTTCTGCAAGGACGGTATAGATGGCTGTAATGGAGCCATGCCCATGTCGGCCAACACCCGCACGTTCAATGAGGTTGGGCAAGAGCGCAAACACAGAAGGCGGATAGCCTTTGGCGGTGGGGGGCTCGCCAATGGCCAAGCCAATTTCACGCTGAGCGTGGGCCACACGTGTGAGGCTGTCGACCAGCATCAACACATTGAGGCCTTGATCTCTGAAATATTCGGCAATCACATGCGTCAAGTGCGCAGCCTTCAAGCGCAGCACCGGTGACACATTGGCGGGCGCAGCCACCACCACCGACTTCGCTAAACCTTCTTCACCCAAAGACTCTTGAATGAAGGCTTGTACTTCGCGGCCGCGTTCGCCAATCAGGCCAATGACCACCACATCCGCTTTGGTGAAGCGGGTCATCATGCCTAAGAGCACGCTCTTGCCCACGCCGGAGCCTGCCATGAGGCCAACCCTTTGGCCACGGCCCAGTGTCAATAAACCATTGATGGCTTTCACGCCCACATCGAGCACGCTGTCGATGGGTCCGCGCTCCATGGGGTTGATGGGAAGACCCAGCAAGCTCAAGCGCGACTTGCATGCGGGCTTGGGTTTGCCATCTAAAGGTTCACCGCGGCCATCGATCACGCGGCCTAACAACTCAGGGCCCAGGCAGGCGGTGCCTAAGCTGGAGGCCAAGCGCACCGAAGCGCCTGGGCCAATGCCCACAGGTTCTGTCATGGGCATGAGGTACAAGGTTTTGTCATTGAAACCCACGACCTCGGCTTCAATTTTGTGACCATCTTGGCCAATGATTTCGCAGCAAGAACCCACGGAGGCCATGATCCCGCGCGCTTCCAAGCGAAGCCCTACCAAGCGCACCAAGGTGCCACAGCGCTCGGGGCGAGGTGGCCGGGTGTGCGCTATGCTGCGGGCTACTTCTGCTGCAAAGTCACTCATGGTCGGGGTCCGGTTTCAATTCCAAATCGGGCAAATCCATTTCAGCCAGCGCCATCGGTTTGGCTGTTTCAATGGGTTCTGACTCAAAGTCTGAATCGGAACTGTCGTGGAAATCTTGAGTTGTTGATTCGCGTGGCAAGGCATCTTCGACAAGGTTGGCTTGACTGCGACGCGCACTTAAACGCTCAGGTTGGAAGGCGGATTGAGATTGCCAATTTTGGGGCTCTGCCAATAAGCTTTGTGCCAGTGATTCCAATCGGTGTTCAACCAAGTCAGTCACGACCGCGTCGTCGGCACGCACGCGCACGCTGCCCGGCAACAAAGAAGAATCGGCCTGAAGTCGCCAAATGTGGGCTTCCTCGCCAGGTGGTGTTGTTCGTGCTTGCAAGATGGCCATGTCGCTCGGGTTGAGTTCCACCACAATGGGTGAACTTTGAACAATGTCCAAGGTGTCAATGCAGCGCAAGACCAAGGCTTCAATGCTGTTAGAGGACAAGCTCAACTCAGTCAAAGTCAGTTGCTCGGCCAAATGAAGTGCTAAGCGTTTGAGAGGTTCGTGCAACAGTTTAGGATCTTGCTTCAAACCGGCCATGTCGGCTTGAATGGCTTGCATCAGCTCATAAATTTTTTCATCGGTCGAAGTTTCAAGTTCCAAGCGAACTTTAGCGGCTTCTTTTTCTGCATAGGCTTTGGCCTTGTCTTCGCCTTCTTGCAGCCCCTTGGCATACGCCTCTTTTTTTTCTTTTTCTAAAAGTGCATTGTCAATTTTGGGTGCAGAGGGGCTGGCCTTGGCCGCTGAGTCTTGGGGTGATGCCACTGTACCCGAATTGCCCGAGTTTGAAGATTGTGATTCGGTTGACGCGTCTTCAGGTTCCCACTCTTTGAAACTGGTGTTGCGCGGGCGGGAGTAATCGTCTTGTAAAAACCTTGCGTTTTTCAAATCCACATTTTTCAAGGCAGCCATGGGCCGCCAGATTGGCTTAGCAACTTGGCCTTTGCTTAGATTAGACAAAGTCTTCGCCTCCGCCTAAGACCAAATCACCCGAATCGGACAACTTGCGTGCAATGCGCATGATTTTCTTTTGTGCGTCTTCCACATCGGCAATGCGCATCAGACCTTTGGCATTCATCTCGTCGCGGAACATACCGCGGGCGCGTTCTGACATGTTGCTGAAGAAGCGATCTTGGACGTCGGAGCTGGCGCCTTTCATGGCCACCATCAGCAAATCTTGCTCCACAGCACTCATCAATTTCTGAATACCTTTGTTGTCCACAGCCACCAAGTTTTCGAAGGTGAACATGTTGTCTTGAATTTTTTGCATCAAGTCGGGGTCGATTTTTCCCAAGCCGCCCATGATCTGTGTCTCGAGCGCGGTCTTGGTGGAGTTCATGATCTTGGCAGCGGCCTTGATACCGCCGAAGCTGGAAGAACCAGAATTAGAACTCTTAGAGAACTGCATTTTCATAATGGCTTCAAGTTCAGCCATGGCAGACGGCTGCACTGTTTCCAAGCTGGCCACGCGCTGAATAATTTCGGGCCGCGTTGCCGCTGGCAAAAAGTTCAGCACATCGGCTGCCACTTGGTGTTCCAACACAGACAGAATAATGGCGGTCACTTGTGGGTGCTCGGTGCTGATCATCTCCGCAATTGAACGAGCGTCCATCCACTGCAAGACTTCCAAGCCTTTGCTGCTTTGGCCTGGCAAGATGCGGCCCAACACGGAGGCTGCTTTGTCGTCGCCCAATGCGCGCTTCATGACTTTTTCCACATAGTCAGTGGTGCCCAGGCCGAG
>CANJOS010000168.1 GCA_947476015.1 Comamonadaceae bacterium | reverse complement strand
TAATCGGGGTCGGTGAACCAAATGGAATGGTCTGACTTGACCACCACATCGTTGGGGGAGTTCAAGCGTTTGCCATTGAAGGCATCGGCCAGCACCGTGATGCTGCCGTTGTGCTCGGTGCGGGTAACCCGTCGGTTGTAGTGCTCGCAGGTGATCAAACGGCCTTGCAGGTCGACTGTGTTGCCGTTGGCATAGCCTGAGGGTTGGCGAAACACTGACACAGAGCCGTCGGTATCGTCATAGCGCATGATTCGGTTATTGGGCAAATCAGACCACAGCAAGTAGCGACCGCCACCAAACCAAGCCGGCCCCTCAGACCAACGTGCGCCAGTCCAGAGTCTTTCAACGCGTGCATGGCCTACAAAGCAGGCGGCAAATTCGGGTTCGATGACTTGGAACCCGCTGCCTTCAATTTCGCCGTAAAACATGGATGACCCTTGCACTTTAAAGTTTCTAAAAATTTAACAGAATTTATCAGTCTTGAGTGCAAAATTAAGCACTATCTATTTTTGGAAGACAGAGGTGACTATGACAATTAAATTACTCAGTGACCGTGCCCCATTTCAAGCCATTGTCGACAGACCTGCATTGCAATTGCCCGATGGCAATCGCATGCTGGTTTGGATCATTGTCAACGTGGAGCATTGGTCCATCGAGCGCGCCATGCCACGCTCTGTCTTATCGCCGCCCATGGGGCAACCGCTTATTCCAGATTTGGCCAATTGGTCTTGGCATGAGTACGGCATGCGGGTTGGATTTTGGAGAATTTTCGACGCTTTGCAAAAGCGTGGTATCACCCCCACCATGGCCATCAACGGCATTGTGTGTGAGTCATATCCAAGCGTAGCGCAAGCTGCACTCAAAGCTGACTGGGAGTTTATGGGGCATGGCTATGTTCAGGGGCCCATGCACAAGGTGGAAGATCAGGTCAAGGCCATTGATCAAACCATGCAGTCCATCAAGAATTTCACTGGCAAAGCTCCCGTGGGTTGGGAGAGCCCTGGGCTGACCGAAACAGATGACACCTTGGACTATTTGTCTGCCGCAGGTATTTCGTATGTGGCCAATTGGGTGTTGGACGATTTGCCCACTTGGCTGCATGCCAAGCCCAAGCCCGTTCTTGCTGTGCCCTATACCGTGGAGTTGAATGACATTCCTATGATGGCGCTGCAAAACCACCGCAGCGAAGAGATGTACCTTCGCGGTGTTTTGCAACTTGACCGATTGTGGCGTGACGCAGCAACCATTCCCCGAATGATGGCTATCAGCGTACACCCCTACATCACTGGTGCGCCACACCGCATCGATGCCTTTGAGAAGCTGCTGGATGCTGTATTGGCAAAGCCCGAGGTCAAAATCATGACGGGTGAAAAAATTGCGCAATGGTACGAGTCGCAAGTGCCTGCAAGTGCTGCTTTGAAATGATTGACAACACACCATGAAAAATGAAGCAACAAAACCTAAAGCAAAAACCAAGCTTGGGGTGATTGGTTTGGGCATCATGGGGTCTTCAATTTCTTCAAATCTGCAGAAGTCTGGATTTGATGTGCTTGGGGTTGAACTGAGTGCACCCATTCGGAAAAAAATGAAACCCCTTTTGTATGAGGTTCATGCTGAGCCTTCTGCCGTCCTGCAGCACTCATTGAAAATCATCACCTCGTTGCCGTCTAGCAAAGCTTTGATGAATGTTTGCCAGGCTTTGTGCGAATCGAAGCAGGCTCTCAAAATCAAGGGTACGCCTATTTTGATGGAGACCAGCACCCTGACTTTGAAAGACAAAATGGCGGCACGCGACCTTTTGTTGGCGGGCGGTATTCACATGATTGATGCGCCTTTGTCTGGCACAGGTGCCCAAGCCAAAACAAAAGATCTGAGCATCTACGCCAGTGGCGATGCCAAGGACGTGAAGTTATTCAAGGCTATTTTTGAAGGCTTCTCTCGCACCAATTATTTCGTGGGTGAGTTTGGCAATGGCATGAAGATGAAGTTGGTGGCCAACCTGTTGGTCGCTATTCACAATGTGGCTGCTGCTGAAGCTGTTTTGTTTGCCAAGAAACTTGGCCTAGATACCAAAAACTTGATCGGCATCATTGGCGATGGCGCTGGCGGTTCGCGAATGCTTCAAGTGCGTGGCCCCATGATGTTGGCCAAAACCTGGAGTCAAGCCACCATGAAAAACGAGGTTTGGCAAAAAGACATGGCCATCATTTACCAGGCCTTGGACGACATCAACGTTCCCGCGCCTTTGTTTGCTGCATGCATACCCATTTACAACGCCGCCATGTCTCAAGGCCACGCATTGGATGACACGGCCGCCGTGTACGCAGTCTTGGAAAGAATGGCGGGCGGGAGCTAAAGCAAAGGCTAAGGCGCTTTAAATTTTGCCCAATGCAGCCAAGACACGCTGAGGCGTGAAGGGTTGCACACTCAGGTTGGCGTTGAGTGGGGCCAGGGCATCGTTGATGGCATTCATCACGGCCCCAGGTGCACCTGCGGTGCCTGCTTCGCCCGCACCTTTAGCGCCCAGTTCTGAAGTTTTGGTGGGTGTTTGCACGTGGCCAATAACCATGTCGGGCATCTCGCCTGCCATGGGCACTAAATAGTCTGCCATAGAGCCGTTCAGCAGTTGGCCATCTTCGCTGTACATGCATTCTTCAAACATGGCGCCGCCAATGCCTTGAACAATGCCGCCCCGAATTTGCTCATCGACCAGCATGGGGTTGATGATGGTGCCGCAGTCTTCCACGCACCAGTGCTTGAGCAGTTTGACAAAGCCGGTTTCTGTGTCGACTTCGACATACGAGGCTTGAATGCCATTGGTGAATGTGAAACCATATTCACGCGGTGTGTAGTGCCGCGTCACGGTAAGCTCTGATTGAAAATTCATGGGCAATGTGTCGGGCCTGAAATAGGCCACGCGTCCCACTTCACTCAATGGCATTTGTTCTTGCCCACTGAGTTTGTCCACCACCACGCCGTTGACCAAATCGAGCGTGGCAGCTTCCACCTTCAAGATGGCGGCAGCCACATCCAAAATGTGTTTGCGCAAAACCTTGCCTGCTTGCAGCACCGCTTCGCCGCCAATGCCTGCGCCCCTTGATGCCCACGTGCCACCGCCATAGGGCGTAATGGCTGTATCGCCTGTGATCACACGGACGTTTTCTACTTTGACACCCACTGCTGTGGCTGCAATTTGCGTAAACACAGCCTCTGTGCCCTGACCTTGCTCGGTGACACTGACCAGCACATTGACCATGCCTGCAGGGTCGAGTCGAATGGTGGCGCCATCTTGCGCAGAGATGCGTGCACCGCCCACACCATAAAAAGCAGGGGAGGGGTTGGTGACTTCAATCATGGCGGCCAGTCCGATGCCGCGGTATATGCCCTTTGCGCGCAAATTGGCTTGCTCTAGACGCAAGCCTTTGTAGTCCATCAGGGCCATGAGCTGATCTAGACACTGGTGGTGTGACAGCTTTTCAAACTTCACACCAGAAGGAAAGGTGTAGGGGTAGGCGTCGTCTGCAATTAAATTTCTGCGCCTGAACTCTGCAGGGTCCATGCCAATTTTTCTAGCGGCTTCGTCGACAATGCCTTCCGTGACAGCCATGGCAATAGGATGTCCCACTGCGCGATATTGACAGGTGACATTCTTATTGGTGAAGACCACGTCCAACTTGGCTTTGTAGTGCTTGTGTTTGTAGGGGCCGCCCGTCAGGTTGACCACTTGGTTGCCTTCAATGCCGCTGGTACGAGGGTAGACAGAGTAGGGGCCTATGCCTGTTAAGTCGTTCAAGTCAAAGGCAATGATGTCGCCTTGGTGGGTGCAGGCCAGTTTGATTTTGACTTTGTGTTCGCGCGCGTGGATGTCGGTTAAAAAAGATTCAATTCTGTCGGCTGAAAATTTAACAGGGCGCTTGAGCATGACGGATATGGCAGCGGTGGCCATTTCATCGGGGTAGACATGGACCTTGATGCCAAACGAGCCCCCCACATCTTTGCAAATGACGCGCACATTGGATTCAGGAATGCCCAGATGACGCGAAAATATATCTTGCATCATGTTGGGCGTTTGCGTGCCTTGGTAAACCGTCAGCAAGTTTTCGGCAGGGTTATAGTCTGCCAAAATGCCGCGCGGTTCGTTGGTCACGCCGGTGTGTCGACTGAATTCGTAAACCTTTTCCACCACCACGTCAGCTTTGGCAAACTCTGCCTCAAAATTCTCAGTGATCAATTCGCGGCTGAAACATTTGTTGTCTCCCAAATCAGCGTGAATGACCACGTCGCCGGCCAGCGAGGCTTCCATGTCTGTCACAACGGGCAAGAGGTCCCATTCAACCAACACATGGTCGAGGGCGTCTTCTGCTTGACGTCTTGTTTGCGCCACAATGGCCGCCACTGCTTCGCCTTGCGAGCAGGCTCTTTCTGGGGCAATGGCGTACTGCGGTGCCGACCGAATGCCTTTGAGGTGACCTAAAACACCCACCCAAGGCGTACAAAATTTGGCCACTTCATGACCGTCAAAAACCGCCACTACGCCGGGTTGTTTGCGAGCTTGTGAAAGATCCAATTGTTTGATGTTAGCGTGGGCATGGGGGCTTCTAAAAAAAACCACGTGCACCAATCGGGGGAGGCGCAAGTCATCTAAGTAGGTGCCGCGTCCTTCCAGTAATTTTTTAGCGCCAGCGCGCGGCACACTTTGACCCACATAATTTTCTTGGGTGGCCACACCTTCAGCGTGCAGTGGCAGTTCGTGGGGTGCGTTCATACCTTGGCTCCTGATTCAGAAGAAGATTTGACCAAGACCGACTCAATGGCATTCACGATGGCCTGGTAGCCCGTGCATCGGCAGTAGTTGCCAGAGATTAATTCTCGAATTTCTTCGCGCGTGGCCTGCTTGTGGTGCTTGGTAATTTCTAAGGCAGTGAGCAACATGCCCGATGAGCAGAAGCCACATTGAAACGCGTTGTGCTCTAAAAAAGCAGCCTGCAATTGTTGCAGCTCTCGGCTTTCAGTGAGGCCTTCAATGGTTTGCACCTGTTTGCCATTGGCTTGAATGGCCAAAGTCAGGCACCCCCGCACAACTTGCCCATCCACCATGACTTGGCAGGCACCGCATACGCCATGCTCACAACCTAAGTGCGAACCCGTGAGGCCCAGCTCATCGCGCAAATAATCGACCAAGT
>CANJOS010000167.1 GCA_947476015.1 Comamonadaceae bacterium | reverse complement strand
GTTGAAGGCGTGAGCGACTCCACCAAAACTCGCTTAGAGCAAAGTGCGCCACAGTTGCGTGAACAATTCCAGCAAATGGGCTTGGAGTTACAGCTTGACATGAGACAGCAAGGTCAGTCTGCATCTTCAAGTGCTGCAGATTTTTCGGGCTCCCAAGAGCGCGGCTCTGATGCCAACAATGCTGCGAGCAATGGCCAAGGCGACGCATCTCAGGTTTTGACTCAGCGTGAGGCGAGTGCAAATCGGGCTCGTGAAACAGGCGCTAATCAAGTTTATCTCTACGCCTGAAGGTTTGTGCCTAGAAGAAACTTATGAACACCACCCCAGACAACATGCAATTCCCCTTCGCCAAAGAAGCACTAGAAGGCATGGACACCCATGCCTCGCACCACTGGAATCGCGAGCAGGTGGATGCCATGCACATGCAATTTGTAGCGCAGTGGCGCCAGTCCATGTCAACTTTGGTTCCTGCTGACATCAAGATTTTGGCGGGTGACATGCAGCTCAAAACTTACGAGTCGTTTGTGCTTGAAGCGCCCTCCTTTGCTGACATTCAAATATTTGAAATCGATGCCCTGCAATCACTTTGCGCTTGGAGCTTTGACACCCGGTGGGTGGCTGCGGCCGTTGATTGTTTGTTTGGGGGTGCCGGTAAAATCCCCGTGAGAGCACGAAGCGGCAAACTCACCCACATTGAATTGGGCATCAGACAACGCTTGCTTGAAACACTGGCCACGGCTTATGAGGCAGCTTGGCAATCGGTTTACCCCATTCGCCTGCAAACCTTAAGGCAAGAGCAGCAACTTTCCTCACTTCGCCTCGCGGCTCACAAAGATGTGGTTCTCCACGCTCAATTCGCCATTCATTTCAATCTGCTCGAATTAAGGGTCGACCTGTGTTTGCCTAAACGCGCATTAGATTGGCAAACGCCCAAGCCCTCAGCAAATAACGCCGAGGGCTCGGGTCAACCTGCAGGCTGGAGCCGAAGCCTGCAACATCAGCTTTATGCCAAGCCGGTAGAGTCTGTGGCCGTCCTGTGTGAAAAAGAACTTTCCGTGGCGCAATTAATCTCCTTGTCCTTGGGTCAGGTTCTCCCCATTGATTTGTCAGCGCCTGTGCGCCTCATGGTGGATGGGGTCAATTTGCTCAGCGGACGCTATGGCGTGAGAAACGGCCACTATGCCCTGAAGGTAGAGCACATGAACACGCCACCCCTGGCGACCGACCCTGAAGACATTGAAGGTGCCACATCGGGCCAGTATCTGGGCAGCTTGGACATCCCAACCCAGGCGCAATCCGATTTGGCCAATGCAGCCAAGGCTCTTGACCAGCTAGACCATCAAATTCAGAAAAGTGAAGGTGAATTGTGACGCAGCAGATTGAAAAAAGGCCCTCCGATGACTTAAGCCATTGGGGCAAAGACTCAGCCCTTTCAGCAGATGCCGCCCAACCCGTGATTCACGACATGGACATGATCATGGACCTGCCAGTTCGCGTCATGATTGAACTGGGCCGCACCAAAATGCCTTTGGGCGATTTAATGTCGGTCCAAAACGGCGGCGTGATCGAATTGGATGTGGAAGCCGGCGAGCCATTGAATTTGGTAGTTAACGGGTGTTTAATTGCACAAGGCGAAGTTGTCATCGTAGACGACCGCTATGGCATCCGCTTGACTGATATCATTTCACCATCGGAGCGTTTACGGAAATCCAAAAATTGACCCACCTGTCTTCCTTGTCGCGTTTGTCAGCATTTGTCTCCTTCGGCATTTTCTCAATCGCTGCTCAAGCGCAAGCCCTCTCGGCACCCGTTGCCAGTGGCTCATCTGGCGCATCGTCGTCTGTCTGGGGAGGGGCTTGGCTGGGTTTGGTCACGCTCAGCTTGCTGGTGGTACTGGTAGCCGTGGTGGTCTGGCTTTTTCGACGTGGTGCACAAAGCACCACAGTAGGCGGGCAAATTCAATTGTTGGCGGCTTTCCCTGTGGGCCCCCGCGAACGTTTGTTGGTGGTGCGCATGCAAGATCGTATTTTGGCCTTGGGCCATACGCCCACGCACATCAGCTTGCTGGCAGAGTTGGATGATTTTGAACCCATGGCCAACTCGGGTTCATTGCCGTCGGGTTTTGCGGGGCAGCTCATGACCCTGCTCTCTGGAAAGAACGGCGCATGAGGTTCTTTCAGCTCAAATGGCTTGTTGCCATTTCCCTTCTGCTCTGTTGCGGTTGGGCCGCAGCCCAAAACTTGCCGCTGGTCACTTCCAGCACCTCCAAAGCAGGCACCGTGTATGCCGTCCCTGTTCAAACTTTACTGGCCTTAACAGCCCTTTCTTTTTTACCAGCTGCGCTCATGCTCATGACCAGCTTCATTCGAATTCTCATTGTGTTTTCCATGCTCAGGCAAGCCTTGGGACTTCAAAGCATGCCGCCCAATTTGGTTTTGATTGGCCTTTCAGTGTTCCTTACTTTTTTTGTCATGAACCCCGTGTTAGAGCCCATGTACCGAGATGCTTATTTGCCATTGGCCAGCGGCAAAATTGGATTTGAAGAAGCCGTCAACATTGGCACTGAGCCTTTGAAACAGTTCATGCTCAGCCAAACCAACAAAGATGATTTGAGTCTCTTTGCCAAGCTGTGGGGCAAGCCCATTGAAACTCGCGCCGACGTGCCCATGACGGTACTCATTCCCGCCTTTGCCGTGTCTGAAATCAAAACAGGGTTCTTGTTTGGCTTTCTCATTTACTTGCCCTTTCTGGCCATTGACTTTGCGGTGGCCAGCATTTTGACTTCTTTGGGCATGGTCATGGTCTCGCCCATGATGTTCTCACTGCCACTGAAGTTGGTGGTATTTGCTCTGGCAGACGGCTGGTCGCTGCTGGCAGCATCTTTGGTTAACAGTTTCAAGGTCACCTAAGATGGATTCCGGCTTCGTCATTGAAGTTGCTTTCAAAGCCCTTTGGATGGCCTTTGTCCTGAGCGGGCCGGTTCTGATTTCATTGCTCATTGTGGGCCTGGTCATTGGCATTATTCAAGCGGCAACTTCGGTGAACGAAAGCTCGGTGGCATTCATTCCCAAATTGGTCGTGATTGCCGTGGTGATGCTCATTGCGGGCCCTGTGAGTCTGGCAATATTTGTGGATTACCTGCGCGAGGTCATTCAAGAGTTGCCAGAGATCCTGCGCTAAGCCCATGCTCCCTATCAGCCCCGATTGGATGACGCAGACCGTCACGGTCTGGATGTTGATTTCAGTGCGACTCTTGGGTTGCTTCATGACCATGCCCTTGTTTGCATTTCGGTCGGCTCCCATGCGATTGCGAGTCTTGCTGTCGCTGGTCATTGCCTTTGCATTGGTTCCCTGGGTGCAATCCAACTTGCCCTCTGTGGAGACCATGCCACCAGGCTATGCCATGGTGTTTGTGGAGTTAGCTGTGGGTCTTACCTCGGGGTGGATGGTGCGAGTGGGCCTGACCGCTGTGGACATGCTGGCCGATGTTTTGTCACAACAATCTGGTCTGAGTTTTGCGGCCACGTTACAACACGATGCCAACCTGGCTTCAGGCTTGGTCGGAGAATTTCTGGGCTTGTTGGCCCTTGCTTTGGCTTTCACTATGAACATTCATTTGGTCATGTTGGAGTTGCTAGTGAACAGCTTCAAAGTCTTACCTTTAGGGAGTTGGCCAGCCGCCTGGAATTGGTCGGCCATTTTGGGCCTGGTTCAGGATGCGTTCTCGTTGGGGTTGGTACTGGCCTTGCCCGCCATCGTGATCTATTTTCTCTTCAACTTGACACAAGCTATCTTGGCCCGCGTGAGCCCCCAGATGAATTTGTTTTCAGTGGGCTTTGCCATCATGATTCCGGTGGCTTTTGTGGTGGTGGTTTTGTTATTACCATCGTTCACGGAATTGGTTCAAACTGCATTTGAATCACCTTTTGAATTAATCCGTGCAGGCTTTACCAACAAGCAGGCTCCCTAAAAGTTCGTCTACAGCCAGAAATCAAGGCACTGACTTGCTTTCCAAATCGGGTAAGGCACCAATTTCCGGCAAGGGCAACTCATCTGCTGCTGCGGCCTGTTTGATCTCATAAGCCCAGGCCAAGACTTTGGCAACCACCTCAAACAAAGGCGCAGGAATGGGCTCTCCCACTTTCAAATGACGGTGCAGTAATCTGGCCAGTGGTGGGATGCGAGCAATCGGCACCTGGTTTTCATTGGCCAAGCGTTGAATCATCAAGGCAATTTCGTCCATGCCTTTGGCCACCACAATGGGTGCGCGCATTTTCTCGGCGTCATATCGCAAGGCCACTGAATAGTGGTCTGGGTTGGCCAGCACCACATCCGCCTTTTCAAGCGCAGACATCATTCGGGAGGTGGCAATTTGACGTTGTCTCTGACGAAGGCGGTTTTTAAGTTCAGGCGAGCCTTCACTCTCCTTCATCTCTTGTTTCAACTCTTCTTGGCTCATCTTCATTCGCTTGGTGAAGTTGAACCATTGAATCAACACGTCTACAGCGGCCACCAAGAACACTGGCAATAGCAGCAAAAGGAGGCCTGTTTCAATCAGGCCGACTGTGTTCGCCAGTGCCTGATGGACGTCTTGTCGCGACAAGACACTGATCTGACCCACCAAACCGATGACGTAGACCACTCCTACGCCAAACACAATGACCACCTTCAAAATGTTCTTAGCAACTTCAGTTAGTGTTTGCGAAGAGAAAATCCGACCCAGCCCTTCAAATGGGTCCAATCGGCCGGGATTCAATTTAAAGGCCCAAACAGGCTGAAACTTGACCATGGCCAAGGGGGCAATGGCAGAAACAAGCCAAAGCGGAATGACGATGGCCGAAACCCACATCAGGGTGTTCATTAAGGGGCCGCTGGCCCATTCGGCAAGGTGCTCTTGCCAATCTTGGCCAGCACCGAAGGTGAGCCCTTGTTGAACCAACGTGACCAATCCCTTCATCAGAGAGTTGCCCAGGCCTAGGAGACACCCTGCAAAGAGCACCAGGACCAGAAAGGTGGTGAGGTCACGAGACTGCGCAAACTGCCCCTCCTCCCGCGCGCGTTCAAGCCGCCGCTCGGTCGGGTCTAGTTGTTTTTCTTCACTGGTGTCTGAGGACTCTGCCAATTCAACTCTCTGAGCATGTGTTTACGCGGCATAAATTGCCAAGGGCCAACAAGGACGGCCTGCAATTTTTGCCGTGAAAACCAGTTAAGGATTGGTTTTGGGCTATTTGTACCACTGAAAGCACCTAACTTTGATGTTTTTAGAGGTTTTAGTGGGTTGGCACGCTGTTTGCG
>CANJOS010000166.1 GCA_947476015.1 Comamonadaceae bacterium | reverse complement strand
TCGCGCAGTAAGGGCATCAGATGGCGCCATGAGTGGGTCGATGCGCCTGTGCCGTGCAACAACAGGATGCTCTTGGCTTGCGGAATGGGGTGCTGGGCGCACTGCACATGCCAGCGAAGCCTGGGTGTCTCAATGAAACTTGAAAGCTGCCGCAAAGGCCAGTGGCGGCCATCGGTGTCCCAATTTAAAGCTTGGCGCGGGCTCAGATTCAGCCTCGTTTCAAGAACGGCCAGCCACCGCGCGAACTGCTTGGTTCAAGGAATTGGCGCCGGCATAAGGCAAGGCCAGGTATTGCGCGCCCATCGCTTTGGCCAAATTTTTGGCCGCATCTTGCGCTTGAGGCGAGGTGTCTACCAGCAATGTGCTAAAGCCTTTCAGGCGCATTTCTGTGGCCGCAGCCAAAGCGTCTGCGGCGGCTTGTGCCCTACCGGGTCTGCCATCGCGTGCAATGTTGCCCTTGCCATCTGTCAGCAGGACCACGATGGGTGTCTCGCCCTTTTTTCTCAGTTGATCTGCCAACAAGATGGCGGCATCAATGGCACGCGCCAGCGGCGTGCCACCACCACCGGGCAAACCGGCCAAGCTGCGTTTGGCACGTGCCAAAGAGCGAGTGGGCGGCAAAATCAGCTCCGCTGTTTGACCTCTGAATGCAAGCACCGCCACACTGTCGCGCCGCACATAACAGTCGGCCAACAACAATTCAACGGCGCCCTTGGCTTCGGCCAAACGGTTGAGCGCAGAGGAGCCAGAAGCGTCGACCACAAACACCGTGGTGGTCTGCCCTGATTGGCGAAAGCGCGTGACATGGAAGTCTTCTTTGCGCACCACGATGCGCTGTTTCTGTCCATCAGAATGGGCTTGTTGTCGCTGCCGAAGTTTTTGCCAAGGTGCTGCAGCCCTGAGCGTTTCAAGCACATTGATGCGTTGCCCCGCACGCGGCTCGCCTTTGCGTGCGCCCACAGGCCGGCCTCGCAGTGCATTTTTTTGCAGAGCGCCTGCGCTCCCCGAAGTGGGTGTTTTGGCACGTTGTAACTGACCAATTTTCAAACTGGCCAAAAGGCCAGAAGGGATGGCAGCTTGGGCGGCTTCGAGCACCAACTCGGCTAAATTTTCAGGCAGGCCGGGGTCTTCATCTTGCGCTTCTTCTTGATCGCTGTCTGCATTGGACTCGTCCTTGTTTTTCGCATCTGGTGAGTCAGTTTCTTCAGGTGTGTCTTGCGCCTCATTCTCGGATGGCGCTGCTGGCGGAAGTCGCGTCGCGCGAGGCGCAAGTACCAAACGCGCAGCAACACCTGTGTGTTCTTCCTCGACCGTGTTGCTTCCCGCCAGCGCAGCCGCGGCCCGCGCCACGCGCACGGCAAACACACTGGCTCTGAGAGAGTCAATGCCGAGTGCCAAAGCAGCGGCGCACAGGGCTTGAACAGCCTCGTCGTCTATGGTCACGTGTGACAAACGCTGCCGCGCATTGAGGACTTCTTGAGCTGTCCATTCGGGTCCTTCTTCGTCCTCGTCTTGCGCGCCCATGAGCAAGCGAAAGGCCAGTCGATCGGCCAGCCCCGCCGGCATTTGCTCGTCGTCGCTGGCGCCTTCATCAAGAGCCACCAAACCTAAGCTGGCCTTGGCCGATGTGTCTAAACCATCCCGCTGCAAAGACACCATGCCGGTGTCAAGCACGCTGCCAAAGCGAGCCGCTGAAGACAAGCTCATGCGCTCGGCCATGGCCAAAACCAACACGCCGCCATCGGCTTGTGACAGCAAGCCTTTGAGGGCGATCGGCTTACCCGCCTGCAGGGTAGCGCCCAAGTCAAGTCCACCTAATAAGGCGGTGTCATTGATGTTCAGGGGCACGCGCCGAAGCGGAGTTTGTGCTGGCAGGAGGCTTTTCAAAAGCGCCAGCCACTGGTCTCGGTTGTCGCAGGCAGGTGAGCGGAGTGCCACACCACCCAGACCGGCTGGGTCGACTGCAAAAAGTGCAGCGATGGTTGCGGCGTCGCCTTGCATAAGTTGTGTGCGAGGGGCCTTGGCCGCCTAAGTTTTGGGGGCTTCAGGCTTGGGTGCCGTGAGCTCTGCCAATGCTCTCTCGACGCGCGTCGAGGAGCCCGAATCATCGAGGGGGTTGCGGCGAAGTCGGTGGCGAAGCGCAGACGGCGCCACCCGAATCAGATGTTTTCGCTCGACTTTGGAGGCGCCTTGCAAAGCAGCCTCGGCACGTGCCGCGCGAACCAGTGTGAGATCGCCGCGCAAGCCATCGGTGCCCAAGTTCATGCAAAGTTGGGCGGCAAACTCACGGGTTTCATCGGGAATGGTCACGTTCGGCAAACGTTTGCGGGCCGCCACAATGCTGCGCCTGACACGGTCGTCTTCTTTCTTCCACAGATTGGTAAAGGCTTGAGGGCCCTGCTCGAAGGCGTCTCTGCGCTTTACCACTTCCACGCGCTGTGCCAGCGTATCGGGTGTTTTTACTTCAACTGACAAACCAAAGCGGTCTAGCAATTGGGGCCTTAACTCACCTTCCTCCGGGTTGCCGCTGCCAATGAGCACGAAGCGCGCGGGGTGCCGCACGCTCAGGCCTTCTCGTTCCACCACGTTTTCGCCCGAGGCGGCCACGTCAATCAGCAGGTCGACCAAATGGTCTTCCAGCAAATTAACCTCATCGATGTACAAATAACCTCGATTGGCGCGCGCCAACAGACCTGGCTCAAAGGCTTTGACGCCTTGAGAGAGGGCGCGTTCCAAATCCAGGGCACCCACGACTCGGTCTTCCGTCGCGCCAAGAGGCAAATCAACCACTGGGACCATGACCAAATGGCTGTTTTTGGAGGAGGGCCCCGTTTTGCTGTCCGCTGCTGCGTTCGCCAAGCAGTCTGGGCACTTGGCATTTTCTGGGTCGCAACCATAGGGGCAACCCACCACGGCGCGCATTTTGGGTAAAAGTGCAGCCAAGGCCCTGACGGCCGTCGATTTGCCAGTGCCGCGATCACCAAACACCAAAACGCCTCCGATGCTGGGGTCGATGGCCGTCAGCATGATGGCCAATTTCATGTCGTCCTGGCCAACAATGGCCGAGAAGGGAAAGGTCAAAGACATCGGTTTCACAATTCAGGTTAAAACAAGCTTGATCATAAAGTGTCAACTAAAAAAATTATACAAAGTGTCAATTTAACTTGACGTTTTGTCAAATCCAGTTAAATTATGGCCTCATTGAACAGATATTGAGGCAAATGATGAGTGCCCTGCTAGATTGGATTAAGTCCCCATCGCAGCTTAGAAAACTGTCCCGAGACAACTTGGCCCCTTTGGCCAAAGAGTTGCGGGAGCGTTTGATTCAGTCGGTTTCGCATACGGGCGGGCACTTCAGCTCCAATTTGGGAACTGTTGAGCTCACGGTGGCCTTGCACTACGTTTTCAACACACCAGAAGATCGCTTGGTTTGGGATGTGGGCCATCAAACTTACCCCCACAAAATGCTGACGGGCCGCAACGAGCAGATGGGCAGCATGCGCCAAATGGGTGGTTTAAGCGGCTTTCCGCGCCGTGAAGAAAGTATTTACGACGCCTTCGGCACCGCGCACTCGTCCACCAGCATTTCGGCCGCATTGGGCATGGCCATGGCCGCCAAACAAATGGGCAGCCGCCGCAAAGCAGTCGCCATCATTGGCGATGGCGCACTCACAGCAGGCATGGCCTATGAGGCCTTGAACAATGCTGGCGCGAGCGATTGCAACTTGCTGGTCATCTTGAACGACAACGACATGTCCATCAGCCCGCCGGTTGGGGCCTTAAACCACTATTTGCATGAATTGATGAGCGGCCGTTTTTATGCCGATGCCAAAAAAATTGGCAAAGAAGTGCTTAAAAATGCGCCGCCTCTGTATGCCCTGGCGCAAATGATTGAACAGCAAACGCAAAGCTTCATTCAACCTCAAACCATGTTTGAAAATTTGGGCTTCGAGTACACAGGCCCCGTAGATGGCCACGATGTCGATGCGATGGTCGGCACATTGAAGAGTTTGTACAACAAACCGGGTCCGCAGTTTTTGCATGTGGTCACACGCAAAGGCAAGGGCTATGCGAGAGCAGAAGCCGACCCTGTGGCCTATCACGGACCCAGTAAATTTGATCCTGCTGTTGGCATTGTCAGTGCCGCGTCGCCTGTCCCTGCCAAGCCGACCTTCACAAATGTCTTTGGTCAGTGGTTGTGTGACATGGCAGCGCAAGATGCGCGCTTGGTGGGCATCACACCCGCCATGCGCGAAGGCTCGGGCATGGTGGGCTTCAGTCAGCAGTATCCCCATCGCTACCACGATGTGGGCATTGCAGAACAACATGCAGTGACCTTTGCCGCCGGCATGGCCTGCGAAGGCTTGAAGCCTGTGGTGGCCATTTACTCCACATTTTTGCAACGTGCTTACGACCAACTGATTCACGATGTGGCCTTGCAAAATTTGCCTGTGGTGTTTGCACTTGACCGTGCAGGTTTGGTCGGTGCCGATGGCCCCACCCACGCAGGCATGTACGACATTGCTTTCACCCGTTGCATTCCCAACATGAGCATTGCATGCCCTGCAGACGAAGCAGAGTGCAGGCAGTTGCTTAGCACCGCGTACGCGCAAGATCATGCGGTGACTGTTCGCTACCCAAGGGGCGCGGGTGTGGGCGCAAAAGTGGGAACAGACTTAGAAACTTTGCCTTTTGGCAAAGCTGAAATCAGGCGCCAAGGCCAAGGCGTGGCACTGCTGGCATTTGGCCCCTTGCTTTACGAGGCCCTCAAAGTGGCTGAAGGCATGAACGCCACCGTGGTCAACATGCGTTGGGCCAAGCCCTTGGATGTTGAAACATTGAAAGAAATTGCGCTTTCACACGATCGCCTTGTCACGCTTGAAGATGCCACTCGCAAGGGTGGTGCAGGCGCGGCTGTGCTGGAAGCTTTGCAAGACATGGGCATTGCCATGCCGGTGTTGGTGGTGGGCTTTGAAGATGAATTTACCGAGCATGGTGACCCGCAAAAGTTGATGCAGCACTATGGCTTGACTGCACCTGGCATTCAAAAACGCATTGAAGACTGCTGGCCCGATTTGAAGGCCTCACCCTTCTTGAGGGTGGTGGGCTGATGGCTGTTTGGACCTTAGGGCTGAACCACAAAACTGCGCCGATTGATTTGCGCGAACGCTTTGCGTTTGCCTCTGAGCGCTTGGATCAGTCGTTGAAAGGTTTGCGCCAAAGTTTTACAACACACAAAGAAGTGGCGATTTTGTCCACTTGCAATCGAACAGAAATTTACTGTGCAGGTGATGAG
>CANJOS010000165.1 GCA_947476015.1 Comamonadaceae bacterium | reverse complement strand
TTCTCCATGCTCATGTGTCGGCGGATGTTGACAGCACCAGTTGGGCCGCCTTCCCCTGATGCACCGTTATCTGAAATAAGCACAATGGCTGTGTTGTCTAGTTGGTTGATTGATTTGAGATAGTCGATCAACCTCCCAATCTGATGGTCGGCATGTGATAAAAATCCGGCGTATGTTTCTTGCAATTTAGCGCACAAAATTTGTTCCTGCGGCGCCAGTGAAGACCAGGCTCTCACATTGGGGTTAGGTGGCGCCAGTGGTGTATCTGCAGGTAACAGTCCCATCGATTTTTGGCGTATCAGTCGCTGTTCGCGCACGGAGTCCCAGCCTTCGTCAAAGCAACCACTGTATTTTTCTATCCATTCCTTTGGGACGTGAAGCGGCCAGTGACCAGCGCCAAGCGCCAGATAGGTGAGCCAGGGTCTTCCGGGCGCAGAGGTGACGTGATCACGGACGTATCCAATGGCGTGATCGACCAAGTCTTCTGTAAGGTGGTAGCCTTTGCGTGGTTCGCGTTGAACAGGGTGGTTGTCCTCGTGCAGATCTGGATTCCAATGGTCGATGAATCCACCTAGGAATCCATACCATCGGTTGAAACCCTTGCCCAATGGCCAATACTCGCGTGAACCGCCAGTGGGGTAGTCTCCCATATTGGCAAGATGCCATTTGCCAACCGCATAAGTACCGTAGTCATAAGGCAATAACATTTGGGCGATGGTGGCTGCTTGCGGTGTGATTCGACCTTGGTAACCAGGGAAACCGGTTGACCATTCAGCGATCGCACCCATGCCGACCGCATGTGCGTTACGCCCTGTGAGCAAAGCGGCTCGTGTGGGTGAACACATGGCGGTGACGTGGAAATTGCTGTAACGCAAGCCGGCTTCGGCCAAGGCGTCCATTCGAGGCGTCTGGATTTCGGAGCCATAACAACCTAGATCGGAATAGCCGACATCATCAAGCACGATGAACAAGATATTTGGTGCGTTGGCCGGTTGGACTGGCGGCGAAGGATACCAAGGTTCAGACTCGCGCCACGTTCGGCCAATTCGACCGCCAAAAGAATTTTTATTCATCATCTCAATTAATCAAGCTTGAGGTTGGCCTTGCGCAAGATCTGGCCCAGAGAGTCGAACTCTGTTGCTAAAGCGTTGCTGAACGCATCACTGTCTCGGTAGAGAATCTCCTGCTGTGAGGCCCTGGAGGCATTGACATAGCGCTCGCTTTTAACAGCATCTTCGCAGGCATCTTTGAGTACCTTGATTGCTTGGGCTGGCATGCTCTTAGGTACATACAGTCCACCAAACACTCTAGCTACCACGGGAATGCCTTGCTCAGTCATGGTCGGCGCATCGGGCGCGTCGGACAAGCGGCTAGATGTGAAGACGCCAAGAATGCGAAAGCCTTGCTTTTGTGCTGCGCCCACTGACAACGAGGCCAGCTGCAGATCGCCTGACTTCAGAGCCAATACGAGCGGGGGATCTCCTCGATACTGCACTGCTCGCATGGCGGCGCCGCTTTGCAACGAGAACATCACCGCACCGATGTGCGGCATGGTGCCCATGCCACCAGAACCATAAGTTACGCCATCTCCCTTTGCATCGGGGTCATTGAGTACATCTCGAAGGTTGCGGTATTTACTATTTGGAGATGTAACCAATGCATAGTTGTTCACAAAGGTCTGGCAGATGCCAACCATGTCGTTTAACTTGTAAGGTAGATTGACCTTAATGTGGGGTTGCAGAACCAGCGGACCTGCAGGCCCAAAAACAATGGTGTGACCGTCCTCGGCCTTGGCGCCCGCAGCCATTCCGATTGTTCCACTCGCTCCGTCGCGGTTCTGTACCACCACGCTCTGTCCCATTCGAACCGACAGGGCTTCGCCAAATGCTCGTGCCAACACATCTACCGAACCACCGGCCGGAAATCCTACCAGCATCTGCACTGACCTAGTAGGCCATGCCATGGCCGCCTGAGTATGCATCAGTGAAAGTGCGAAGATTGCTAGCGCATAACTATTCAAATATTTCTTCAGGTTAGACATCTTGTTACCCATTGAAAAGTGAGGTTAAAAAAATACAAATCAGCTTCATTCCTGAGGCTCCAAAGCAAAGTGATCGCCACGCCAGAACTCAATCTGATGTGCCAACTGATGGTCGATCATGGTGCGCCCACCCAGCACCCGCAGATTGCGTTTTTTTGCTGTAAACATGAGTTCCGTGTCACGGGCTGCAATGATGTCAAACAATACCGCATCGTCTTGAAGGGACTCGGCGTTGAATGGTGTGGGGTCGCCTTTGTGAAGCCCCACGGGTGTTGCATTCACAGCTAACCCGGCCCTGGTTAATGCTTCTGAACTATTTCCCAGTGTGATGTTAGGAAAAATACTTTGCAAAGAATGCAGCAGGACACTGGCGCGTTGCTTGTCAATATCAACCACATCAATGGTCGTGAATCCTACTTTAGCAAGCGCAAAAGCAATCGCTGTTCCAGCACCTCCGGCACCTGCAAGGAAGACTGGCCGAGTAAGGTCTAGCATTTTTTGGGCACGCAACGCATTCAAGAACCCGATGCCATCGGTGTTGGTACCAGACCAAATTCCTTTTTCTTCTAACCGCAGAGTATTGACCATGCCAGATACACGGGCCTCTGCAGTCACCCATCGGCACAAAGAGAATGCCTTTGCTTTATGAGGAATGGTCAAATTAACACCCTGCAGGTTAGTGACCCTGGCCAATTGTTTAAGCGTTGCAGCAAGGTCCACAGGATCCACGCCCATGGGTACCATCAACCAATTCAGTCCTCTCTCTGCAAACGCTGGGTTATAAGCACTCGGCGCAATCACGTGGTCAACTGGAGATGCGAGCACCGGAACTAATTTTGTTTTGCCGCTAAGATCAGTCAACATTGGTTTATCCCTTGACGGCACCAGCAGTCAATCCGCTGACCAAATAACGTCGAACTAAAAGTGAAAAAGCCAGAACAGGCGCCATCACCAAAGAACCGCCAGCAGCAATCTTTCCCCACTCCCAACCTTCATAATTCATAAAGTTCACCACGGCAACAGGTGCTGTACGAGCATCAGTTCGTGTGAGAATGAGAGCAAAGAAAAAGTCGTTCCATGCATATAAAAAACACAAAATTGCTGTTGCCGCGATGCCAGCCGATGCCACTGGCATGACGATTTCAGCGAATACCGTAGGAAAGCCTGCGCCATCCATCAGAGCTGCCTCTTCAAGTGAGGCCGGAACGGCATCAAAGAATGGTTGCATCATCCAGATGACCAAAGGTAAGTTGAATGTCATGTAGATCAGAATCAACCCGGTGCGGGTATCTAGCAAACCAAGCCAGCGGTAGGCTAGAAAAAACGGGATGGTGAATGCAATGGGAGGTGCCATGCGTGTCAAAAGAATGCCCAAGCCCAAACCGAATTTTCCGCGACCGCTCCAGCGTGACAATGCGTAGGCTGCGGGCACGCCCATCAAAAGTGCCAGGGCCGTGGATATGGAGCTGGTAATTAAACTATTTACAAAAGACTCTGGAAATCCGTCCTTCCACAAGCCCACGTAATGCTCAAGAGTGGGTGTGAAAAAAAGTTGCGGTGGAAACTCCAAAATTAGCGGAGTTGGCTTGAACGACATTTGAAGTAGCCATAAAAATGGTGTCAACATCAGAATAAGCAGCAAAGGAACTGCCCAGAGAATAATGTGTTTTTTCATTCTATTGGTTGAGTTGTGCGACTAGCGCGCATTGCCGCCCAGCTGATCAACACGGTTAGAGAAAGAAGCACCACAGTGATCGCGCTTGAATATCCCAGTTCGCCGAAATTGAATGCAACTAGGTAGGCGTAATAATTCGTGACCTCTGTCACAGATCCCGGTCCGCCACCTGTCAAAAGAAAGATCAACGGAAAAGCTTTAATGCTGTCTATCACCCGAAATAAGGTGCAAACCAACAGAACAGGAGCAATATAGGGAAGAACTATGTGCCAAAAAACACACAGGGTGTTAGCACCATCCATGCGTGCCGCTTCAACATACTCAGCTGGCAAAGTCTGAAGAGCAGCAAGTACCATTAGAAAAGTAAACGGTGCCCATTCCCATGTGTCTGCAATGACGATGGCCCAAAGGGCAAAGTCTACATGGGTCGTTAGCGAAGGCAACACAATACCCATTGCTTTAGCTGCGTGGTAAATGGGACTGATATCTGGGGTGTAAATTAGCTTCCAAATAACGGCGACGACAATGGGTGGTAACACCATGGGTATGACAAAAAGATGCCTTAAAGAGGGCCATCTTCCTTGGCCGGCATGCACCAGTAAAGCCATTGAAGTTCCAATTAAAACCTGCAACGTCACGGTGTACAAACTTAACCTGGCTTGAACCCACAAGGAACCGACGAATCGCTCGTCGCTGCCTAACAACGTGTAGTTTCGAAATGGATCAGAAAAGTCTGTTAAGGAGCCTGGATTGACCAATGCTCCAGGAGTCAAGCTGGTGATGATGAGGAACAAAGTTGGAAGGCCAGCCACCAGCACCAGAAAGAGGAGGCTGGGGGCAATGGCCTGACGCGCAAATCTGCGACGCTGGCTTTCGTAGGAAACTGAGGCCACTGTGGAGCAGATTAAACCTTGGCTCCACTGCGCCGCAAGCTGCTTAGCGCAGCTTCCTGTGCAACGCGCATTGATTCAGCAGCCGGCATTTGCCCTGAAACAACTCGTTCGACAGCTTTGTTAACCACATCGCCCATTAACGGGAATTCCTTAACCGTGCGATAAGCCATGTAATTGCGGCCTACTGCAGGTTGTTGCAAAACATCTAGGTAGAGCTTGCCAATATCTTGTCCATTGATCGTGTTGAGGCGCTTGTATTCGGCACTTTCAATGATAGAGCGACGGCAGATGGAAGCATGGCCTGTGTCTTTCACAATTCGTGCTGTGAGTTCCGGACTCAATGCCCATTGAATAAATGCCCACGCGGCTTCCTTGTTTTTTGCATTTTTTGGAATGCCCAAACCTTGGCTATTTGAGGCAGGAAAGTCGCCTTTTGGCCCAGTTGGCATTCGTGTAACGAGAGCGGTTTCCTTGACTTTACTGTCCTGCGCGGTGAGCATCGAAGTAACCCACGAACTAGAATGAATAAAGATATTCGAGCGTCCGCCAATCAATGCAGCGCGCGCCTGATCTTCGGTGTAACCAAGAACACCCTGCGGACTGTATTTGGAAAGTAGGCGGCTGTAATAATCAACCGCCTGCACAGCTGATGCACTGTCTAAAGTCGGCCTAATGTCGCTGGGTGGGCTTGCAAAAATATCGCCACCGAAACCATGTATGTAAGGCGGCAGGAACCAGTGGTGGAG
>CANJOS010000164.1 GCA_947476015.1 Comamonadaceae bacterium | reverse complement strand
TCGCAATGTCGTCAAAGAAACCCATATCTAGCATGCGATCGGCTTCATCGAGCACCAATGTTTGAAGACCCTTGAGTTTCAAAGAGCCTCGCTCCAAATGGTCCATGATCCGTCCGGGTGTGCCCACCACCACATGCGCACCGTGCTCCAAACTCAGCACCTGCCCACGCAGCGCCACACCGCCGCACAATGTGACCACCTTCACATTGCCCACAGCGCGCGCCAAGCGGCGAATTTCTTGACTCACCTGATCGGCCAACTCGCGCGTCGGACACAAAATCATGGCTTGCACCGCAAAGTCTGCGGGCAGAATCTTTTCAACCAAGGGAATACCAAAAGCAGCAGTCTTGCCACTGCCCGTACTGGCCTGTGCAATCAAATCCTTGCCCGCCAATGTCACAGGCAAACTGGCCGCCTGAATGGCCGTCATCTGCAAATAGCCCAACTGCTCTAAATTGCCCAACATCGAAGCCGACAAACTCAGTTTCGCAAAATCATTTTTATTTTCGTTCATGCTTTGATTATGCGTTCGAGAAAAAACAATTGGGGTCAGATCAACATTAATTTCCAATGAAAGGGTACCAAGGCTAAGGGGGGCTGAACGATTTCTGGTACTCCAGTATGAGGAAGCCCCCTTTAGCCTTGGTACCCTTTCATTGACGAAATTAATGTTGATCTGACCCCAATTGTTTAACCCCAATTAAATGTGCAAAGGGATCGTGACTGGTCCGTCGTTGACTAGATACACTTTCATGTCGGCGGCAAACTGGCCGGTTTGGACGATGGGGTGAGCTTCGCGAGCTTCGGTGACGAAGTAATCGTACAAACGTTGGCCCTCTGCGGGGGCGGCGGCTTGCTTAAAGCTGGGGCGGTTGCCGCTGCTCACATCGGCCGCCAAAGTGAATTGGCTCACAATCAACAAACCACCCTGCAAACCATTGCCGTCCAAATCTTGAAGCGAGCGGTTCATCTTGCCATCGTCGTCGCTGAAAATTCTGAGCTTCAAAATCTTGCTGAGCAGCTTATCGGCTTTGGCAGTGGTGTCACCTTGCTCTGCGCACAGCAGCAATAGCAATCCTTTTTGAATTTGCCCAATCACCTGCCCCGCCACCACCACACGCGCTTCTGAAACACGCTGAGCTAATCCAATCACAGCATGTCTCTTTCAGAATCAAAATGAGCTTCTACATCAGAGGGTAGTAACTGAATGCTGGCACGCAAACCTGGCACTTCACTCATCAACGATTGCTCTACGCTGGCACGCAGAGCTGCGGCACGGCCCAAGGTCCAAGAGGCGGGCATGTGCATGTGCATGTCCACAAATCGACGTTGCCCAGCCTTGCGGGTGGTCACATGGTCAAAACGAATGATCGACACATCATCGCGATGGTGCGCAAAGCCCGACAAAATTTCGTTGATCTGCGCAATCACTTCTGGCTCCACCGCCTCGTCCATCAAACCTTGCGAAGAACGCCAAATGAGGTGAAAGCCCTCTTTCAAAATATTCAGTGCGACGCCGATGGCTACCACAGCATCTAGCCACAACCACCCCGTCACACTGACCAAACCAATGCCGATGACCACGCCCACAGAAGTCCACACATCGGTGACCAGATGTCTGGCATCCGCTTCAAGCGCAATAGAGCGATGCGTTTTGGCCGCACCAAACATCACCCAAGCCAGCAAACCATTCAAAACCGAACTGGCCACAGACAAGGTCAAACCCCAACCCACTTGCTCAATCGGCTGTGGGTCAAAAATGCGATGGCTTGCCGCCCAAATGATGCCAATGGCCGCCACGATGATCAAAATTCCTTCAAAGCCTGAAGAAAAATATTCTGCTTTGTGATGGCCGTATGGGTGTTCTTCATCGGCCGGTTGCGCAGCCACCGTGACCATCAGCAAACCAAAAATCGCACTGGCCAAATTAACCAAAGACTCCATGGCATCTGACAGCAGACCCACAGAGTCGGTTATCCACCATGCCCATGTTTTAAGCGTGATGGTGATGATGGCCACCACCACAGAAGCCAACAACAAAGTGCGCGGCGACCAAGCGGGTAGTTTTGAAATCATGCGCTTAAATGAACCCGCGCAAATTTGCGTTTGCCCACTTGAACCACATAGGTGCCGGCTTCTAGCTTCAAACCTTTGTCACTCACCACTGAAGAATCTACCCGCACACCGCCGCCATCAATCAAGCGACTGGCTTCCGAGCCTGAAGGTGCCAAGCCGGCCATCTTCAACAAAGCAGCAATGCCCAAAGGTGCACCTCTTAAATTGACTTCAGGAATTTCATCCGGTACACCGCCCTTGCTGCGATTGACAAAGTCTTGCTCAGCCGCATCAGCCGCCGCCGCTCCATGAAAGCGCGACGTGATTTCCTTGGCCAAAGCCACCTTGGCTTCTTTTGGATTCAGGCCATCCGCCACTTGCTTCTTCAAAGCCTCAATGTCAGACATGGACTTGAAAGACAAGAGCGTGTACCAACGCCACATCAAAACGTCGGAGATGGACAAGACCTTGGCAAACATGGTGTTGGGCTCTTCGCTGATGCCAATGTAATTATTTTTAGACTTGGACATTTTGTCCACGCCATCCAAACCTTCCAGCAAAGGCATGGTCAAAATACATTGCGGTTCTTGGCCGTACTCGGCCTGCAAATGACGGCCCATGAGCAAGTTGAACTTCTGGTCGGTCCCACCCAGTTCAAGGTCAGACTTCAGTGCCACAGAGTCATAACCCTGCATGAGCGGATACAAAAATTCGTGCACGCTGATGGGTGTCCCCGCCTTGAATCGATCGTGAAAATCGTTGCGCTCCATCATGCGCGCTACCGTGTACTTGGCCGCCAGTTGAATCATGCCCATGGCACCGAGCGGCAGGCTCCACTCGCTGTTGTAACGAATTTCTGTTTTAGCAGGGTCCAACACCAAGCTGGCTTGGCGGTAATAAGTCTCGGCATTCGCCTTGATCTGTTCGGGCGTTAAGGGCGGACGCGTTGAATTGCGACCGGAGGGATCGCCAATCAGACTCGTGAAATCGCCAATCAGAAAGATGACTTGGTGTCCCAAATTCTGCAACTGCCGCATCTTGTTCAGCACGACCGTATGACCCACATGAATGTCGGGGGCCGTGGGGTCTAGTCCCAATTTAATGCGCAGCGGAACGCCCGTTGCCTCTGATTTGGCCAGTTTTTTAAGCCAGTCATCCTGAGGAATGAGCTCTTCACAGCCGCGCAAAGTGACCGCCAACGCCTCTTTGACAGCATCTGTCACGGGATATTGGCTCGAAACGGGTGAATTCATAAGGGTTTTCCAGTATTCGCCAGTCTTCTGAAGCGTTAGAATGGCGGGAATTGTTTGTCCTATTTTAAGGGCTGACTTTGTCGTTGTTATTTTTCGGACCCAATGAATTTCATCACCCAGTTTTTGACAGCTGCTAAACCCTACGGCCTCGAGCTTGTAGCGTTTGCCAAAATCCACAGCGAATTGCTGCGGGTTTTTGTTGCGCGTCATCCCAAGCACGTTAGCGCCTTCGTGGCTGCTGCGTTGTTGGGCGGTGGTGGTGGTGCATTTGCGGTTGCCAACCTCGGCCCCGACGCCTCCAATTTGCCCGTTCGCACCTTGGTCGAAGCCTTAGAAACCCCCGACCTTCAGTCTCAAGTCGCGGCTCTTGAACAAAAAACCCTGAAGCTCTATCGCAACGACATCACCCGCGGCACCGACACAGCTGAGAGCTTGTTACGCCGCTTGGGTCTGGTCGACTCAGCTGCTGCCAACTACATTCGCAAAACACCCGAAGTTCGGCAAGCCCTGCTGAACCGATCTGGTCGCAATGTATCCGTAGAAGCCAATGAGCAACAACAGCTGCTCACGCTCACAACGCGTTGGCTCAAGACCGACTCCGACAGCCAGTATCAGCGCATGGTGATCACGCGCAATGCCGACAACAAATTCAGCGTCCGAACCGACTCAGCAGCCCTCACTGCCAGCGTTCGCATGTCCGGTGGCACCGTTGCTTCATCTCTTTACGCCGCTTCCGACGAAGCACGTTTGCCCGACACGGTCACACGCCAATTGGCCGATGTGTTCTCTGGCCAGATTGACTTTCACCGCGCGCTGCGAAAAGGCGCTGTGTTCTCCGTGGTTTACGAAACCCTTGAGGCCGAAGGCGAACCCCTGCGCACGGGTCGTTTGCTCAGCGCAGAAATCATCAACGATAAGAAAACCTACGACGCGGTCTGGTTCCAAGAACCCGGACAAAAAGGTGCTTACTACACCATGAAGGGCGACAGCCTGCGCCGCGCATTCTTGGCCTCGCCTATGCCTTATTCACGTCGCACCAGTGGTTTTGGCATGCGCAATCATCCTATTTTCCACACACAACGCGCACACATGGGCGTTGATTACGCGGCCCCTACAGGCGCACCTGTTATTTCAGTGGCCGATGGCGTGGTGGTTGAAAGCGGATTCTCAGGTGGCTTTGGCAACATGGTCACCGTGCAACACAACGGCCGCCAAAGCACGGTGTACGCACACTTAAGCCGCATCAATGTGCGCAAAGGTCAAACTGTGAAGCAAGGCGACACCTTGGGTGCTGTCGGCTCAACTGGCTGGGCCACTGGCCCTCACTTGCACTTTGAATTCCGCATCAATGGGCGTCACGTCGACCCTCTCACCCTGGCGCAGCAGGGCTCATCCGAGCCGATTTCTGCGGCCTTGCGTCCTCAATTCAACCAACGCGCACAATTTGCGCGCTCACAGTTGATGGCCGCGGCGCAAATGCGCCAAGGCAACGTTCAATAAACTTCACCTTGGGCAGGGGCCAGGTTGACCTCCTCCCCCTCTTCGCCAGTTTCTGCTATTTCCCCATCGCTCGCATCGGCAACTGATGTTCGCATGCAGTACTTCATTGGCTTGATGTCTGGCACCTCGCTCGATGGCGTGGATGGCGTTTTGTTGCAGTGGCAAGAGGGCGCCAATGCGCAGGGTACGGTTTCGCATGGTGTGACTCCTGATGTTTTGTTCAATACGCGTCGACTGAAAGTCTTGCAGCATGTCTTTCAGCCATTTGACGCCGAATTTCGCGCAGAACTTCTCAGCCTGAATACACCTGGCAACAACGAATTGCACCGCGCTGCATTGGCTGGCAATTGCTTAGCAAGAAACTACGCGCAAGTGGTGCTCGCCTTGCTCAAGGTTAGCGCAATGCAAGCCAATGACATTCAAGCCATCGGCGCTCACGGCCAAACCGTCCGACATCGCCCCCTCGAATTTGATGACGTTCCCAGCACTGGCCAAGCTGCAGTAGGTTACACCTTGCAACTCAACAACCCAGCACTGCTTGCTGAGCTCACAGGCATCGATGTGGTGGCTGAATTTCGCACGCGCGATTTGGCAGCCGGCGGTCAAGGCGCGCCGCTCGTACCCGCCTTTCATGCAGAAGTATTTGGCGCCAGCACGCG
>CANJOS010000163.1 GCA_947476015.1 Comamonadaceae bacterium | reverse complement strand
TTACACCAAGTGGTAGGCAGAGTAGGGTGCATCACTCTGAATCGGCCCAAGGCCTTGAACGCACTTTCGCTTGACATGGTCCGGTTGTTCACAAATGCTTTGCTTGAATTTCAAAATAACCCACAGGTCTTGGCAGTGTTGGTTCGAGGGCAAGGCAAAGAAGAAGCTTTTGGACACTTTTGCGCGGGGGGAGACATTCGATTCTTTCACCAGGCAGCATTGGCTGGCGATAAAATTCTGGGTGATTTTTTCACGGAAGAATACGCTTTGAATCATTTGATTCATACCTATCCAAAGCCTTACATTGCCTTCATGGATGGCGTGGTCATGGGCGGTGGGATGGGCATTGCTCAGGGTGCCAGTGTTCGCATCGTGACCGATCGAACTCAGATGGCCATGCCCGAAACGCACATCGGTTTATTTCCAGACGTCGGCGGTGGTTATTTCTTAAGCAGATGCCCTGGTCACATTGGTGAATACCTGGGTCTCACGGGACAGAAGATCAATGGTCCAATGGCCATTCAAGCCGGTCTGGCAGATGGCTTGATTGAAGTCCAACGCTTGCCCTTGATTTGGAAAACCTTGCTCAGTACACCCTTTGAAAGTGGCGAAGCAGTAGAGCGCTGGTTGCAAAGTCAATTTACAAAACTTGAGCTTGTTCAATTTCCAGACAGAGCGGGCATCGACAAATGTTTTGCGCACGCGACCCCCTTGGAAATTTGGGCAGCACTGGAGCAAGACAACTCGGCTTGGGCTGTCCAAACCTTGGTAAGTTTGAACAAGGCCTCTCCTCTCATGGTCTCTGTGGTGCTGGCCCAGATTCGCAAAGCCAGAAGCATGGGTTTGGCAGATGACTTGCGCATGGAGCGAGACTTGGTTCACCATTGTTTCCATTTGCGTGATCAAAGCGAGACCGTTGAGGGTATCAGGGCCTTGGCCATTGACAAGGATCATCGGCCGAAATGGGCGCATGGCAAATTGTCTGAAGTTTCCCACGAAGAGTGGTCGCTGTTTTTTAAAAGTCCCTGGGCACCTGAAGCCCACCCGCTTCGTCATTTGGCATAAGCTCAAAGCGTTTTTTTAGCGGTTTCGACTTTTCATGGCGCGTTCAACTTCGCGCTTGCCTTCGCGGTCTTTGATGGTGTCTCTTTTATCGTGCTCAGCCTTGCCTTTGGCCAAAGCCACCTCGCATTTGATGAAGCCTGCTTTCCAATGCAAATTGACAGGCACTAGCGTGAATCCTTTTTGCTCTACCTTGCTGGTGAGACGGTCTATATCATCGCGTTTGAGAAGCAACTTGCGTGTGCGGGCGGCCTCAGGGTTCACGTGTGTGGAGGCTGTTTTCAAGGGGTTAATCAGACACCCGATGATGAACATTTCCTTGTTGCGTATGACCACGTAACCATCGGTTAATTGCACTTTTCCTTCGCGCACGGCCTTGACTTCCCAGCCTTCTAAAACCATGCCGCATTCGTGCCGCTCTTCAAAAAAGTAGTCAAATGCTGCTTTTTTGTTTTCGGCGATAAGACCTGATTTTCCGGGTCCTTTGGTTTTTTTGGGAGGCGTGGCCATGAAGAATGAAAAATTAGAAGCGCTTGCGATGCTTGAATTTGCAAGTGAGGGCTCTGAGAAATTACAATCTCATGAACAAGCCTTATTGTATGAAGAAACTCCTTAAATCCGTCCTGATCTGGTACACCCCAGAGGAAATGTTTCGTTTGGTCACGGATGTTGATCAATACATGCATTTCTTGCCTTGGTGTAACAAATCCAAGGTTCTCAAATTCAGCGGCCTCGAAATGGACGCCGAAGTAGGAATCGGCATGGCAGGTGTGAGTCAAGTCTTCGTCACACACAACACCCATGTTGAAAATCATGAAGTTCACATGAAACTGGTCCAGGGGCCATTCTCAAATTTGGAGGGTACTTGGACTTTTGATCCAGTTGGGGACAACTCTCAACGCGCCTGCAAGGTGACACTGGCACTTGAGTACGGATTTGCCAGTCCCACCCTGTCTGCCGTGGTAGGCCCAGTTTTTGACAAAATAGCCGCCAGTTTGGTAGATGCTTTTGTCAAACGTGCTGAAGAAATTTATGGTTCCGAAAGTGTTCGATGATCATTCATTGCTTGTTCAGTCCCGCTCCAAGGCAATTGGTTCAAGCGAGTTTGACCTTGGTCCCTGGGAGCAGGGTGCAAGACGCCATTGAAGCCTTCAAAGCGTCTGCAGAATTCAAGCCCTATTTGGAGGCATTCACTGCTGCTGCGCGACCCGTTCAGGGTCAAGGAATTTGGTCGCGCCGAGTGGCTTTGAATGAACTTCTGAAGGAGGGTGATCGACTTGAAATTTACCGTTCACTGTTAGTTGACCCCAAAATTGCTCGAAAACAACGGTTTAAGGGACAAGGCAAAGGCCGAACAGGGCTTTTTGCACGTCGCCGAATTGGGGCAGTTGCTGGGTATTAAGGGGCGTATTTCAAGCGCGCCGGCATGCTTTGACGAGGGTACAATCCTTTTTTTGGAGCTATTCCTATGCGCCTGCTCGGTAAAGCACTCACCTTCGACGACGTTTTGTTGGTGCCAGCCTACTCTCAAGTCCTGCCCAAGGACACGTCACTCTCCACCCAATTCACACGCAAACTTAGGTTGAACTTGCCCCTGATCTCAGCGGCCATGGACACTGTGACAGAAGCTCGATTGGCCATTGCCATTGCCCAAGAAGGTGGCATTGGCATCGTTCACAAAAACCTCACTCCCCAGGAGCAGGCGGCCCAAGTAGCCAAAGTCAAGCGCTATGAATCTGGTGTGTTGCGTGACCCTGTGGTTATCACGCCCGACACCAAGGTTCGCCAAGTGATGGCCTTGTCAGACGAGCTGGGCGTGTCTGGTTTTCCTGTCTGCGAAGGCGGCAAAGTGGTGGGCATTGTGACCGGTCGTGACATGCGCTTTGAAACACGTTACGACCAACCCGTGAGCGAAATCATGACGACTCGAGAGCGTTTGATCACCGTTCCAGAAGGCACGACCCCCGAAGAAGCCAAAGCGCTTTTGAACAAATACAAGCTGGAGCGATTGCTGGTGGTGAACGATGCGTTCGAGCTGTTGGGTTTGATCACTGTGAAAGACATTACCAAACAGTTGAATTTTCCTTTGGCAGCACGAGATGCATCCGGCCGACTTCTGGTGGGTGCCGCGGTGGGCGTAGGAGAGGGCACTGAGGCCCGCGTTGAAGCCTTGGTCAAAGCAGGGGTTGACGCGATTGTGGTTGACACGGCCCATGGCCACAGCCAAGGCGTGATTGAGCGCGTTCGCTGGGTTAAGAAAAACTACCCACACATTGAAGTGATAGGCGGCAACATTGCAACGGGTGCTGCAGCTTTGGCCTTGGTTGAAGCCGGCGCCGATGCCGTCAAAGTGGGCATTGGCCCTGGTTCCATTTGTACCACCCGAATCGTGGCAGGCGTTGGTGTGCCCCAAGTGATGGCCATCGACAATGTGGCCACAGCGCTTCAAGGCACAGGTGTGCCACTGATCGCAGACGGTGGCATTCGTTACAGCGGCGACATTGCCAAGGCCATTGCTGCAGGTGCCAACACCGTCATGATGGGCGGCATGTTTGCAGGCACTGAGGAAGCCCCTGGTGAAATCATTTTGTACCAAGGTCGCAGCTACAAAAGCTACCGCGGCATGGGCAGTATTGGCGCCATGCAGCAAGGCAGCGCAGATCGGTACTTCCAAGAGTCCAGCACGGGCAATCCGAATGCTGATAAATTGGTGCCCGAAGGCATTGAAGGCCGTGTTCCCTACAAAGGTTCTGTGGTGGCCATTCTGTTCCAAATGGCGGGTGGCTTGCGTGCCAGCATGGGCTACTGTGGTTGCCCCACCATTGAAGACATGCGAAATAAAGCTGAGTTCGTTGAAATTACGGCAGCTGGGATTCGCGAAAGCCACGTACACGATGTGCAAATTACCAAAGAAGCGCCCAACTACCGCGCTGATTGATTCAGCGCTCCGCTTTGTTACAAACCATTGATTGACTCTCAAGTTTCCATGCAGCATTCTAAAATTCTGATCCTCGACTTTGGCTCTCAAGTGACACAACTCATTGCACGCCGAGTTCGTGAAGCCCATGTTTTTTGTGAAGTACATCCCTGCGATGTGAACAACGATTGGGTTCGTGATTACGCCAAAGACGGCAACCTCAAGGGAATCATTTTGTCAGGCTCTCATGCCAGTGTGTATGAGGTAGACGATCGCGCGCCTGATGCGGTTTTTCAACTGGGTATTCCTGTTTTGGGCATTTGCTATGGCATGCAAACCATGGCCGAACAATTGGGTGGCAAAGTCGAAGCAGGGCAGACCCGTGAATTTGGTTACGCAGAAGTCCGTGCTCACGGCCATACAGAATTACTGAAAGACATTGAAGACTTTGCCACAGCTGATGGTCATGGCATGCTCAAAGTTTGGATGAGCCATGGCGACAAAGTAACGCAGTTGCCTGAAGGTTTCAAAGTCATGGCCTCAACCCCTGCGTGCCCCATTGCTGGAATGGCCGACGAAGCTCGGCGTTTTTACGCAGTGCAGTTTCATCCTGAAGTGACACACACACTTCAAGGGCAAGCACTTTTGAACCGATTTGTCCTTGAAATTTGCAAGGCCCGCCCCGACTGGATCATGGGCAACTACATCGAGGAAGCGGTTGCCAAGATTCGAGAACAAGTGGGGGATGAAGAAGTCATTCTGGGCTTGTCTGGGGGTGTCGATTCATCTGTTGCCGCCGCTCTGATTCACCGCGCCATTGGCGCTCAACTCACCTGTGTTTTTGTTGACCATGGCCTGCTGCGCCTCAATGAAGGCGACATGGTCATGGAAATGTTCGAAGGTCAATTGCATGCTCGGGTGATTCGAGTCAATGCCAGTGATTTGTTCCTAGGCAAGTTGGCTGGCGTGAGCGAACCTGAGCATAAACGCAAGATCATTGGCGGCTTGTTTGTCGATGTTTTCAAAGACGAAGCAGCGAAATTAAAGGCGGGTGCAGGTGGTCACAAGGGCGCTAGCTTCTTAGCACAAGGCACCATCTATCCTGACGTCATTGAGTCCGGCGGTGCCAAAAGCAAGAAGGCTGTCACCATCAAGAGCCACCACAATGTAGGCGGCTTGCCTGAACAATTGGGCTTGAAGTTGTTAGAACCTTTGCGCGAACTGTTCAAAGACGAAGTGCGTGAATTGGGTGTGGCGCTGGGCTTGCCCCGCGAAATGGTCTATCGCCATCCTTTCCCTGGACCCGGTTTGGGTGTGCGCATTTTGGGCGAAGTGAAAAAAGAATACGCCGATTTACTGCGCCGTGCCGATGCCATCTTTATGGAAGAACTGCGCAACTTCACCGATGACAAAGGCAAGTCTTGGTACGACCTGACCAGCCAAGCTTTTGCGGTATTTTTGCCCGTTAAGAGCGTGGGCGTGATGGGCGATGGCCGAACTTACGAATACGTGGTAGCTTTGCGTGC
>CANJOS010000162.1 GCA_947476015.1 Comamonadaceae bacterium | reverse complement strand
CTTCTTGGGCGGCGCCATCGGCTTTATGTTCGCCATCGAGAAAACCAAGCACTCCTCAACCGGCGTGTTGGTCTTGCTGGCTTTCACATTCTTCATGGGCCTCATGCTGTCCCGCATGATTGCCATGGTTTTGGGCTTCAAAAACGGTCCTGACCTCGTCATGACGGCCTTCGCTGGTACCGCTGGTGTCTTTGCAGTCATGTCCGTCTTGGCCAGTGTCATCAAGCGCGATTTGTCTGGCATGGGCAAGTGGCTGTTTGTGGGTGCCTTGGTCCTCATGGTGGGCGGCATCGTCAACATTTTTGTGGGCTCAACTGCCGGCATGATGGCTTTGTCGGTAGCTGCCATCGGTATTTTCAGTGCCTACATGTTGTATGACTTGAAGCAAATTTTGGATGGCGGCGAAACCAATTACATCAGCGCCACTTTGATGCTGTACATGGATTTGTTCAACGTATTTCAAAGCCTGCTGGCCTTGCTGGGCATTTGGGGCGGAGAGCGCGACTAACTTATCGATATCAGCTTAAAAGCTTCAATATCAAGCATCTGAGTTCGAAAGAACTCAGGTGCTTTTCTCTTTTCAGATCCGCTCAAAGACAGCCATGCTCTCCACATGGGCCGTGTGGGCAAACATATTGATCACGCCAGCACTGAGGCACCTGTAACCCGCTCTGTGAACCAGCAGGCCCGCATCACGCGCCAGCGTCGCAGGATTGCAGCTCACATAGACAATGCGCTTGGGAAATTCCCAATGACCTCTGAGTTCAGGATTTTCATGAAGTTCTGCCAAGGATTTCGCCAATGCAAAAGCACCCTCCCTCGGTGGGTCGATTAACCATTTATGGGCAATACCATCGGCCATCAGCATTTCGGGCGTCATTTCAAACAAGTTGCGCGCAATGAAAGCTGTCGGAGCCAAGCGCTTGGCATTGCCTCGCATGGCTTGGTTTCGCTGGTAATTTTCTTGGGAACGGGCCACCAAAGTTTCAGCGCCTTCAATGCCAAGCACTTCTTTGGCTGTGGTGGCAATGGGCAAGGTGAAATTACCCAAACCACAAAACCAATCGATCACTCGTTCGTGCGCTTCAGGCCTGAGCAAGCGAAGCGCCCGCGTGACCAACACACGGTTGATGTGCGGATTGACTTGTGTGAAATCAGTGGGTTTGAAAGGCATGTGAACACCGAAATCGGGCAAGTCATAAGACAATTCCGTGCCCCCTTCGTCCATGAGCTTCACGGTGTCAGGGCCTTTGATTTGCAACCACCATTGCACTTCATGCTGAACTGCAAATGCGCGCAGTCGATCTTGGTCTGCGGGGCTTAGGGGCTCAAGGTGGCGAAGCACCAACGCCGTCACGGTGTCCCCTTGGGCCAATTCAATTTGCGGCACGGTTTCACGTGCATCCATGCCAAATATCAATTCACGCAGCGGCAAAAGCAAGGCACTGATTTGGGGGGGTAGTACGCGACAAGTTTTGATGTCTGCCACGTACCTGCTTTTGCGCTCATGGAAGCCAATGAGAACCTCGCCTTTTTTATGCACATAGCGAACTGACATTCGCGCTCGGTACCGATAGCCCCAGGCAGGTCCCTCCATGGGCCGCAAAAGATTTTCAGGTTTGACCTTGCTCAGATGCCACAAGTTGTCCTCTAGCACGCGTTGCTTGACCGCAACTTGGGCGCTGGCTTCGAGGTGCTGCATTTTGCAACCACCGCACGCACCTGCATGCAAGCCAAAATGCGGGCAACCGGGCTTGACCCGCTGCGATGATTCACGATGAACTGCCGTGACCACACCGGCTTCCCAATTGTTTTTCTTGCGATGCACATTGACGGACACCATCTCGAAAGGCAAAGCACCTTCAACAAAAACCACTTTGCCATCGGGCCTGCGAGCGATGCCTTGCGCTTCCATGTCGAGGGCGTCGATGTGAAGCCAACCTTCAGGTAAATCTGTGCGCCCTGGGATGATTTCCTGTGTTTGTTCTTCTCGAGATGAGTCCTTCTGTTTGCTCATGGACGTGAAGGCAAGAGTTTGGCGGGGTCGACAGGCTTGCCTTGCTTGCGAATTTCAAAATGTAATTTAACGCGGTCTGCATCGGAGCTTCCCATCTCTGCAATTTTCTGACCCTTGGCCACCGCTTGGTCTTCTTTCACCAACAAAGTTTGGTTGTGTGCATAGGCCGTTAAATAGGTGTTGTTGTGCTTCAGTATGACCAGGTTGCCATAGCCCCTAAGGCCAGAACCGGCATAAACGACTTTGCCTTCTGCCGCGGCCAGGACAGGATCACCTGCCTTGCCTGCAAAGTCTAGACCTTTGTTTTTGGCTTCATCAAAACCTGCCAAAACTTGTCCCGGGTGAGGCCACGCAAAAACCAAACCCTCGTCAAGGGCAGGGCTCACCGCGGGTGCTGCGTTAAGCGGCGCATTTTGTGGTGCAGGGGTAGTTGCAGCCGCCGAGGGAGTTGACGTTGCAGCAGGCCGCGAGTTGATGGCTACTTTTGCCGCATTGGCTTCAGTGATGGGAGGGGCTACCCGCAGAACCTGGTCAACTTCAATGACGTTGGGATTGTCCAAACCATTCCATTTGGCAATGTCACGCCATGCTTGCCCATGGTCGAGCGCAATTTTGGTGAGGGTGTCGCCAGAACGTACACTGTAAAAACCAGACTTGCCCGCATTTTCAGAACCCCCCATGGTGACAGGTGTGCTGACCGCCACTGGGCTACTGACTGGGCGTGGTTGGCTGATGGGCACAGGGCGGGAAGCAGCTGCTCCGGCCACCCTGTCTTCAACAGGCACGGGTCCATGGGGCTTGGTGCTGCAAGCACTCAATGCCAAAAAAGTCCATGCACACAGTACCGCCAAACCATGACGGACACACATCAATTTCATTCGAAATCCTTCAGGAGATACCCGATTTTAGAGGGACAAAATGAACCGCCTCAAGAACGGTCTGCTTGAATCCTTGCAGTGTTTTGTCGACCACCATGAGCGCTTGCTGCCCGCCCGTTGTGACCGTCGGTGCCACCAATCGGCCGCCTACCGCCAATTGATCGAGCCAAGCCTGCGGCAAATTTTCTCCGCCAGCTGCAGAAATGATGGCGGCGTAAGGAGCCCCCTTGGGATAGCCTAACATGCCATCTCCAAACAACAAATGCACATTGGCCAATCGGAAGTGTCGCAAATTGGCACGAGCCTTTTCATGCAAATCTTTCAATCTTTCAATGCTGTAAACCTCACTGGCAACATGGCTCAACACCGCAGCCTGATAACCACAGCCCGTGCCAATTTCAAGGACGCGGCCCAGCTTACAACTGGCACCTTCGCGCAAAAGCTCAATCATTCGGGCCACCACATTGGGCTTAGAAATGGTTTGTCCCAATCCGATGGGCAAGCTTGTGTCTTCATAAGCCTGGTTGACCAACGCACTTTCGACAAATCGATGTCGCTCAACGGCGCCCATGGCTTTCAGGACCTCGGGATCTTTGAGGCCTTGTTCAGCCAACTTCTGCACCATGCGCTGACGAACCGCGCTGGAATCGAGACCTAGGCCTTGAGGCGAAGCCAATGCGTGCTTGTTCGCAGGCGGTGTTTGACCCAACTTCACCGGAAAAGCAGGACGCTGTGCCATCATGCCCCCATGTTGAGCTTGGATAAATTTTGCGCCCAATAGCCCGTGTTCTCGTGATCTGTGAGATCGACTTTCAAAGGTGTGATGGTGACGTGGCCTTGATTGGCCGCATGAAAATCGGTGCCTTCTCCATCGTCCATGGCCTCACCGGCTTTGCCAATCCAGTACATGGTTTCGCCGCGTGGACTCATTTGCGTGATCACCGGTTCGGCTGCATGCCTGCGTCCCAATCGGCAAAGTTTGACCGACTTCAAAGTGTCGGATCGATTGGGTAAATTCACATTGAGCAACCAAGGCGACTTGCCAATGAAGTTCTGTTCGGCCATTTGCACCACCATGCGTTTGGCAAACTCTGCCGCCTTATCCAAGTGGACCCAGCCCTTTTCGGTTTGAGAGAAAGCCAATGCTGGAATGCCAAACAAATAGCCCTCCATGGCAGCACCGACGGTGCCTGAGTACAAAGTGTCATCGCCCATGTTGGCACCATTGTTGATGCCAGACACAACCAAGTCGGGACGGTAGCCCAGCAACCCCGTGAGCGCAATGTGCACGCAGTCGGCGGGGGTGCCATTGACATAGCGAAACCCATTCTCCCCATGGCGAACATACAAGGGAGAATGCAATGTGAGGGCATTGGACTTGGCACTGTTGTTGTGCTCAGGTGCGACCACCTCCACATCGGCCACTTGCTTCAGGGCGTGATAAAGGGCCACAATGCCTTCTGCGCGGTAGCCGTCGTCGTTGGAAATCAGTATTTTCATGGGCGAGTCCTAGGTCTCAATTGTAGGTCGCTACCGAGACATCAAGAGGGTCATTGGGGCCTTTATATTCAATGAATTGTGTGAATTTTGAGGAGAATTTCTGTGCACGCTTGGCTCTGTGAAAACCCGATTGGTGTTGAGGCATTGAATTGGAAAGAAATTCCAACCCCCGCCCCACAAACGGGTCAAGTTTTAATCCGCATTGAGGCCGCCAGCCTGAACTTCCCCGACCTGCTCATTGTCCAGAACAAATACCAAATGAAACCCGATCTGCCCTTCGTACCGGGGTCGGAATATGCGGGTGTCGTTGAGGCCGTGGGCGAAGGTGTGACACACCTCAAAGTGGGTCAATCCGTTGCCTGCTTGTCTGGGACTGGCGGATTTGGCACCCATACACTTGCGGCAGCCAAACTCTGCATGCCATTGCCTGCCGGCTTTCCTGCTGTTGACGCTGCCGCCTTCATCATGATTTATGCCACCTCTCACCATGCCTTGCTTGACCGCGCAGCACTCAAAGCGGGTGAAACCGTTTTGATCTTAGGTGCTGCAGGCGGCGTTGGCACTGCCGCCATTCAAATTGCCAAAGCCGTTGGCGCCAAAGTCATTGCTGCAGCTTCCACAGATGAAAAATGTTCCCTTTGCAAATCATTGGGAGCCGATGAAACCATCAACTACACCACGCAAAACATGCGGGAGGTTTTGAAAACTCTCACCGAGGGCAAAGGCCCCGATGTCATTTACGATCCCGTTGGTGGCGATTTTGCAGAACCCGCTTTTAGATCCATTGCGTGGCGCGGCCGCTACTTGGTGGTGGGATTTGCGGCGGGCCCCATTCCCGCTTTGCCCTTCAATTTGGCATTGCTGAAAGGCGCCTCCATCGTGGGGGTTTTCTGGGGTGATTTTGCGCGAAGAGAGCCGCAGGCCAATGCGGCCATGATGGCTGAATTGGCAAAGTGGTACGCTCAAGGAATAGTCAAACCCGTGATTTACAGAACCATGCCGATGCGTGAATTGAAGGCTGCTTTTGCCCACATGGGATCACGTGGAGTGATGGGCAAATTGGTGATGGTGAATTGAGTTTGCTTGACTGATGCGCTTGGCAAGTGACGGGGCGTCAAATAGGCCTTGCATCGAAAAAATCTCGCTCAACCAGCCGATCGATTGCTTGGG
>CANJOS010000161.1 GCA_947476015.1 Comamonadaceae bacterium | reverse complement strand
CCCAAATTCATGCCATCTGCGCCCACACGAAAAATGCCCATGCCGCCCATGCCATCGAGCGGTTTCAAGATGATGTCCTTGTGTTCTGCGTGGAAAGCCTTGACAGCATCGGCTGAGCGAGTGACCAAGGTCGGTCCAATGAATTGCGGAAACTCCATGATGGCCAGTTTTTCGGGATGATCGCGCAATGCAGCAGGCTTGTTGAACACCTTGGCGCCTTCGCGCTCCGCTTGGCTGAGCAAATGCGTCGCGTAGAAAAATTCAGAATCGAAGGGCGGATCTTTGCGCATGAGGATGGCGTCAAAGTCTTTCAGCCATGCTTGCCGTGATGCGCTGACCTCGAACCAAGTTTGCGCATCGCCCGTTAAGCGAAGGTCCTGCACGGCCGCTTTGACGCACTCGCCTTTTTGCCACTGAATGTGAGGCACTTCGCAAGCAGAGACCTGATGGCCGCGCTTTTGTGCTTCTCGCATCATGGCAAAAGTGGTGTCTTTTTTGATTTTGAAGGAGGCGAGGGGGTCGACGATAAAAAGGATGTTCATGCGAGTTACATGTTCCGTCGGTATTGTCCACCCACCTCAAACAGGGCGTTGGTGATTTGGCCCAGTGAACACACGCGCACCGCGTCCATCAGCACTTCAAACACGTTCTCGTTGTGGATCACGGCTTGTTGTAAGCGAGCCAACATGGCCGGTGATTCTTTGGCGTGCTTGGCGTGGAAGTCGTGCAGGCGATCGAGCTGAGACTTCTTCTCTTCCTCAGTGGAACGCGCCAACTCTAATTTTTCCAACACTTCGTCACCTCTGGGGTTTCTGAAAGTATTGACGCCAATGATGGGGTACTCGCCAGTGTGCTTGAGCATTTCGTAGTGCATCGATTCGTCTTGAATCTTGCCACGCTGATAGCCCGTTTCCATGGCGCCCAAGACGCCACCGCGGTCTGCAATTTTTTCAAACTCTGTGAGAACAGCCTCTTCGACCAATTCTGTGAGTTCTTCGATGATGAAGGCACCTTGACTGGGGTTTTCGTTTTTGGCCAAACCCCATTCGCGGTTGATGATCAACTGAATCGCCATGGCCCTTCGCACGCTGTCTTCGGTGGGCGTGGTGATGGCTTCGTCAAAGGCGTTGGTGTGCAGTGAGTTGCAATTGTCGTAAATGGCAATCAAAGCTTGCAGCGTGGTGCGGATGTCGTTGAACTGAATTTCTTGTGCGTGCAATGAACGGCCTGAGGTTTGAATGTGGTACTTCAACTTCTGGCTGCGCTCGTTGGCGCCATATTTGTTCTTCATGGCGACAGCCCAAATGCGGCGCGCCACACGGCCCATCACGGTGTACTCGGGGTCCATGCCATTGCTGAAAAAGAAACTCAAATTGGGCGCGAAGTCGTCAATGTGCATGCCACGTGCCAAATAGGCTTCGACAAACGTGAAACCGTTGGACAAGGTGAACGCCAATTGGCTGATAGGGTTTGCGCCCGCTTCAGCAATGTGATAACCGCTGATGGACACGGAGTAGAAATTTCGCACATCGTTGTTGACGAAAAATTGGGCAATGTCGCCCATGACCTTCAAGCTGAACTCGGTGCTGAAGATGCAGGTATTTTGACCTTGGTCTTCTTTCAGGATGTCGGCTTGCACCGTGCCACGCACATTGGCCATCACCCATTCGCGAATTTGGGCGGCTTCAGTTTCTGTAGGATCGCGGCCCTTGTCAGTTTTGAATTTTTCTAAATTCTGATCAATGGCGGTGTTCATGAACATGGCCAAGATGGAAGGCGCAGGGCCATTGATGGTCATGGACACACTGGTGCTGGGATTGCACAAGTCAAAGCCACCGTAGAGCACTTTCATGTCGTCCAAAGTGGCAATGCTCACCCCCGAATTGCCGACCTTGCCGTAGATGTCCGGGCGGGGATCGGGGTCGTTACCGTAAAGCGTGACAGAGTCAAACGCCGTGGACAAACGTTTGGCAGCCATGCCCTCGCTGAGCAGTTTAAAGCGGGTGTTGGTTCTGAAAGCATCGCCTTCCCCCGCAAACATGCGCGTGGGATCTTCGCCTTCGCGTTTGAAGGCAAATGTGCCGGCGGTGTAGGGGAAACGGCCAGGCACGTTGTCCAGCATCAGCCATTTTAAAATTTCACCATGGTCTTCGTAAGTGGGCAAAGACACCTTGCGAATGGTGGTGCCCGATAAACTTTTCGACGTGAGTGCAGTGCGGATTTCTTTGTCGCGAATTTTCACCACAAATTCGTCACCGGCGTAAGCTTTTTGCATTTCGGGCCATTGGCTCAGCAATTTTTTAGCACCAGCGTCTTGTGTTTCCTCACGGCGCACAGCCAAGTCGATGGCGGCTTCAGCGGCTTTGGCGCGGCCGGGCTTGTCCACTTCCAACATGACAGCGGCTGCGCGAAGTTGTTGAATTTCTCGCGCCAAGCGGGCCTGTGATTGGGCTTGTTTTTTGTAGCCGCGCAGCGTGTCGCTAATTTCTGCCAAGTAGCGAGTTCGTGAAGCGGGCACCACGGGCGTTTGATTCGTGCTGTGTCGCACATCGACATGGGGCAGTAACCCCTCTTTCAATTGCAAGCCCAACTCACCCAAGCGCAGCTTCAAAGCTTGGTACAAAGCCGTCACGCCATCGTCGTTAAAGCGCGCAGCCATGGTGCCAAATACCGGCATTTCTTCAGTGGATACGGTCCATGCTTCTTTGTTGCGTTGCACTTGCTTGGCCACATCACGCAGCGCATCGCTGGCGCCTTTGCGGTCGAACTTGTTGATGGCCACAAACTCGGCAAAGTCGAGCATGTCGATTTTTTCCAATTGACTGGCCGCGCCAAATTCGGGCGTCATGACATACATCGGTACATTCACATGCGGCACGATGGCGGCATCACCTTGGCCAATGCCAGAAGTTTCAACAATCACCACATCGAAGCCAGACACTTTGCAGGCTGCCACCACATCTGGTAAAGCTGCCGAAATTTCGCTGCCGAAATCGCGTGTGGCCAAACTGCGCATGAAGACCCGCTGGCCATTGCGCCAGGGGTTGATGGCGTTCATGCGAATGCGATCGCCCAACAAGGCGCCACCGCTCTTGCGCCTTGAGGGATCGATGGACACCACGGCAATGCGCAGACCGTCGCCTTGGTCCAAACGCAAGCGCCGAATGAGCTCGTCGGTCAGTGAAGATTTGCCAGCGCCGCCCGTGCCAGTGATGCCAAGCACTGGCACTTTGAGGTGGGCAGCTTCGGTGCGCAAAGCAGTCACCATGTCTGCAGAAGCGCTGCCGTTTTCCAGGACCGTGATCAGTTGAGACAATGAACGCCAGTTGGCTTCTGTGCCGCCTTGAATGGCTTTCAAATTTTTCGGGGCGTAAGGGCTGAGGTCCTTGTCGCAGCGCATCACCATCTCACCAATCATGCCTGCCAGGCCCATGCGTTGTCCGTCTTCGGGGCTGTAAATGCGGCCCACGCCGTAGGCATGCAACTCGCGAATTTCGGCGGGAACAATCACACCCCCCCCGCCGCCAAAGACTTGAATGTGTTCGCCGCCGCGCTGGCGCAGCAAGTCGACCATGTATTTGAAATATTCAACGTGGCCACCTTGGTAGGAACTGATGGCAATGCCTTGCACATCTTCTTGCAAGGCAGCCGTGACCACCTCGTCCACTGAACGGTTGTGGCCTAAGTGAATCACTTCAGCGCCCATGCTTTGCAAAATGCGCCGCATGATGTTGATCGCGGCATCGTGACCATCAAACAAACTGGCTGCTGTGACAAAGCGCACTTTGTGCGTGGGACGGTATTCGGCGAGGGCTTTGAATTCGGCAGACAAGTCGGTCATGGCAGGGCTCCAGCTTTACGTTTACGTCAACGTCAATTGGCGATCTTAGCTGTTTTACTTAGAAAAATCTTACAAATCAACATGCCGACCAGCATCGATCCCGTAAATACCAGGGCATCTGTGCTTAAAAGTGCGGAAGCCAAGGCCGGACCGGGGCAATAGCCAGCCAAACCCCAGCCTGCCCCAAACAAAAGGGAGCCTCCAAGCAAGGGCAAATCGATTTGTTTTTGGGCAGGCTCGTGAAACTGGTTGGCGAAATAGGGGGTTTGGGACAGTCCTTGTGTCCAAGCAAAAGCCAAGAGGGTGACGCAGACCGCGCCGCCCATGACAAAGGCCAAGGTGGGATCCCACAGACCGGGGAATGGGCCTTTCCATGCGCCAGATATGTCCAGAAACCCCAGAACTTTGAGGGGTTGCGTCATACCGGAGATGACCAAGCCGGCTGCAAAAATAAGGCCAGAAGAAAAAGCCAGGCCCAAAAGACCAGCGCGATGGGGGTTGGAATGCATCTCACTCACAGGACACCTCGCGCCAATGTGACGGCCATCATGCCGGTCACCATGAAAACGCACACTGCGGCCAAAGACCTGGCCGAGAGCCGGCCTAGACCACAAACGCCATGACCGCTGGTGCACCCACTGCCCCATACGGTGCCAAAGCCGACCAACAGGCCCGCGGGAATGAGCAGTCCCAGGGAGCGGGTGGGCAGTTGGGGTATTTCCAAGCCTTGACCCAACAGGCAACCGCCCATTATCAGGCCCACCAAAAAGGCCCATCGCCATGGCTCTGGGTTGGCGGGGGTCGTCAAAACTTCAGCGGTGATGCTGCTGACGCCGGCAATTCTGCCAAGACCCCACCACAGCAGCCAACTGGCCAAGCCAATGAGAATACCGCCGATGGCAGCAAAATAATAGGGGTGCAAATGAGCAAGCATCAAACTACATTCCAGAAAATTGGCTATAAAAGGTGGCGAAAGTTATCATAATTTGCGTTGTCCAGAAAGAATCCCATGAGCCGTATTGCAGATCCAGAAAAAAAGAAAGCCCTTTGCGCCCGTTTGGCGCGCATTGAAGGTCAATTGCGAGGCTTGCAAAAATTGATTGAGTCAGATGCTGATTGCGAAAAAATTGCCCAGCAAATGGCGGCTTCGCGCAAAGCTTTAGACAAATCCTTTTTTGCCATGGTGGGTTGCATGATAGAGCAGGGTGATCAATCGGCTGAGCATGTGGCAGAGATGCTCACTAAATTTGCTTAAGGCTCGCCATGCGCAGCTTGCCACCTCAAGTCATTCAGCTCTTTGATGCCAACTCAAGCACTTACACCTATGTGGTCTATGACCCCACTACTTTGGATGCGGTCATCATTGACCCTGTTGCTGAACAAATCGAACGTGACCAACAAGTCGTTCAAGACAAAGAACTCAGACTCCAATGGGCTTTAGAAACCCATGCGCACGCAGATCACATTACCAGTGCAGGTTTGTTGGCCGAGCACTTGGGTGTGAAAACGGCGGCACCGGAAGGCTGTCACATTGGCACAGCAGCGGTGCAATTGGTGGATGGGCAAATGATTTCATTTGGCGGATTTGCGCTGAAAGCTTTGCACACGCCCGGCCACACCGCTGGCAGCATGAGTTTTTATCTTTCTGCAGACGAATGCAATCATGTTTTTACGGGCGATACATTGCTGATCAATGCTTGCGGTCGAACCGACTTTCAGTCAGGCAATGCGGAAACCCTGTATCACAGCATCACGCAGACCTTGT
>CANJOS010000160.1 GCA_947476015.1 Comamonadaceae bacterium | reverse complement strand
TTTGCCAATGCCAGCGGTACCTCGCTTTTGCACCGCAAACAAGGCAAACAAAATCAACAAGGTGAGGGGAATGACGGCCTTTTTAAAGTTAGGAGAAACAATCTCCAAACCTTCTACGGCGGAAAGCACGGAAATGGCCGGCGTGATCACACCATCGCCATAAAACAAACACGTGCCAAAAATGCCGACCATCAGCAAAACTTTGCGCAATCGAGGCTTGTCTTTGACGGACTGAGAGGCCAGCGCCAACATGGCGACCAAACCGCCCTCGCCGTGGTTGTCGGCCCGAAGCACAAGGGTTACATACTTTACCGAAATAATGGTGGTGAGTGTCCAAAAGAAAATGGACAAAATGCCATAAATGTTTTCAGGTGTGAAGGCCACATGCCCCGACCCGAAGACCTCTTTCATGGCATACAAGACACTGGTACCGATGTCGCCGTAGACCACGCCAATAGCGCCGACAGTCAGGGCCGTTAAAGAAGTTTTGCTAGAAGACACAAAAAATTAGCCCAGCATCTCGGCTAGGCTTGTTGTTCAGAATGAGTGCGATTCTGCGCCTGTTTTCAAAACTTTGCCATGCCCTTAGGGTTCTAAAAGACAGCGCTGTCTGGAAATGTTGCACCGCAACAACTGGCGCCACTTTCAGAATACTTTAGTCGTAAACCTCGGCGTCGGGGTCGGTCGCTTCGAGCTCGTAACTGGCCGCCAGCATGGCCAAGCGGCCAATCACGCCATACATGTAAAAGCGGTTTGGCACGCTGGCACCGGGTTTCATACCGGGTTGCGGCAAATGCGGTGTTTCCTCAAACGCCAAGGGAACAAAACTGGCACCAGGGGCATTCAAGTTCTCATCGACACCGCGATCCGCATGGACGCGGTAAAAACCGCCAACCACGTAGCGGTCCATCATGTAAACCACCGGTTCAGCAACCGCATCGTTCATGCGTTCGTTGGTGAGCACCCCCTCTTGAATGATCACGTCGCTGACCACTTGACCATCTTTGATCACGCTCATTTTGTTGCGTGTTTTGCGGTTCAGCAAGTCTAAATCAGAGACATCACGCACCGTCATGATGCCCATGCCATAAGTGCCATTGTCGGCTTTCACAATCACAAAAGGCTTCTCGCTGATGCCGTACTCTTTGTACTTGCGCTTGATTTTGGTGAGCAAGGCATCGACATTGCTGCGCAAGGCCTCAATGCCAAGCCCCTCTGCAAAATTAACCTCGCCACATTGGCTGAACATCGGATTGATGAGCCAGGGATCAATGCCCAACAATTTGCCAAAGCGCTTGGCCACTTCTTCGTAGCTTTGAAAGTGCAAGGTTTTGCGTCGCACACTCCAGCCCGCATGCAAAGGCGGCAACAAATGCTGCTCATGCAACTCTTCCAAAATACCAGGTGCACCCGCTGACAAATCGTTGTTCAGCAAAATGGTACAGGGGTCAAAATCTTTCAAGCCTAAGCGATGCTTGTTCCGAATCACGGGCTCTAGCGTGACTTGCTCACCACCCGGCAATTCGATGAGAGTGGACTCCTTGATTTCAGGATTGATCGAGCCAATGCGCACATTCAAACCAGCCATGTGAAAGATGCGCTGCAACTGCACCACGTTGCTCAGATAGAAGGTATTGCGCGTGTGGTTCTCGGGAATGATCAGAAGGTTTTTGGCTTCAGGGCAAATTTTTTCAATCGCTGCTTGGGCCGCCTGCACTGCCAAGGGCAACATTTCGGGCGACAAATTATTCCAGCCTCCAGGGAATAAATTGGTGTCCACCGGCGCCAACTTGAAGCCCGCATTGCGAATGTCGACGGAGGTGTAGATGGGCGGTGTGTGCTCCATCCACTCTAGGCGAAACCAACGCTCAATGGCAGGCATGGAATCGAGCACTCGCTGCTCGAGTTCATTGATGGGGCCATTCAAGGCGGTGACTAAATGCGGAACCATAAATACCTTCTTAATTTCGAACTTCACCCTCACCCAGTACGACGTACTTGAGCGAGGTGAGTCCTTCTATGCCGACAGGGCCACGCGCGTGGAGTTTGTCGGTAGAGATACCAATTTCTGCACCCAAGCCAAATTCAAAACCATCGGCAAAACGGGTGCTGGTGTTGACCATGACGCTGGCTGAATCAACCTCTCGCAGAAAACGCTGCGCATGCACGTGATCGCGCGTGAGGATGGCGTCGGTGTGATGGCTGGAATAATGGTTGATGTGCGCAATGGCCTGATCTAGACCTTCCACCACTTTGATGCTGATGATGGGCGCCAAATATTCTTCAAACCAATCTTGTTCTGTGGCATCCACCAACTGCGCGCCCGCCACTTGGGACAGAATGGCTTTGGACTTGGCACAACAACGCATTTCGACGCCTTTTTCAGCGTAGATTTTGCCAATGAGCGGCAAGAACTCTGCCGCCACAGCTTGCGCCACCAAAAGGCCTTCACTGGCATTGCAGGGGCTGAACTTGTTCGTTTTGGCGTTGTCAGCCACTTTGACGGCCAAGGCCATATCGCAAGGGTCGTCCACATACGTGTGGCAATTGCCATCTAAATGTTTGATGACGGGTACCTTGGCATCACGGCTGATGCGCTCAATTAAACTTTTGCCACCGCGAGGAACGATGACGTCCACATACTGGGGCATGGCAATCAAATGACCCACCGCTTCACGGTCAGTGGTTTGAACCAACTGCACAGCATCCGCAGGCAAGCCCGATTCCTGCAAAGCTTGTTGCACCAAGCGGGCCAGCGCTTTGTTGGAATCGATGGCCTCAGAGCCGCCGCGCAAAATGCAAGCGTTGCCACTTTTGATCGACAAGCTGGCGGCTTCGATGGTCACATTGGGGCGGCTTTCGAAAATCATGCCAAACACGCCCAAGGGCACACGCATCTGACCCACCCGAATGCCACTGGCTTGTTGTTTCATGCCAATGATTTCACCGATGATATCGGGCATGGCGGCCAATTGCTCGCAACCTTCTGCACACGTGGCCAAGATCTTGGGGCTTAAGCGCAAGCGGTCTACCATGGGGGCGGCCAAACCGGCGGCTTCTGCGCGGGCCAGGTCGTTGGCGTTGTCAGCTTGCAAGGCTTGCGTGTTCTCGCGCAACAAAGCCGCCAAGCGTTTCAAGGCTTGGTTTTTGGCAGCCGCAGAGGCACGGGCCATGCCAGCCGAAGCTGTTTTGGCGCGTTGACCCAAAGCGAGCACCTGGTCATGCACCGATCCGTGCGTAACATCGTCAGGGGGGAGGGAAGCAGATAAAGGCGCGTTCATGCCGCCATTTTCGCACTCTTGCGAGCAGATTTGGCAATTGCCTTCAAGTCTTTGCCATACAAGCGCTAGAGACGCGCAAAGCCAGTCTTTGCAAGGCCTGCCATGGGTCGGTGGGCCAATCGGCCACTTTCAAGCCTTTGACAATGCCATCCACCTGATGCGCGTTTTGCAGCAATTGGGCCAATTTCGAAGCGCTCAGGCGTGGCAAAACACGCTCAAACAGCTTTTCTCGAACGCCCCAAATGCGCTGCTCTCTCAAAGCCATTGGCATCGGCCGTCCTTCAAGCATGGCATCTTTCACCCGTTTCAAGGCTCGAATGTCTTCGGCCAAGGTGTAGTGCACCAGAACGGCGGCCTCGCCCTCTGCTTGTAAGCCGTCAAGCATCCGTTGGACGCGGGCTATTTGACCCGACAACACGGCCTCCGAAAGCTTGAAAACGTCGAAGCGCGCCACATTCAACACGGCGCTTTCAACCTGCTCAAGGGACAACTCGCCCTGAGGGTAGAGCAATCCCAATTTTTGAATTTCCTGGTGCGCAGCGAGCAAATTGCCTTCGACCCTGTCGGCAAAAAATTGCAAACAGCTTTGTCCTTCTTGTCCCGCCACCACGCCTTGGCCCTGTAATTTCAAACGTTGTGCAATCCATTGAGGCAACTGAGCACGCTCCAGCGAATCAATTTGCAGGGTGACGCCATACTGGTCCAAGGCACCAAACCATGCGCCTTTTTTGGTGGCTGCATCCAAGCGAGGCAGGATGAAAAGGGTCAGGGTGCTGTCGTTGCCCTCAGCACTTTGGGCCAATTGCTGAATCATGGGGCTGCCTTCTTTGCCTGGCTTGCCCGAGGGAATTCTGATTTCTAAAATTTGGCGATCGGCGAAAAGGCTCAGAGAGCCGCTGGCTGCAAGCACCTCACTCCAGTCAAAGTGGGCGCCAGAAACAACATGCACACTTCGCTCAGAGAACCCTTGCGCACGTGCAGAACCTCGAATGGCGTCAGCCGCCTCCTGAACCAACAGGGCTTCATCGCCATGCAAGGTGTACAGACTGCGCAAACCTTTTTGCAAATTCGCTTGGAGTTGAGACAGTGTCAATTGCATGAATCAATGACTCCACAATCTCAAAAAATGCACCCAGCAAGCCAATGATCGACTGCGCTTCACAAAGACTTCACAGCCGCTAAACGCCGTAAGATTTGCTGCACGATGTCCACTTGCATGTCTCGGTACATCATGGCTTCCTCAATTTCTTTTGACAAGGCTGCTGTTTCCAAAAAGCTCAAATCGCGTTGCTGTTGCAACTCTACTTCCGGAATCAAGTTTTTTCCCTGCGGCGTTCTCAATCGAAATTTCACCCGCAAACGCAACTGCAAATCTCGAACTTGACCTGCTGCGTTCAAGCCCACCACCACGCGCTCTCTCAATTCCGACATGATCTCCAGAATCACTTCCGACGCGGCCATGTCTCTGGCCTCTGTGAAAATTTTCAACTCTGTAGTGCTGGCCAGATTTCGGCCCAAGTCTGTTCCTAAAGCTGACTGGCGAGGCAAGATCAAGAACAAGGATTTGAAGGGCAAGTCGGCGCTTTGTCGCAATTGAAAACCACACCCGGTCAAGTGAGTGCTGAGGGCACCCGCTGCACCCATCAGGCCCATGAAACCGAAGCAGCCTCGCGACAAAGCTCGCAAGGACTGGCGGCGGTTCAGAGTGGGTTTCATGATTGACTTGAACGCTTAAAGCACCACATTGACCAAACGGCCAGGCACCACAATGATTTTCTTCGGTGCAGCGCCAGCGGCTTGCTTGGCCACTTGCTCGTGTGAGGCGGCCGCTTGCTCAATGGCCGCTTTGTCGGCATTGGCAGGCACTGTGAGCGAGCCTCGCAGCTTGCCGTTGATTTGCAACATGAGTTCAATTTCATCGCGCAGCAACGCCGATTCGTCGATGCCAGGCCAAGCCACATCGAGCAAATCGCCGCAGCAAGCGCCGTAGCCTAATTCATTCCACAACTGAAACGCCAGGTGCGGACAAGCGGGGTACATGACGCGCAACAAGATCGAATAGCATTCAGCCAAGGCGGCGTTGTCGTTCACATCTTGAGACGCCGACAACGGTGAATCTTCCAAGGTGTTGAGCATCTTCATGAGCGCCGAGACCACGGTGTTGTATTGCATGCGCTCGTAGTCGTAATTGGCTTGGCGCAATACCGAGTGAATTTCGAGGCGCAGCTTTTTGGCTTCGGCACTGAAGGTGATGGGCTGGGAGCGGTCCACGCCCAAGCCTACTTTCAAGGCGCCTTCTACTTTGACGGCATAGTTCCATACACGTCGCACAAAGCGGTAACTGCCTTCCACGGC
>CANJOS010000159.1 GCA_947476015.1 Comamonadaceae bacterium | reverse complement strand
GGATGCACCGGCGTCAACATCGGCTTGAACGCCATGAAGATTCAAGGCGTTGACATTCAAATCGAAGGCAACGGCTCTGAAACGCTGGTCATGTTGCATGGCTGGCCTGATACATCGGCACTTTGGAACAACACAGTCATAGCGCTCCAAGGCAGCTACCAATGTGTTCGCTTTACCTTGCCAGCTTTTGATGCAAACGCCCCCATGCCCGCCAAGTCATTGAGTGACATGGTGGCCTTTGTTCATGAGGTGTTGCAACAAGTCAGCCCGCAAAAACCAGTCACTTTGGTATTGCACGATTGGGGTTGTCTTTTTGGTTATGAATACGCCGCCATGTACCCTGAGCGTGTGAGCCGCATGGTGGCTGTTGATGTGGGTGATCATAATTCCCAAGCCCTGTATGCATCTTGGAACGCCAAGGCCAAATGGGGTGTTTTCAGCTATCAAATTTGGTTGGCCATCGCTTGGCAAATTGCACAAATTTTGGGTGCCGCAGGTCGCCCTTTGGCTGATCGAATGACGCGTTATATGGCCAAGACTTTAAGGTGCCCCAGCCCTGTGGCAGCCATGCACGCCGGCATGAATGCACCCTATGCCATGAAGTGGATGCGGGCTTTCAATGGTTTTGACATGGCGGCCGATGTCCTCCAAATATTGCCTGCAGCGCGGCCCATGCTTTACATCTATGGGCGACGCAAACCCTTCATGTTTCATTCTGCGCATTGGCTTGAAAAAATTGCATCACAGCCTGGCTCTAGGGTCGAGGGCTTTGACACAGGTCATTGGGTCATGAGCAACAAGCCAGAAGCTTTCAATGCCTTGCTCAAAGAATGGCTAGGAACGCCTTGAATCACACCCACGCTGAAGAAGGGGCTGCAGGCATGGCAAACCAGTCAAGGCGCGATGTGTTGAAGTGGGCTGCGGCGGCGGCTGCACCCCTCACTTATGCATTGTCCTCAGCCCAAACACCTTTCAAGCACAACCCCTTTTCCGTGGGTGTGGCCAGTGGTTCGCCCAATCACCATTCGGTGGTCTTATGGACCCGTCTCATGCCCGATGTCAGCAGTGGTTCCGCTGTGTTTGCAGCCACGGATGTGACGCTGAAGTGGGAAGTGGCAGACGATGAGTCCTTCAAAGTCAATCGCCGCGCGGGGCAAGTGGTGGCGCTCGCCGCCTTGGCCCATTCGGTGCACTTAGAGCTTGATCAATTGCAGAGTGACCGGTGGTATTTTTATCGCTTCCAAATAGGCGATGCGCAAAGCACCGTGGGCCGCACACGAACGCTGCCACATCCTGAGGCCATGGTTCAAAAACTGCGTGTCGCCTATGCATCCTGCCAGCGCTGGGAGCATGGGTACTTCACAGCATACGATCACATGTGCCAAGAAAATCTCGACTTGGTTTTGTTCTTAGGTGATTACATCTACGAATATGCGGGTGCTGCCAATGCCGTGCGTTTGCCCACAGGTGGCTGGGTGAACAGCTTGTCCGACTATCGCGACCGCTACGCGCTTCAAAAAAGTGAAAAAGGCTTGCAGGCCATGCATGCGCAATGTCCATGGCTGATCACTTGGGACGATCACGAAGTCTCCAATGACTATGCTGGCAGGGTGAGGGGGCAAAGTGGCAACATCAGTTTTGATTTTGCGGCGCAGCGTGCGCGGGCTTATCAAGCGTTTTACGAGCACATGCCACTGCGCGTGAGTGCGCTGACCCAGTCCCTTGCTGGCTTGGCCAGCGGTGCAGAAATGCGAATTTATGGTCAAGTGGCGTATGGCAAATTGGCCAATATTTATTTGTTAGACAGCAGGCAATACCGAGATCGGCAAGTTTGTAACAAGCTTGGCAATTACGGCTCTGGATGGGTCAACCCTGAGCAATGCGAAGAATGGTCAGACCCCCAACGAACATTGTTAGGCGAAGCGCAGTCTCAATGGCTGGACCAATCGTTTGCAAAAGCCAAGAACGATGCCCGACCCTGGAACGTGGTGGCCCAACAAACTATATTTGGACGAAGAGACTACAAGTTAGGCACGGGTCATTCATTGTGGAACGATGGCTGGGACGGCTACTCAGGTGCGCGTCAACGCATGACGCAGTCAATGCAAAACCATGCCCTCAAAAACCCTGTTCTCATTGGCGGTGATGTGCATGAAAACTGGGTAGGGCATGTGATGGCCGATGCCTACAAAGACGACAGCGCCAAAATTGGGGTGGAGTTTTGTGGTGCTGGCATTACAGCGCGCTCTGCAGGCAATACAAAGTTGGCGGCACGTTTGGCAGAAAATCCGCACTTCATTTTTGCAGACAGCGAGCGCAAAGGTTATGGCGTGGTGGAGTTTACGGCCCAACAAATTCAAACAGAACTGCGTGTGGTGGACGATGTGCGTCAAGCTCAAACCAAAATTGAAACTTTGGCCAAGTTTGCGGTGGAGGCAGGGGTGCCTCAAGTTCAGCGTATTTCTTGAGGCTGAAGACAAGCCGCTGATGGCAATCAGGCCATTGCTTTTTTCATTCAAACACCTCTAGCAAGCGATCAAGCCCGCCTTCTTCAATGGCCACCATGGCTTGCTCGCGCACCTTGGGCTTGGCATGGTAAGCCACAGACAAACCCGCTACGCCCATCATGGGCAAGTCGTTGGCACCATCGCCCATGGCAATGGCTTGAGCAGGTTGAATGCCCATTAGCTGGCAGGTTTGTAGCAGCGTCTTGCGCTTTTCTTCACCATCGCAGATATCGCCCCAGTCTTGATTCACCATGAGGCCTGTCAACTCCCCATTCACCACTTCCAAAACATTGGAGCGCGTCCAATCGATGCCCAAGCGGTCGCGCACGGCGTCTGTGAAAAAGGTAAAGCCGCCGGAGACCAACAAGACTTTCATACCGACGCCTTGGCAGGCCTTCACCAGCGTTTCTGCGCCAGGGTTGAGTTGCAGGCGATGGTTTAAGACTTCGGTCATGTGCGCCACGGTCACGCCTTTGAGCAAAGCCACACGTTTGCGCAAGCTGTCTTTGTAGTCGGTTATTTCACCGCGCATGGCGGCTTCGGTAATGGCAGCCACTTCGGCTTTGCGGCCCGCTGCATCGGCAATTTCGTCCACACACTCAATGTTGATGAGGGTGGAGTCCATGTCAAACGCAATCAGTTTGAAGCTGCTGAGTTTCAAAGGCGGTGTGAAGCCCTTCACGGTCATGCCTTGAAACATAGGGGTGCTGCGCTCGTTGCTCATGCTTGTTTATCCTTCAACTTTTTCAATTTTAGGCTGACCCAAAGAGCGCAAGATGTCTCTGACCATTTGCGCGCGGGCTTTGGGGTCGGGCAGCTCGCGTTCAATGCGCAGTTTGTCGTTGCCAGCCAATTGAATGTGCTTGTTCTTTTGAATCAGCTCAATGATGCGCATGGGCTCAATGGGCGGATTGGGTTTGAAGCTGATTTGAATCACACCTGGCGCGGCATCGACTTTCACCACCCCATAAGGCAAACTTAAAACCCTTAAGCGATGGACATCCATCAAAGTTTGCGCCTGCGGTGGCAGTTTGCCAAAGCGGTCCACAATTTCTTCCAGCAAGCCGTCAATTTGATCGGAAGTTTTGGCGGTGGCCAATTTCTTATAGAACGACAAACGCAAATGAACATCGCCGCAGTAGTCGTTGGGCAGCAGGGCAGGAGCGTGCAAATTGATGTCGGTGGCGGCCGACAGGGGGCTGAGCAAATCGGGCTCTTTGCCTAATTTCAAACACCGCACCGCTTCGTTCAACATTTCGTTGTAAAGCTGGAAGCCAATTTCTAGCATGTTGCCGCTTTGGTTTTCACCGAGCACTTCACCTGCACCGCGAATTTCCAAATCGTGCATGGCCAAATAAAAGCCGCTGCCCAATTCTTCCATTTGTTGAATGGCGTCCAAGCGCTGCGCAGCATGTTTGGTCAGCGCATCTATTTCGGGCACCATCAAATAAGCATAGGCTTGGTGATGGCTTCGGCCCACACGGCCACGCAATTGATGCAGTTGTGCCAAGCCAAATTTGTCGGCGCGCGAAATCACGATGGTGTTGGCGGTGGGCACATCAATGCCCGTTTCAATGATGGTAGAGCACAGCAAAATGTTGTAGCGCTGCGCCACAAAGTCACGCATCACTTTTTCCAAGTCACGCTCGGGCATTTGACCATGCGCCACCGCAATGCGTGCTTCTGGCAATATCTCTTCCAGCTTTTGTCGGCGGTTCTCAATGGTATCGACTTCGTTGTGCAAGAAGTAAACCTGCCCACCACGTTTGAGTTCGCGAAGGATCGCTTCGCGAATGACGCCCACGCCTTCGTTGCGCACAAAGGTTTTGATGGCCAAGCGGCGCTGGGGTGCCGTGGCAATCACGCTCAAATCCCGAATGCCTTCCAGCGCCATGCCCAAGGTGCGCGGAATAGGGGTGGCGGTGAGCGTGAGCACATCAACTTCAGCGCGCATGGCCTTCATGGCTTCTTTGTGGCGCACACCAAAGCGGTGTTCTTCGTCAATGACCAACAAGCCCAGATTTTTAAACTTGGTGGACTCACTCAAGAGCTTGTGGGTGCCCACCACAATGTCCACGGTGCCATCGGCCAAACCTTTGAGCGCTTCAGTGACTTCTTTGCCGGAGCGGAAACGAGACACCTCGGCCACCTTGACAGGCCACTTGGAAAACCGGTCTTTCAAGGTTTGAAAGTGTTGCTCAGCCAACAAGGTGGTGGGTGCCAAGATGGCCACTTGCTTGCCACCTGTGACTGCCACGAATGCAGCACGCAAGGCGACTTCGGTTTTACCAAAGCCCACATCGCCGCACACCAAGCGGTCCATCGGGCGTGGGCTGATCATGTCTTGAATGACGGCATGAATGGCGGCGTTTTGATCGGCGGTTTCGTCAAATCCAAAGTCGTTGGCAAACACCTCGTAGTCTTGCGGGCTGTATCTGAAGGCATGGCCTTCGCGCGCTGCCCGTCTGGCGTAGATGTTCAACAACTCTGCCGCTGAATCACGCACTTGCTCGGCCGCTTTGCGCTTGGCTTTTTCCCACTGGCCACTGCCCAAGCGGTGTAGGGGGGCTTCATCGGCACTCACGCCGGTGTAGCGGCCAATGAGTTGCAGCTGACTCACGGGCACATACAGCGTGGCCTTATCGGCATATTCCAAATGCAAAAACTCTTGCAGCGCAGGAGTGCCGTCGGGATTCTTCTCGCCCAAATCCATGTTCACCAAACCACGGTAGCGGCCAATGCCGTGTGCGTTGTGCACCACAGGGTCGCCCACATTGAGCTCTGATAAATCTTTGATGAGCGCTTCAACATCGCTCACTTGTTCTTGTTTTTTACGACGGCGTGTGGTGGGGCCGGCCGCAAACAATTCGGTCTCGGTGACCAAATCAATGCCAGCTTCAAACCAATGAAAGCCTGCATTGAGCGCGGCAGTGACAATGCCTATTTTTTCGTCACTGGCTTGAAATTCCTTCAGGTCATCAAAGGCCGGTGGGTTGACACCACTGGCGCGCAGGAAGTCGAGCAGACTTTCGCGGCGGCCCGCGCTCTCGGCCAGAATTAAGACGCGATTTGAGCTGCCGCGAATGTGCGCTTGCAGCTTGGCCAAAGGCTCTTCAGCGCCGCGGACGACTGTGAGGTCGGGCAGGGGCT
>CANJOS010000158.1 GCA_947476015.1 Comamonadaceae bacterium | reverse complement strand
GGCAGAGGTCACCTCTTTGTGGCGCCTCGGGTCTAAATAACTTGATGTGAGATTGAGAGTCAAGGCGGGCTCACCAAAAAGTGAAGCCTTTTGAGATATATCGGGGGTTTTGTCTTTTCAGCGCGTATCTAATTTAATGGATATGCTTACACTTATTTCAAAATCGGAAGTACGCCTGATGGAAATCAATGCCGACTACAGCCAGAGGATTGTGATCAATCATCATGACTTACCGTGGATATCAAGCCCCGAATCGGGGGTGGAAAGGCGCATGCTTGAGCGTCAGGGCGATGAGGTGGCAAAAGCAACATCCATCGTCCGCTATCAACCAGGATCCAAGTTTCGAATGCATGTTCATGAGTGGGGTGAAGAAATATTGGTTTTAGATGGCATATTCAGCGATGAGACTGGAGATTATTCAGCAGGCTCATACATCATGAACCCGCCAGGATCTGCCCATGTGCCTTTCAGTGAATCTGGCTGCACGCTCTTTGTGAAACTGCGACATCTTGGCCGTGATCAAACAGAGAAAGAAGTCATTGACACGAAAACAGCCGCTTGGCACCAAGGAATGGTGCCTGGCCTGACAGTCATGCCATTGATGCAACAGGGGCATGGATCTACGTTGGTTCGATGGGCTGCGCAAACGTATTTCAATCCTCACAGGCATTACGGCGGAGAAGAAATCTTTGTGATCGAGGGCGTTTTTGAAGACGAACATGGCCGCTATCCACAGGGTACTTGGATCAGAAGTCCTCACATGAGTTTGCACAAGCCTTTCAGCAAAGAGGGGTGCACTATTTTTGTTAAAACTGGACATCTGCATGGATAAATTGATGTACAAAAAATTGACGCCAATGAGCCCAGATACATAAAAAATTCCACCGCGCAACAATGAACATCAATCGCAGAAAAATCCTCAGCATCATTACCGCACATGCGGTCGGTTGGACCGGATTGTCCTTGGCCAAGGAAATGACAATGGATTTCAGGAGCGTGCAAGAAGTTCGATTCGGTCGAACGGTCAATGATGGTGTGATGGGCGGTGTATCGAAGTCGAGTTTGCGGCCCGATCCAGAGGGTGTGTTCTTTGAAGGTTCGGTGTCTCTGGCGAACAATGGTGGGTTTGCTTCCATGCGCTTTCCAGCCAGTTTTCCACAGCAAACCAATTCATTGGAACTGGTTGTTCGGGGTGAAAGCAAGCGATATAAATTCATATTGCGAACGGAAAAGGCATCTCAGCTTGTCTACGAGTCAGACTTCGTCGCATCAACTACTTGGCAATCGCACCGTTTCAAAGCCGAAGAATTCAAGTCAACCTTCCGAGGTCGGCTTGTGCAAGCGCCAACCCTGTCTTTTTTTGACGTCAGCGAAGTTGGAATACTGATCGCTGATAAACAAGAAGGAGATTTCCGTCTTCAGATCAGAACACTGACAGCGTTATAGCCAACGAGTGAACCAGTTCCTGCCAGATAACCATCCCCATCACACATGGGATGAGCCATAGCTTGTGCACGGGAAATGATCAAGGAAGCTCTAGACGGGATGCTGAAATTGGCCCAATTTCCTCGAATTCAGTGTTTTCTTTTTCAAATGCTTTGATCGGCGGTAATTTTTTCAATCGTCGACACGAAAGACAACCCCATGTCAAATCGCTGAGTAGCAGGTCAATATCCGTGCAATTCGGAATCTAGAGAACTCAAAACCGAATGGAGATCTGAGCCTGAAAAATGCGGTGGTGGTGTCAATGCTTCAAATGGCAAACCTTGTCGATTGACCCAATGTGTTGTGAACCCAAACCAAGTGGCTCCCAATGCATCCCATGCGTTGCTCGAGACAAACAATACCTCATCTTTGTTGACCGGAATGGTTTGTTGAACCAAGCCATAACTCTCAGGAGATGTTTTAAACAGGCGAATTGAATCGACTGAAATCACATGGTCTAAAACATGTTCCATACCCGCGCTTTTCACGGCTGAAGTTAGCATATCCATGCTGCCGTTAGAGAGGATGGCTGTGGTCAGCCCCATGGTTTTGATCGTTTGAAGCACGGCCAAATTTTCAGCAAAGGGCGTGAGGTGCGCATATTGCTGCATCAATTTTTCAATTTGCCCAGATTGGCGTTCCAGTTGGAGTCGATCTAAGGTGTATTCCAATGACAGTCGTGTTAACTCCCAAAACGGGCGGAAGTATTGACTGCCAGATGCCCTGTGCGGATCAGACTGCGTGATCAGCCTCGTATATTCAATTTGTTTATCGCGCCACTTGAGGGCTATGTCTACGCCCTTACCGGGATACAAGTCTTCCGCCAGAGCTTGAATAGAGTACACATCAAACAATGTTCCGTAGGCATCAAAAACAACTGCTTTGATTTTCAAGCGTATTTCCCCCAGGTTTTCGCATCTGTCAAACGGTTTGAGTTCATCAGATTCAGCATTTCTTATGGATAAAGTTTCATCTTCAAAGCTTGGATGATGAATGTACAAAAAGATTCATCATGACTCACATCTTTCTGATTGGACATGCGGATACCCCATGAAAACCAGCCAAATGCCGACAGGCAAAAACGATAGGCTCACCCGATGTCCGACAATCGATGTGCAAGACGTCTTGTGTGGGTTGCACTTTCATCTGATCACGATTACGCAAAATACTGCGGCTCTATTTTTTCACAAAATTCAAAAAATAAGCTTCGTTATTTAGTGACTTTCGCAATCGAAGTTGACTCATTAAGATCTGAATTTTCTGTGGATTTATGGATGAAATCTTCTTTCTCTTTTTTGATATCGGGAAAGCACATCTTTTCTCCATCCCATTTTTGACCGCACCAACAAACGCCATCGGCATTGATGATGCATGTGCCAGTACCACAACATCTTGGATCGCTGCTCATATTAATTTCAATCTTATAAATAGCCTTGGTTTAACAATTTGAACGCCGGTGGTTGGCGATCACATCATCGGAAAATCTCATTTCTGGGGAGCGCAGTGCACGGTGTTTGGTGACACGACCATTCATTCTCTTTCGCCAAAGTTTGAAAGAACCAGATTTGAGTTCTGTTCGCATCATTTTGATGACATCGGACTCACTGATTCCAATGCGTTCTCGGATAGTTTCAAATGTTGTCCTGTCTTCCCATGCCATTTGTATGGCAGCGGATATATCACCATACGATAGCTTGCTTAAATTGTTTGAAGATTTTTTATAAGCCATTAAAAATTGAATCCAAGTTGCTGGTCAGAAATCAATTTAGCAGATTTGGACTTTGTTGGTTGACGAAGGGTTTTGCGCGAAGCATGTTTATCGACGACAGCTTCATTTAACATGCGCACCTCTTGTGTTTGGCGGCGCGCATGAAGTTTATTTATTGGTTCTCTGAGGGCAAATGCCAGGTCAACGACAGGATTTTCTATCAAGGCATGGTCTGTCGCTCCTTTAGATGGTTGCAGTGTGGCAGGCATTTTCCAAGGCTCGAAAAGCCAAGGATCTGGAATCCTGCGCATGGCGGGTAACCAGCGCCGCACGAAAAAACCTTTGGGGTCGTGGTCTTGGGCTTGCTTGATGGGGTTGTAAACCCGAGTGGTATTGATTCCGGTTGTTCCAGATTGCATTTGCATCTGGCTCCAGTGAATCCCTGGTTCATAGTCTAAAAATTGGGTTGCCAGCCATTCTCCTACGGGCTGCCAATGCAGCCACAGGGGATAAGCTGCAACGGATACAAGCATGGCCCGCATTCGAAAGTTAAGCCACCCGGTTTCTCGCAGCATCGTGACACAGGCGTCCACCATCGGCCATCCTGTGCGAGCTTCTCTTAATGCGTCAAAGTGGGCTTGGGTGAAGTCGTGTTCACGCAGGCCATCGTACCCGCGATGCATGTTGCGCCATTCAATCTCAGGCTCGCTTTCTAACTTTTGAATGAAATGGCAATGCCAATAAAGGCGGCTAACAAATGCAGACAACCCAGAGCGATGTCGACTGGCCTGGTCTGGAATATGGTTGATTTGTTTTCGAGTTAATTGCACCACTTCCCGCATGCTGATACAACCGTATGCCAAGTAAGCAGACAGGCGCGAGCAAGCATCCGGAGCTGAAAGCGGTGACGATATGCCACCTCGATAACCAATGCTGCGAGCGTTTAAGAAACTGTGCAAAGTACTTAACGCATGCGAGCGCCCTCCAAGTTGTCGCAGCGGTGGGTTGTGGCGCAAACATTCTGGCGCCAGCATTGCGAAAGGTTTGGAATGGTCATTTCGCCAAAATGTCAATGCACCAACTTCTTGAACAGGTGAGGACATGTGCCTTTCCCATTCTTTGTTCCATATATTTCGATTTTTAAGTCCCCGCACAACACCAAACTGTGCAAACTCATTCCAAGTTACGCCGTTTGCTTGACACCATGCAGCAACTTTCAGATCACGCGCATATGTGAAGCCATTGCCTGTTTCTTCATGAGAATAAATTTTTTTGAAAGGTGATTCTTGTTGTAATTGTGTGAATACATCTGTGGCTTCGCCAGTGAGTATTTCCATGCATCCACCTCGCGTGCGCAAAAAGGCATCAAGTTCATACAAAGACTCACGAATAAACTCGAAATGCTGAAGCGCGCAATCTGCTTGTGCCCATAGTTTTGGTTCAACTATATAGATGCATCGCACAGACCCATTTTTGGATGCCATTGCAAGTGCAGCGTGATCTTGCCAGCGCAAGTCTCTTTTAAACCAAACTACGGCGCAGGTCATACATCGTTTTCAACTGTATTTTCATGACATTCATTTGAGCACTACAAAGCTTAGACTCCATTTTGTCTTTCTTTGGGGATCTGAAAACCCAATGAAAGCTTGAGTTATCAATTTTGAAGTTGCTCTAAAGTAACGTAGTCGAGTGCTCTTATGTGAGTGCTTTCAAGTAAAACCTTTGGGGCTACGCCTGCCGCATGAGCTTGACGCCATCTGATGGCACACAAGCACCAGCGATCACCAGCTTTTAGCCCCTTAAATCGATAATCTTGCCTTGGGCTGATCAGGTCGTTGCCTTGTTTGAATGAATAATCTAAAAATTCTTGCGTCATAACTGCACAAATTACATGGCTTCCTTGGTCGCTTTCGTTCGTGTTGCAGCACCCATCTCGAAAAAATCCGGTCAATGGCTCATAAGAGCAGGGGGCCAGTGGCTTCCCTAGAACATTCAACGGGTCATTGTTCATTGATTGACTTTGGGGTTCATGTAATCAGGCGCGGTGATACCGATTCTGACTGAGAGCATATCAAAATTCTATTGGCTGACAGAGATGGATTTATTTGCCCGCGGCCAGTTGAGCAAAGCTGCTTTGATCAAGATATGGCGTGTTGTTTTTAAACTCACTCCTTTCATTTTGGACATGGGGTTGCTCAATGATTGCCAGTCCCATCTGGCTTGGCAAAAATCCTTGCCTGAGCCAATGCCCGCCAATGCTGGTGGCAGCCATCTTGTGGGATCTGTACTTGAAATGTGTCCGCCATTATGAGGTGGATGCCGCACGTGTAAAAATATGCGCACTTCATATTTATGGAAAAACGCAGCATGAACCTATCTAAAAGCCTTTTGATAGCACTCGGTTTGGGTGCTTGTTCCAACTTGTCTGTTTGGGCGCAAAATGATTTTGCACAAACGGCCGCCAAAGAGCCCGGTGCAAAAGTGACCGCGTCGGGCTTGGTGTATCGCTCACTTCAAGACGGCCAGGGTGCCAGCCCCATGGCGACTGATAAAGTCAAAGTCCATTACCGTGGTACTTTTCCCGATGGCAAGGAGTTTGACAGCTCGTACAAGCGCAACCAACCGATTGATTTCCCTTTGAACGGTGTGATCGCCTGTTGGACCGAGGGTGTTCAATTGATGAAAGTCGGTGGCAAGGCCAAATTGACCTGTCCGCCGACCATTGCCTATGGCGCGCGTGGTGCAGGTGGTGTGATTC
>CANJOS010000157.1 GCA_947476015.1 Comamonadaceae bacterium | reverse complement strand
GAGGCTTGATGAAGTTCAACCACAGACTCGAGACGACATCCTGGCGGTCTTGCGTGCCAGCCTCAGTCCACAAGGATTTGAACGTTCTCGGCAACTGATGAAGATCAATCATTTTCTAGGCGAACTCGTGAATGCCCCCCGCGTCTTGAACGAGTTCAGCTACAACTTCAACCTTTTTGGCACCCCCTCGACCACTGAACCCTGGGGCTGGAATTTCTATGGCCATCATTTGTGCCTGAACTGTCGGTTCATCGCAAGCCAAATGGTCGTGACACCCGTGTTCATGGGCGCAGAGCCGCACGCGATCGATGTCGGACCGCTCGCCGGCATTCCGGTATTCGACCGAGAAGAAAGTGCAGGTTTGGCACTCATGCAGTCGCTGCCTTTAGACTTGCAGCAGCAGGCCCAGTTATACGCTCTGAAGCGGGACCCTGCAATGCCTGCGGGTCGGGTTGCCTTTGGCGATGAGCTGACCCTCACAGGCGCCTTTCAAGACAACCGCATCATCCCAGAAGAAGGCGTGTGTGCGATGGCCATGCCTGCTGCGCAGCAATCACAGTTGTTGGGATTGATTGAAACTTATTTGGCCTACCTGCCCGAAGGACCCCGGTCTGCGCGCATGTGTGAAAACCATGCTCATTTGGCCAACACCTGGTTTTGCTGGATAGGCGGCACAGATGATGACAGCCCATTTTATTACCGAATTCAAAGCCCCGTGCTGATCATCGAGTTTGATCACCACGCTGGCGTATTTCTGGGAAATACGAATCCGGAGAAATTTCATATCCACACCTTGGTGCGCACACCCAACGGCAACGATTACGGCATGGACCTGGTTCGTCAGCACTGTGAGTGCATGCAAAAAATCAGATTCCCCAGATAAATCCACTGCCCTGAGTACACAACACCATGGCTAAAGTTCGCAATATTCTGTTCATCATGTGCGACCAATTGCGTCGTGATTATTTGAGCTGTTATGGCCACCCCACGCTGCCTACCCCTCACATAGACGCTCTTGCGGCCAAAGGCACACGGTTTAACCATGCCTATGTTCAGGGACCTGTATGCGGCCCCTCGCGCATGTCCACATACACCGGAAGGTACGTCTCAAGCCATGGTGCGACCTGGAATTTTGTCCCGCTATCACTTCAAATTCCCACAATGGGTGACTACATGCGTAGCGCTGGCCTAAGCTCCGCGGTGATCGGCAAGACTCACGTTCTCCCCGACCTGGCTGGCCTGCATCGGCTGGGCTTGGTACCCACTGAAGGCCTGGGCCGAAGACTGGCTGAGGGCGGCTTTGACAGCTACGCGCGGCACGACGGCATCATCCCCGACAGCAAAGCCATGCAAAGCCAACCTGTTTACAACCAATATCTGCTTCAACAAGGCTATAAAGCCGCCAACCCCTGGCATGAGTTTGCCAACTCTGCACTGGATGAGACAGGACAGGTGCGAAGCGGCTGGTCAATGCGCAATGCCCATCTTCCTGCGCGTGTGCACGAACTCCATTCCGAGACCGCGTGGTGCACCGATCAAGCCCTTCAATTTATACAAACTCAAGCTGAAGAACCATGGTGCCTTCACTTGTCTTACATCAAACCCCACTGGCCCTATATGGCGCCTACGCCTTACCATAAGCGCTTTAATGCGCAGGACGTCAAAGCTCCTGTTCGAACTAATCGAGAGCGCGCAGATAAACACCCTGTTTATCGAGCCTTTCGCAACCATGTTGAAAGTCAATCCTTTGCACAGCAAAATGTGAGGGAACACGTGATCCCGACCTACATGGGACTGGTGCAGCAAATAGACGATCACATCGGGCGTTTGATGGCTGGGCTCAAAGCACAAGGCCTCCTGCAAGACACCATGATTGTCTTCACCAGCGACCATGGCGACTTGCTGGGCGACCATTGGCTCGGTGAAAAAGAAATGTTCTACGAAGCCAGCGCGGGAGTCCCCCTGATCATTGTGGACCCCTCAAATCCTAAACAAGTGGGCACTTGTGATGCTCTGGTAGAAGCCATTGATCTAATTCCCACCTTCATGGAAGCACTTGGGGAACCAACGCAGCACCAATGGCTTGAAGGGCGCTCACTTTTACCCTGCCTTCAGCAAGCAGGAGTCGGTAAAGAAGCCGTATTTTCTGAACTGGACTATGCCTTTTACCCTGCTGCAAAAGAACTCCATTTGCCAGTCAATCAAGCACGGGCCACCATGGTGCGTACACAACGCTGGAAATTAGTGGACTACCAGGGCTTTGACTCCCAATTGTTTGACATGCATGAAGATCCTGACGAATTGACAGACCTTGGCCAATCTGCTGAGCATGCCAGCTTGCGAGATGACTTGAAGGACTTGATAAATCAATGGCGAAGCGCACTGCGAAAGCGAACCACCATGTCTGACCCGCAAGCCGAGCAATTGGCTGCGAAGCGAAACTTCATGAAAGATATAGTTATTGGACATTGGTGATTTGAAACTGGGACTTCTTGAACGACTGCATCGTGTCGCCGAAGTCTAGTACCAAGAAAGCCCAAGCCGGATTCCAAAGATTAATAACTTTTTCACCTTTACTTTGTTTCCATTACTCTTAGCGAAAGTCAGATGAGATGCAAGATCAAAAATTGATTCTGGACGCAGAAACCAGTCGGCAATCTGCACTAATCAAAGTCGACTTAGGTGAACTCGACAGACTTTTCGCAGCTGATCTGGTTCACATCCATAGCAATGGGATGACACACAACAAGACAGAATTGCTCAAATATATTGAAGACAGGCGTGCATTCATCTCGATTCATCGCGGACCTCTTGATATACGCATTTATGTCGATACCGCAGTGATGATCGGTCAAATGCAAAGCCAGATGCGTGGCTCCAATGGTGGCCTGATCAACCTAGAAGGCATGGTCACACAGATACTTCGCCGTTTTGACGATGGATGGAGATTCGTGCACTTTCAAATCACGCGCAGTCAGTAAAGAGAGGTGGCCCCATTTATTTGGACAGAAATCTGTCGCTCTTAAGTGATGCCTTGCGAATGTAGAGTTATCCACGGCTCAGATAACTGGCCCAGGCATAGGGCACAACTAGTTTCTATACCAAAAGCTTATGAAAGCTATTGCGGTTTTAATTGTCAAAATATTTGCTGCATTGGTGCCCAAGACGAACATATGCTGCCAGATATTCAACAGTTAGTTTTTTAACTAATTGCTGGGTACTCAATACTTGCTTAACAGCGCCGATACCTTGCCCGCTCCCCCAAATATCTTTCCATGCCTTAGCCTTGCCAGCTTGACCAGCAGAAAAATTCATTAATTTTTCATCAATGGCGGGTAAATTATCTGGGTCTAAACCAGCGTTTCGAATGCTGGTTTTCAAATAGTTCCCGTAGACCCCTGTGAAAAAATTGGAATACACCACATCATCCGATGTTCCATCTACGATCGCCTGTTTGTATGCATCACTTGCTCGGGCTTCTTCAGTCGCGATAAATGCGGAACCCATATAGGCAAAATCAGCCCCCATTGTTTGAGCTGCCAATATTGAATTGCCATTGGCAATCGAACCACTAAGTGCAATTGGACCATCAAACCATTGACGAATTTCTTGCATCAGTGCGAATGGGCTCTTGATACCTGCATGCCCTCCAGCACCTGCCGCCACGGCAATCAACCCGTCAGCACCTTTCGCAATTGCTTTCTTTGCAAATGAGTTGTTGATAATGTCATGCATGACCATTCCACCGTAGGCATGAACCGCCTCATTGATTTCTTCACGCGCGCCTAATGATGTAATTACTAATGGCACTTTGAAATGGGCAATGATTTCCATGTCTTGAGTCAATCGATCATTACTTTTGTGAACAATTTGATTGATGGCAAAGGGTGCGGCAGGCTGACTTGGAAAGTCACGATTGTGTGCCTCAAGCGTCAGTGTGATTTCTTCAAGCCAATCTTTAAGTTGCTCAGCAAGCCTTGCGTTGAGAGCAGGCATAGAACCCACCACACCTGCTTTGCATTGTTCAATGACTAATGGTGGGTGACTAATAAGGAACATCGGTGAACAAATAACAGGCAACCGAAGATTTGAAAAGAGTGAGTGAGTAATTGGCATCAGTAGTGTCCGGTTAGAAAGTTAAAAAATTCAACTGGTTAGCTCAGGGTGGTATTTCTGTTGTGTGGACTTGGGGCTGCAAGACCCACGAAATCAGAGTTTTCTCGAAAACCGAAACCGAAAAAATCTGTAGCAATGTGTAGAGGAAGCGTTTTTCTATTACTTCAATTTTTGGAATAATTGATTCGGATGAAGGCTCAGACGCGCCTTGATTGGCCTTGCCAGTGCTTGTCGCGAAGTTTACGTTTGGCTATTTTTCCAGTGTCGTCGCGAGGCAGAGCGGCCAACTCGATGCTGCGCGGTACCTTAAATGCAGCGAGCCCAGACTTTAGCCAAACGCGCATCTCCTCTTGTGTTAGCTCAGCGCCTGGCAATGGCTCAACCACCGCATGCAAACGTTCACCGTATTCTGGATCAGGTACACCAAATACGGCGCAATCTGCTATCCCTGGGAATGCGAGCAGGCGGTGCTCTATTTCAGCGGGGTAGATATTGACGCCGCCAGATATAACCATATCTGAGGCACGGTCGCACAAGTAAAGATAACCATCAGCGTCCAGATAACCCATGTCCCCCAAGCTAATTAGTCCATCTCGTTCAATGGAGCGCCGAGCAGCGTCGTTGTTGCGGTAGGTAAAGTCAGGGTATACAGGTTGTCTTACGTAAATCAAGCCAATTTCTCCGGTAGGAACCGGCTCACCAGATTCAGTCAAGATACGCACTTTCGCACCCAACACCGGACGGCCTGCACTACCTGGGCGCTGCAATGCTTCAGACGAACTGATGGTTGTGATCATCCCCGCCTCGCTTGAAGCATAGGTTTCGTTGATGATCGGACCGAACCATTCAATCATTGAACGCTTAACATCAGGTGAACATGCAGAACCGGTCGAAGCCACGAAGCGCAAAGAAGAGATGTTGTACCGCTGACGTACAGTCTCAGGCAGGCGCAGCAGCCTTACGTACATGATGGGCACCAGGTAAACGACGTCAATACTGTGGCTTTCAATAAGGGCCAGTAATTGTTCCGCGTCAAAGTGCGACATCAAAACCACCCGCTCGGCAAGTCGCAAGGCGTTTTGCAAGAATGTACTTGGCCCGCTGTGGTAAAGCGGTGCGGGCACAAGTACCCGGCAGCCGGCACTTATACCGAGTGCGAGTTCGACCAGTTGCCTAGATTGTTCCAAGCGGGATTCAAGTTCTGCTACAGGTATACGGTCTCGCACCACTCCTTTGGGTCGGCCAGTGGTGCCAGAGGTGTAGACCATGTGAGCGCCAGGCGATACCAGCGGACCACTGTAGGGGCGCTGCTCAGATAACCAAGATTCGTAAGCCTTCGCACTCGGAGCCTGACTTTCACCAACCATCAACACAGCAACACTCTGTGGCACAACATGATTGATGGCATCCAGCAGGTCACCATGTGCGATGAGTACGCGAGCGCCACTGTCCAACAGCAGCACACTGACCTCTTCCGGAGTAAAGTGCCAATTGATTGGGCAAAAGCTAATGCCAGCTTGACGGCATGCATGTATAACGTCCACAAATAGCTCGGAATTTCGTAACAAAACTGCCAGAACATCCCCTTCGCGCAGACCCAAAGCCATCAAGCCCCCTGCAAGTTGCGCACCGCGCGTGGCCTGTGTGTTTGCATCCATGACGCAACGTTCAAAATGGAACGTTGCCCTCACACTTGACATCTGTTTACTAGTATCTGTCATAAAAATTGACCTATGGCGGCTTTAATGGTGTGCGCGTTATGGCGATCGTCCGCATGGCGGGCGTAGTCAAACCTCTGGTGCAATACCGCTATGCGTCCAAAGATATGTTGTGGGAGATCGCAGTGGAGAAGATTCACATCAATAATGCTTCAAGCACCCCT
>CANJOS010000156.1 GCA_947476015.1 Comamonadaceae bacterium | reverse complement strand
GCGAAGGCGGGCCCACTTGGCTAACAATGTTTCGTTGGGTGTCCCCAAATCGCTGAAGCTTTCCATGAAAATGGACTCAGAGGTGCCAAAGTTTTGCCAAGCTTCCTCGGCGGTAAAACTCAAGAACGGTGCCATCCATCGGAGCATGCCGTGTGTGATGCGGTACAACACGGTTTGCGCGGAGCGTCGAGCCAATGATTTGGGAGCGCTTGCATAGAGCCGGTCTTTCAAAACGTCGAGATAGAACGCACCCAAATCTTCTGAGCAATACACTTGCAACTTAGACACCACAGGGTGAAATTCATAAACCTTGAAATGCGCCAAGATGTCGGTTTGCAACTGTGCAGCGCGACTTAAGGCAAAGCGATCAATTTCCAAAAGATCGGCATCAGCCACAGTGTCGTTGGCAGGATCGAAGTCACTCACATTGGCCAGCAAGAAACGCAAGGTGTTGCGAATGCGGCGATAGGCATCGACCACGCGCGCCAAAATTTTGTCGTCAATGTTCAAGTCGCCTGAGTAATCGGTTGAGGCCACCCACAAGCGCACAATTTCTGCGCCCATCTTGTCGCTGATTTCTTGCGGCGCCATCACATTGCCCAAGCTTTTGCTCATCTTGCGGCCTTGGCCATCCGTGGCAAAACCGTGCGTGAGCAAGCCTCGATAAGGTGCGCGGTCGTAAAGCGCACAACCCAGCAACAAAGAGCTGTGGAACCAGCCTCGGTGTTGGTCGTGGCCTTCTAAATAAAGGTCTGCTTCGGGTCCAACGTCATGAAAGGGATTGCGGTCGTAAGCATCTTTGTGGCTCCCGCGCAGCACGTGTTGGAAGGTTGAACCAGAGTCAAACCAGACTTCCAAAATATCGGTGCTCTTGGTGTAGATAGATGCATCTGCTTTGCCCAAAATTTCTTCTGCTGTTGCACGACTCCAAGCTTCAATGCCCCCTTTTTCTACAATCTCAGCAGCTTGATCCAAAATTTCCATGGTGCGTGGATGCAACTCACCCGAATCTTTGTGCAGAAAGAAGGGCACAGGAACACCCCAGCTGCGCTGTCGAGAAATACACCAATCAGGCCGATTGGCAATCATGTCGCGCAAACGTGTCTTGCCGTTTTCTGGATAGAAGTTGGTTTGGTCAATGGCATCCAATGCCAATTGACGCAAGGTCTTGCTTGCTTTGTCTTTGGTGAAGACACCCAGGCCTTCGTCCATGCGCACAAACCATTGCGCAGCGGCCCGGTAAATGACCGGCGTTTTGTGACGCCAGCAATGAGGGTAGCTGTGGGTGATGCCTTGCGTGGCCATGAGGCGACTGCTTTCGCCCAAGACTTCAATCACGCGTGCACATGCTTTCCAAATGTTCATGCCACCAAACAGGGGCAGGTCTTCAGCATAGCTGCCGTTGCCTTGAACAGGGTTCAAGATGTCGTCATAGGCCAAACCATGGGCCACGCAGGAGTTAAAGTCATCGACCCCATAGGCGGGTGCAGAGTGAACGATGCCGGTGCCATCTTGCGCACTGACATAGTCGGCCACATAAACGGGGGAGAAGCGTCTGTACCCTTCATGAACGTCATACAAAGGGTGTTTGAAATTCAACCCACCCAGTTTATCGCCAGTGGCGGTCGCAACAACATGACCTTCCAACGCGTAACGCGACAAGCATTTTTCCACCAATGACTCGGCCAAGACCAAGAGACCTTTGTCAGTGTTGACCAATGCATAAACCAATTCTGAATTCACGTTGAGGGCTTGGTTTGCAGGCAATGTCCAAGCAGTGGTGGTCCAGATCACTGCGAAGGCAGATTTGGGCTGAGCAGGCAAGGCTTCCATGCCAAAAGCTTTGGCCAAAGCTGCGTGGTCGGCGGCTTCAAAGGCCACATCCAAGGTGTCGCTCTTTTTGTCGGCGTATTCAATTTCAAATTCAGCCAACGAAGAGCCGCAGTCGAAACACCAGTAGACAGGCTTTAAGCCTCGGTAAACAAAGCCGCGTTCAATCACGCGCTTGAAGGCCCGAATTTCGCCCGATTCGTTGGCAAAGTCCATGGTGCGGTAGGGACGTTCCCAATCGCCCAACACGCCCAAGCGTTTGAAGTCTTCGCGTTGTTGTTCAATTTGTTCCGTGGCGAAGGCGCGGCTCTTGGCCTGCATGTCGTCGCGGCTGAGTTTGCGGCCATGCAGTTTTTCAATGGCGTTTTCAATGGGCAGGCCGTGACAGTCCCAGCCTGGAATGTATTGCGCGTCAAAGCCAGCCAATTGCTTGGACTTCACGATCATGTCTTTGAGCACTTTGTTCAGAGCGTGACCAATGTGCAATTTCCCGTTGGCATAAGGTGGGCCATCGTGCAACACGAACAAGGGTGCACCTTGGCGGGCTAAGCGAAGTTTTTTGTACAGGCCTTGGTCGCTCCAAGCTTTGGCCCAGTCAGGCTCACGCTTGGGCAAGTCGCCGCGCATCGCAAAGGCGGTGTCGGGCATGTTCAGGGTGGCTCGGTAATTTGTTTTTTGTTCAGACATTGTTCAAAGCGTCATTTGGTGGGGACTGGCCCAGTGACAGATCGGCCAGCAAAGAATGCACGCGCATCGTCACAGTCCTTGGCAATGCCCGTTGTGAGGGCGTCCAAGCTGTCGTACTTGAGTTCGTCGTGTAATTTGTGCAGCAGATCAACTCTGATGATTTTACCGTAGCCCCCTTCCGCGCCAAGGCTGCGGGGCCAGTCAAGGCAATGGGTTTCCAAAAGCACACGACCAGCGTTGACATCGCTAGGGTCCAGGGAGGGTCGAATGCCCAAATTGGCAACGCCGGGCAAGGGCTGGGGCGTGAGGCCATGGACTTCCACGTTGAAAATGCCACTGGCAGCCGGTTTCCAGTGGGGAAAGCGTAAATTGAGGGTTCGGAAGCCGTCTTCTGCCCCCTCCTTCGAAGCCCCCAAGCCACGCCCCAGTTTTCTGCCATGGACCACGTGACCACTGATGCTGTAGGGCCTGCCCAAAAGCCTTGCCGCGGCTTCCATCTCCCCTTTTGCCAGAGCTTCTCTCACGGCCGAACTGGAGACCCTGAGGCCATGCACCTCATAGCTGTTCATCCGGGCAACATCAAAGCCCAGTTGCTGGCCCGCTAAGTCAAGCATGTTGTAGTCGCCCGCCCGCTTGGCGCCAAATTTAAAATCATCGCCGACCAACAAATAACGCACGCCCAAACCCTTGACCAAAACGCGCTGGATGAAGTCTTCGGGGCCTTGGGTCGCAAGACGGGCGTCAAAGGGCAAGACCACCACTTGGTCTATGCCGCAGTGCTCGAGTTCAAGGAGCTTGTCTCGCAAGTTGGCAATTCGCGCCGGCGCCATGTCGGGTTTTTGCATCAACTTGGCAAAGTAATCTCTGGGATGGGGTTCAAAGGTCATGACGCAACTGGGGATGCCGCGGTGCTTGGCTTCATTCTTTAAAAGTGCCAACATCGCCTGATGACCCCGATGGACACCGTCAAAATTGCCAATGGTCAAGGCACAGGACGAGGCCCTGTCGGGGTGATTGAATCCGCGAAATACGTTCATGCGCAGTCCGTCATATTTTAGAAGTCATAACAGGGTATATTGTGACTGACCAGAAGGACTGGCCTGTTCTCGTTCCGTGTCATGGTTTTACCGTTTGATGGAGGCACTTGTGAAGGTCTTGAAATTGTCTGCCCAAGGGCTCCCGCAGTCGTGGATTTCTTTGGAGCAAGCCGTGGTTTACTACGCTGCGGAAGATGTCCGTTGGGAAGCAGGCCAAGAAATTGCCGTTTTTCATGGTGGTCACAATGCCCGAACGGGTGAACAGTCCATCATCAAGGTCAACAGCATCATTGGGACGCGCGGCGTTCATGGCATCAACCCCTTCGTGCTTCGACCTGGCCTGACCAACAGCAAACTCTTCACCCGCGACAGAAATGTCTGCGCGTATTGCGGCGAACGCCACATTGAAGCCGAACTCACACGTGAGCACATCGTCCCCTTTGCCCAAAACGGTGTGGACACTTGGATGAATGTGGTTACGGCATGTCGTTCTTGTAATCATCGCAAAAGCAGTCGGACACCCGAGCAGGCAGGAATGCCGCTGCTTTACACACCTTATGTCCCCAGCCTCTGGGAAGATTTTATTTTGAGAAACCGTCGAATCTTGTCAGATCAAATGGAGTTTTTGATGGCCCATGTTCCCCAAAACTCCAGATTGATTGCTTAGTCAGAGTTTGTTCTTAGGCAAAAACACCAGCAGTCTCTTGCATGCTGCTAGACACTTCGCCCAATTGGTGGAGCGTGTCACCAAAAGTCATTTCCAGTTGCGTCAATTTCTTGAAATAATGGCTCACGATGTATTCGTCAGTGACGCCAATGCCGCCATGCAATTGAACCGCCTGCTGTCCTATGAAGCGCATGGACGTGCCCAATTGGTACTTGGCGCGTGCCAAAGCCTGATGACGTTCTGTCGCAGGCTCATTGAGTTTCAGACTGGCGTAGTAACTCATAGAGCGACCTAATTCCAACTGCATTTTCATGTCGGCCACGCGGTGACGCAAGGCTTGGAAAGTGGCAATGGTGGTGTTAAATTGTTTGCGCGTGTTCATGTAGTCTACGGTGATGGCCAAAGTTTTGTCCATCACGCCAACTCCTTCGGCGCACACGCAAGCGATGCCAATGTCAACGGCGTGTTTCAAAGCTGTCAGGCCATTCAATGACACCAGGCTGGCGGGGGTTTGATTGAGTGACAATTCGGCAGCACGTCCACCATCTTGAGTGATGTATCCCGAAGTAGCGGCGCCCTTAGCACCTTGAGCCACAAGAAACAAAGCCAGTTTACCGGCCGCCATGGCGGGCACCAAGAAGGCGTCAGCGTGATCACCCACAGCCACCATGCTTTTCGTTCCAGTGATGTTCCATTGGCCCTCTTGTTGCTGCGCTTGCGTGTCGCATTTGCTGAGGTTGTAGCGGGCTTTTCGCTCTTGCTGTGCCAGAACCACAATGGCTTCGCCACTTGCAATTTTCGGCAACCATTCAGCCTTCAAAGCGTCCGCTGCGTAGGCTTCTAGCACAGCGCCTGCAATGAGGGCTTGCTGAACAGGTTCCAGCACAATGCCACGCCCCAACTCTTCCATCACCACCATGCCTTCCACGGGACCCATGCCCATGCCCCCTTGGTCCTCGCTGACATAGAGGCCACACAACCCCAGTTCCGCAAGCTCGGTGTAGGCGGCACGGTCGAAGCCACCCGCTTGCGTGATCTCGCGGCGGCGCTCAAAGGTATAGCCCTTGTCCACCCATTTGCGCACGGCGTCGCGAAGTTGTTCTTGGTCGTCTGAAAAATCGAAATCCATGATCTGTCCTTAATGGGATTGAATCAATTAACCCAAAACTGTTTGAGCCACGATATTGCGCTGCACTTCATTGCTGCCGCCATAAATGGTGGTTTTACGCATGTTGAAATAATTGGCGGCCAGAGGCGCATTGGCCACCTCGTGGCCTGGAAAGTCGCCTTGCCATCCTGCATCCATGGCCTCGGAGATGAAGGGGATGCTGTAAGGACCGGCGGCCAGCATCATGAGTTCGCTGTAGCGCTGTTGAATTTCGCTGCCTTTGATTTTCAAAAGGCCAGCGATGTCGAGAGAGTTCTTGCCTGACTTTTCTGCAGACAACACACGCAACACCAACATTTCCAAAGCCACAATGTCGACTTCGAGCTTGGCAATTTCGTCGCGAAAACGCATGTCTTCATAAACACCTTCAGTTTTGGCAATGCGTTTGAGACGTTCAAGTTCGCGCTTGCCACGGTTCACATCAGCAATGTTGGTTCGTTCGTGGGCCAATAAATGCTTGGCATAGTTCCAACCTTTATTCTCTTCGCCAATCAAGTTCTCAGCAGGCACTTCCACATTGTCAAACCAGACTTCATTGACTTCGCACTCGCCATCCAACAGCTTGATGGGGCGCACGGTGATGCCCGGTGACTTCATGTCGATCAACAAAAAGGAAATTCCGGTTTGAGGCTTGCCCTCATTGCTGGTGCGCACCAAGCAGAAAATCCACTC
>CANJOS010000155.1 GCA_947476015.1 Comamonadaceae bacterium | reverse complement strand
CTTGCGCCTTTTCAGGCGCGTCAATGCCCTGCAAACGAATGATGTGTTGAGTGTTGTTGGCGTCCAGAACGGTAAAGGTATCCCCATCGGCCACGCCTACCACCATACCTCGAATCGTTGCCGCACTCAGCCCGCAACTGATTGACAGAAGTGCTAGGGCAAAAAGTCTTGTGACGTGAATTGATTGGGGAAAGATCACAATTAAAAGAAGGCTACAGCCTGAGTTACAGCCATGTTCAATTCAATGCCTTTTGCTTTGGCCATTGAGAGCGATTGAGTCGAGTAAAAACAATTGTGTTCTGACCCCCATTAATGATCCCCATTAACTTGGCGTTTAATTGTTTTCAGTGTGTTTGGCAAATCTGTTCAGAATAGATTGCCAGCCTTCTATTTGCTGCGCTTCGGTGTGCTCTTTTTCTGCATCAAATGTAACTTTCACAATGACGCCATCAGGGCTTTGGGTAAATGTGACGGCGGCGACTCGGTCCCCAAATGAATATTCAAGGCGCTCTTGGGTGATGATTTTTGTATAAACGCCTTCAAAGTCAAACCCTACACTGCTGTCTTTGGCCTCCATGCGCGAGCTGAAAGTGCCGCCTTCTCTGAGTTCTACTGAAGCCGTGGTGGTGTGCCAGTCGTCCGAAGCTGCATTCCATTGCACGATGTGTTCTGGAGACGTGTAAACGCGCCAGACAGTTTCTAGCGGGGCTTTAACGGTGGTTTGTACGCTAATTTTCATGGGGTTATTTTCAATTTAAATTTTATATTCTTTGAATAACCGTCAATCAGGGCCAAGCCTCTGACTATTTCAGTGCATCTATTTTGGCAAGGATATCGCCACCAAATTTATCGGTGTATATTTTCCGAACAGGTTCATAAGCGGCAGCACGAAACGGTTCAATGTTGACGTTTTCAATCACCTCAACGCCAGCTTTGCGAATGGCGACCAAGCTTTCGGCTTCCAAGCTTGTATTGTTTTGGCGTTCTGCCATAGAACCTTCCTTGGCGGCTTTCATGAACATGGCCTGTTGTTGAGGTGTGAGTGCTTTGAATTTTGCCAAATTCATCACCATGGGGGCAGCAGTGAACGCATGGCGTGTCACGCTCATGTATTTTTGAACTTCTTGGAATTTCTGTTTAGAAATATGAACGGTTGGATTTTCTTGTCCATCGACAGTTTTGGTACTGAGCGCCAAATAGACTTCTGAAATGGCCATGGGGGTTGGGTTGGCGCCCCATATTTTGAAAGCCTCAATGTGCATTGGGTTGGGGGTGGTGCGAAGCTTGATACCTTTGAGGTCTGCGGGTGTGCGAATGGGGCGAACGGAGTTGGTGATGTTTCTAAAGCCAATTTCCCAATAGGCCAAGCCCTTCAATCCGCGGGCTTCAAACTTGTCCATGAGTTCCCGACCCAAGGGCCCGTCAATCACCCGGTAGGCATGGTCCACGGTTCGGAACAAGAAGGGGATGTCAAGCGCAGCTTGCTCAGGTGAAATGCCGCCATAAAAGGGATTGCCGGTGACGCTTACATCAATGCTGCCCACTTGGGTTCCGATGACCATGTCAGCGCCTTTTCCCAATTGCTCTTGCGGGAAAATTTCTACTTTGTAAGCGCCTGCGCTTTCCTTCTCCAAAACCTCTTTGAACTTCAAAGCGCCCACATGAACAGGGTCGGAGACGGGGCCGTAATGGGCAAACTTGATGATGGTTTGTGAGTAAGCCGAAGTGCTAAACATCGCTGCAACAGCAATGAGCGTTTTAACTAATTTCAGGGAGATTTTCATTTTTCTCTTTCCTCATAATCAATTGAAAGGTGATGGCCAAAAAGGAACTTAAACGCATTCATTACATCTTGATATTGGCCTGCTTGATCAGCTTGCCAAACCTCTCAAACTCTTGCCGGTTGAGTTTGCTGAATTCTTCGGGGCTCATGTTGCCAGGCTCTCCGCCCAAGCCTTTGAGTTTGGCTTGAACATCGGGCAACTTGATAATCCTTGCCAATTCGGTTTGCAACTTGGCCACCACATCAGGCGGCGTGCCGGTGGTGACAAAGACGCCATACCAGGTGCTCATTTCAAAACCTGAGACACCCGCTTCTGCCAAGGTAGGTACGTTTGGCAATTCAGCAGATCTCTGTGCCGTGGTCACCGCCAAAGGCTTGAATTTTCCAGCTTTAATTTGTCCCATGGCAGAAGAGGTGGTGTCAAACATCATTTGAACATTGCCCGCAATGATGTCGAGGTGCGCTTGTGCGCTGCCTTTGTAGGGGACGTGCACACTTTTCACACCTGCAGCAATGTCAAATCCTTCACCCGCGATGTGCTGAGTACTGCCCACGCCAGACGACGCGTATTTGAATTCCTCTGGCTTGGCTTTCATCAAGGTCACCAACTCTTTGATGGTATTGACAGGCACGTTGCTACCCACCACCAACACATTGGGCACAGTGACCACCAGGCCCACTGGTGTTAAATCTTTGATAGGGTCAAACGACAATTTGATCAAGTGCGGTGCAATGGCTTGACCCGTGTTGGTCGCCACCAGCAGCGTGTGACCATCGGGTGCTGCTTTGGCAGTCAGGTCGGCTGCAATGGTGTTGGACGCACCGGGTTTGTTTTCAACGATGAAGTTGCCTTTGAGAGACTCAGCCATTTTTTCGGCCAACATGCGCGCAATGATGTCGGTGCCACCGCCTGCACCTGCGCCAACCATCAGTTTGACGGGTTTGCTGGGATAGGTTGTTTGGGCGATGGCGCCCAAGGCACAGAATGCTGCAACGATGAAACAGCCCAATTCTTTTTTCATGATCTTCCTTTTCGCTTAAGCCACATGAGACATTGAAGCTTGAGATTGCATGTGATGCCGCCCCATCCGACATGCCAAATCGAATGCATTGAACATGGCTTGAGGATTGGCCAAGTTCTGGCCAGCAATGTCATAAGCCGTGCCGTGTGCAGGGGTGGTCACAGGAATCGGCAATCCACCGTGCACCGTGACGCCTTTTTCAAACCCCATGAGCTTCATGGCAATTTGCCCTTGGTCGTGGTACATGGTGACCACGCCGTCGTAGCCACCTTCTTTTCGAATGGCACGAACAAAGGTCGTGTCGGCAGGGAAGGGGCCATCGGCCGGAATGCCTGCTTTGTTTGCCATTTCGACGCCAGGCGCAATGATGTTGATTTCTTCATCGCCATAGTTGCCGTTGTCGCCATTGTGAGGATTAAGGCCGCAGACGGCGAGCCGGGGTGACGACTTGCCGGAGGCTTTTAAAGCTTTCGCAATCATCTCAATGGATTCAAATACTTTTTCACTGCTAAGAAGGCTGCTGACTTCTTTCAAAGCCACGTGCGATGTCACGCGAGATGTCCACAGGTCTTGCAGCACGTTGAGTTCGCCACACACGCCTTTGAAGTCAAGGAATTCTGCAAACCAGCGCAGCTCGTCTTCTTGGTGCATGCCCCCCAATCGCAGAGCGCTTTTGTTCAGCGGCGCAAAGCAAAAAGCATGGGCGTGGCCATCGCGCACCAAAGATGCTCCCTCAGCCAATGCGGCAATCATGTATGCGCCGTTGTTGGCGTCATAGGTGGCCAAGGGAAAGGGCGGTGCATTGAAGCCAGACCATTCATGCCATGAAATCTGAGGCGATGAGGGGATGCTGTCTTTTTGACCAATCAAAATGATCTTGGCCGCTTGATGACGGATGTCGTGGCTCAATAATTTTTGAATCAACTCAGGACCAATGCCTGCAGGGTCGCCAGTGAAGAGGGCAATGGTGGGTTGTGTCATGGCAGGCTTTAGGTTGATGCGTAATCTGTAATTACAAATATCAGTATAGTGAATCTCGTAGAATCGACAACATCCGTTAATACCCTCAGATTTCACTTTGAAAACACCATCCCTCGGGTCGTGAAGCAGTCAAGACCCATGTCCCAACTTCTGAGCGATACGACCCGCAACCGTCAAATTGGCATTGCCCTGGTCACAGCCACCACCTTGATGTTTGCGGTACTGGACACGAGTGCCAAGTATTTGATTCAAACTTTGCCAGTGCTTCAGGTGGTCTGGCTTCGATTTGTATTTCACACGCTTCTAATGACGGCGATCTTCATGCCTTCCATGGGCAGACGCTTGTTTGTTGTCAGCAATCCCAAATTGCAGTTGATTCGAGGCGTCATGTTGGCTTCGATGACGGGGCTTAATTTTTTTGCATTGCAATATTTGCAGTTGGCCGAGACGGGGGCGGTTCAATTTTCGGTTCCCGTTTTGATTGCACTTTTTTCAGCTTGGCTGCTCCATGAGAAGCTAGATGCAAAACGCTGGCTTGCAATCTGCTTGGGATTTGTCGGTGTTTTGGTCATCATTCGTCCCGGTACGAATGGATTTCATCCAGCTATCTTCTTGTGCATCTTGAACGCATTGCTTTATGCAGCTTTCAATTTGATGACCCGACGCTTGGCCAGCAGTGATCATCCTCTGGTGACGCAGTTGGCTTCCGCAAGCGTGCCGTCTTTGCTGCTAGCGCCCTTTGCGATTTGGAACTGGCAAAGCCCTGACAGTTGGCAAACATGGTTGATTTTGGTCATGGCAGGTTTGTGTGGCGGACTAGGACACACAGCCTCCGCGCTGGCCCATCGTTATGCCAGTGCGGCAGTCTTGGGGCCTTTTTTGTACCAGCAAATTATTTACTTGGTCTTGGGGGGCTGGCTTGTTTTTGGACAGGTGCCAGACAGCGCTGTGGTGCTTGGTGCCATCATTGTGGTCATGAGTGGCCTGTACTTACTGTGGCGAGAAATGCGAGCGCAACAGCGAACAGTGTGAGGGTAACTCCTCGTATGGTTCGAACGCGATTACTCTTTAAAATCTGTTGCAGTGCAGCATACTGTGGTCTGGTGTCGCTCGTCACTGTCGCCAATTGTTCAATTTGAAGAGTCTCATTCATGGCCAGAAAATCCGCCGCACAATCTACCGCTGGTAGCGCACCCGAAGAAAGCAATTTCTCCGGTTCGGGCGCAACACCCGAGGTCAAACCTCTGCGCGTGATTAAAAAATACCCCAATCGCCGGCTGTACGACACCACCACCTCGACTTACGTCACGCTCACTGAAATCAAGAAATTGGTGATGGAGAATCAGACTTTCATTGTCAAAGACGCCAAATCTGGCGATGACCTCACGCGGAGCATCCTCTTGCAAATCATTTTGGAAGAAGAATCTGCCGGCGCCCCTATGTTCACTGAGGCTGTTTTGGGCAACATCATTCGCTTTTATGGTCATGCCATGCAAGGGCACATGGGGGCTTATCTGGAGAGCAATTTACAGTCATTGATGCTCATGCAGTCGAAAATGGGCCATCAGTCGCAAAACATCATGTCCCAAATGCAAGACCAGATGCAAAAGCAAACCGCACAATTTCTCTCTGCTTTCGGCCTGAAACCTTGAGAGATAACGTCTAGGCCGTTTGAGGCGACCGATTTACTGGGACAATAGCCCCATGACCGATACAGCAACCGCCGCCCCTGCTTCAGCCCCCATTGCGACACCCAAAGTTGGCTTTGTCAGCTTGGGATGCCCTAAAGCCCTGACGGATTCCGAACTCATCCTCACTCAATTGAGTGCGGAGGGCTATCAAACTTCCAAAACTTTCGAAGGTGCCGACCTGGTGATCGTGAACACCTGTGGCTTCATTGACGACGCAGTGAAGGAAAGCTTAGACACCATCGCGGAAGCCTTGAATGTGAACGGTCGAGTGATTGTGACGGGTTGCTTGGGCGCCAGAGAGTCCGACAGCGGCGGCAACATGGTTCGCGAATTGCATCCCAGTGTGTTGGCCGTCACAGGCCCTCACGCCACCCAAGAGGTAATGGACGCAGTGCATGCGCATTTGCCAAAGCCGCACGATCCTTTCTTAGATTTGGTGCCAAATTTTTTTGGCGAAGCGGGCCTCAAACTTACACCGCGCCACTATGCGTATTTAAAAATCAGCGAAGGGTGCAACCACCGCTGTACGTTTTGCATCATCCCTTCCATGCGCGGCGATTTGGTGTCGCGGCCCATTGGCGATGTTCTGAAAGAAG
>CANJOS010000154.1 GCA_947476015.1 Comamonadaceae bacterium | reverse complement strand
TCAGTTGAAACAATTTTTCTTTAACGCTTCATTAAAGCCAAACATGCCAAACACAGCATCCAAAGCCAAAACACGCATTGGCGTGGTCATGGGATCCAGTTCTGACTGGGACACGATGCAACACGCAGTGCAGATTCTCCAACAGTTTGGCATCGATCACGATGCCAAAGTGGTTTCTGCGCACAGAATGCCTGACGAAATGTTCGCTTATGCCGAAACCGCACTAGAACGCGGTTTGTTCGCGATCATTGCGGGCGCAGGCGGCGCTGCCCACCTGCCCGGTATGTTAGCGGCTAAAACAGTGGTGCCGGTACTGGGCGTGCCTGTGGCCAGCAAACATTTACAAGGCGTAGATTCTTTGCACAGCATTGTGCAAATGCCCAAAGGCATTCCCGTGGCCACCTTTGCCATTGGCGCGCCTGGTGCTGCCAATGCGGCCTTGTTTGCGGTGGCCATGCTGGCGCAAAACAATGCGGCCCTCCAAGCCAAGCTGGAACAATTCAGAAAAGATCAAACGGCTGCAGCGCAAGCCATGAGCTTGCCGCCGGTGGGTGGTGCGTGAACGGCATGACCCATTCAGTGTGTTTGTTGCCAGGCGGCAGGGCTGCCACAGCGTCCTCATCCTCTTCTTTTTCCGCAGAACCGCTCACCTTGGGTGTGATGGGCGGCGGGCAGTTAGGCCGCATGTTTGTGCATGCTGCGCAAACCATGGGGTATTTCACAGCGGTACTTGATCCCGATGCGCAAAGCCCTGCAGGCCGTGTGAGCCATCGTCATTTTCAAACCGATTACACCGATCCAGAGGGGTTGAAGCAATTGGCGGCATGCAGCGCAGCCATCACCACCGAGTTTGAAAATGTGCCCGCCCCTGCATTGCGTGAACTGGCCAAGTTGCGGCCCGTGTCGCCAGGCGCGGATGCGGTGGCCATTGCACAAGATCGTGCCGCTGAAAAAGCACACTTCGTGAAATGCGGTGTGCCTTGTGCGCCTTACGCGGTCATTGAATCTGCAGATCAACTTGCCGCAGCCTTGTCGCAAAATTTGCTGCCTGGCATTTTGAAAACTGCGCGCATGGGCTATGACGGCCAAGGTCAAGTGCGGGTGAAAAATTCAGCGGCTTTGCGCGCGGCATGGCAAGAATTAAAAAATGTGCCCTGCGTGCTTGAAAAAATGTTGCCATTGTCCTTGGAGTGCTCCGTCATTTTGGCGCGTGGTCGCGATGGGCAGATGGTGAATTTTCCGGTACAGCGCAATTTGCACCGCGAAGGTATTTTGGCAGTCACAGAGGTTTACGAAGGCCATTTACCCGAAGCACTGCAACAACAAGCAGTGACTGCTGCGCGCGCCATTGCCGAAGGTTTGAATTATGTGGGTGTCTTGTGCGTAGAGTTTTTTCTTCTGCAAGATGGCAGCATGGTGGTGAATGAAATAGCGCCCCGCCCACACAACAGCGGCCACTACACCTTGGATGCTTGCGACCAATCACAATTTAATTTGCAAGTTCGCACCTTGGTTGGTTTGCCTTTGACGCAGCCTCGGCAACACAGTCCCGCCATCATGCTCAATTTATTGGGCGATGTGTGGTTCGATGCCAAGGGTGAGATGCGCCTGCCAGATTGGTCTGCCGTGCTGGCATTGCCCGGCACGCATTTGCATTTGTATGGCAAAACCGAAGCCCGCAAAGGGCGCAAGATGGGGCACCTCAATGTCACGGGTGCTTCTGCGCAAGAAGTTCGCGATGTGGCCCTGAAGGCCGCTGCCATTTTGGGGCTTGAAGCTTTTTAAGCGCCAAGCCTGCGGCTTCGAACTTCCACAATCACCTTACCTTGCGCCGTCAATCATGATCATTTCTGGCAACAATCCTGGCCATGTCCAACAAGCAGCTGATGCCTTGAGTGCAGGCGAACTCTTGGGTTTGCCAACAGAAACGGTTTATGGATTGGCGGCCGATGCCAGTAACGAATCAGCCGTTGCGAAGATTTTCAAAGCCAAAGGCAGGCCTTCCAACCATCCCTTGATTGTTCACGTGGCTTCAGTGGATGAGGTGAAAAAATTCGCCAGTGAAGTGCCTGACTTTGCGCACAAACTGATGACTGAATTTTGGCCGGGCCCGCTCACCCTGATCTTGCCTCGACGGGCAGAGATGGCGGCAGTTGCAGCGGGTGGGCAAAATTCTGTGGGTTTGCGTTGCCCCTCACATCCGATCGCACTGGAGGTATTGAAGGCGTGCGCTGAAAAAGGTGTCTGGGGTGTCGCTGCGCCCAGTGCCAACTTGTTTGGGCGGGTGAGTCCAACCACAGCGGCTCATGTTCAATCTGAATTTGGACAAGATCTTTTAATTTTGGATGGCGGTGAATGCGATGTCGGCATTGAATCCACCATCGTCGATTGCACCCGAGGTGTGCCAGTCTTGTTACGGCCTGGACAAATCAGTCGCATTCAAATTGAACAGGCATGTGATTTGAAATTGGTGAGTCCCGATGCCTTGAGCTCAGATGCGCCTCGGGCTTCGGGTACTTTAGAGTCACATTACGCGCCCTCGGCTCAAGTGCGATTAATGAGCCAAGCAGAATGGCAAAAAGCGTTGACTGCATTGGGACCTCACACGCAAAACTTAGCACTGTGGTCTGTTGACAAACCTTCTCAAGAACTCTTGGGTGCTGGCTTGTTTTGGCGTCTCATGCCCACAAGCGCATCGCAAGCGGCGCATGAATTGTTCGGCGCACTGCGTGATTTTGATGCACGGGGTGTTCGCACCATTTGGATTGAAACGCCCCCCGATACACCTGAGTGGGAAGCTGTGCGTGACAGGTTGCATCGCGCAGCAGCTTGAAAACTTGAATTGCGGCAGTCCCTTCAAAGATTGCAGCAATTCAAGGGATTGATCAGAACTTCATTCCCAAGCCGATACTGAAGGTGTCGGGGTTGAGCGTTGTATCGATGGTTTGTCCGGTCGAAAACGTCGTTCTATTTTTAAGGAATGTTTTGCTGTAGGAGGTGTCCAATGTCCACTTCTCATTCAGTACATAACTAAAGCCAATTTGCGGCGTTAACGCAAACTTAGAACCTACACTGAGCTTGGTTGGCGAACCACCAGGATTCGTGGTTGCAGTGAGTGCGCCACTGCCAGTCTCATCATAAAAGTAGGCATAAGTGATGCCAATGCCCACATAGGGTCGAAACAATGCAACGGGTTCGTTGAATCTGTATTGGCCAAAAACTGTGAAGGGAAGCGCCTTGACGCTGCCGACTTGGCCTGCACCTGCCAAGGCCCCTGCGCCCAAGAGCTTGTGGGTAAATGGCATGGCCAATGGCAGATCGATTGAAAGATTGTCGGTGTACATGTAAGTCAAGCCGCCACCCAGTTGTGTGTCACTTCCCACATCCGTTTGGGTGTTGGGAAAACTCGGTGCAGTCATGTTGCCGCTAGTGACTTGGGGTGTAATTTGAGTGCCACCGATGCGAATCATTTTTGTGCCAGCAGATTGCGCATGGGCCCCAAAACAAATCGTCATCAATGCGGCTGTAGCGATGATCTGGTGTGTTTTATTCATGAGTTTCTCCTGAAAGTCCAAGTCATCAGAACCATTTGGCCAGAACCAACTCTTTTGCGACCAACTGCGCAATGAGCTGATAACCGTAAGGGGTTGGGTGTACCGAGTCTGCGAAGATGTATTTAGAGACATCACCAGCGATCACATTGGTTGAATTGCAGACCAATGAACTGCCAAGGGCATTCTTGCTTGGGTTGTCGAGAATACAAGCGGGCGTCGTTGCATTGCTGATGCCGTATTGGGCAGGGTTGGTCGTTTCGTCTTTGCTGGCGGTGTAAGCGTCTACAAGTAAAACGCCTTGCCTATCTTGAAGATTGGCTTTGAGTTGCGCATTGAAAGTTGTCACCATCAAGTCAATTAATCCTTGCGTCGCCGCATCCGTTGACATGCCAAAGGGGGTGCTCTTGATGTCAGGAATGTTGAGGACAAGAACTTTGCTTGCGCCCTTGTCCAGAATGAAGCTTTTGACGTAAGCGGCCAATTCGACCCCTGCGGTGCCCATGGCGACGACGGCGGCTTGAGGCGCTCCAGCAGCGGCTTTTGCATAGGCAGCGGCAGTTTCAACTTTGACTGCATCGCTTGGGTCGGCGGCTGCGGCTGCGCCAGCTGTTTGCGCAGCGCTGACCGTTGCCCCAACCGTTGCCAATTGGATGAAGACATCGTTGGCGCCCGCCATGACCGTCACCATTTCGGTGCCCGAGAATTTACCGCCCACTTTGGTGAGGTGGTTCTGGATTTGGGTGATGATTGGCACAGTCAATTGTCCAAGGGTTGCATTGCTTCCACCCAAAAGTTTATTCCCTGGGCCCACTGGGTTGGTCACTCTTGAGCCACCTTGTGCATAGTTCAGGCAGGCTGCAGTGTTAACAACGGGAACAGACATGCCAGAGCTGGCACTTCCGTCTAAGCCCTTTTGCGCAGGGCAAGGTGCTGGGAGCGCCATTTGAGCGGCCAAGAGCTCAGTCCAATTTTTTGTCGTTGCTGAGTTAACGGTGTAGGTACCCCCACCCAACGCAGCCACACCACCCACTTGATAAGTTCCAACATCACTCAGACTGTCGCCAAAAGAGACCAAGGAAGAGTAGCTGACGCGTAATGTTTGATTGCCGTCACTGCTACCGCCCCCACAGCCCACCAACATTGCGACAGCCGTCGTGGCAAGCATTGCAACATTCCATTTCATGGATTTCATCTTTCGCCTCTTTGTCTTGCTTATCTTGTTGTAAAAAATGCCCATCTATCGACAATTTAATCTAGCGGGCAGTCTAGGGTGAGGGGGTAACTACTACTCGGGCCTCAGATTTTTTTTGATCCTTGACGGTCCATTCCAACAATTTGTCAAAAGCAGGTCGGGCTGCATTGGCGTTGGGGTGATTGATCAGCACCACAAAGACATAGCGCTGTCCGCTCAAGCCTTCAACATAGCCCGCTAAAGAAGCAACATCCCTCAAACTGCCAGACTTCAAGCGCGCTCTGCCGATGGCCACAGAATTGGGGAGGCGGTCTTTGAGCCTTGAAACGGTACCGTCCACGCCGGCGATGGCCAAAGAATTCTGCAAAGCTGAGAAAAAGTTGCTGTTGGCCGCCCATTGCAACAAGGCGCTAAGCGCCAAGGCATTGCTGCGCTCTTCGCGCGAGAGGCCAGAGCCGTTGTCAATGACAGGCAAGGCTTGCGCCGGCAGTTTTTGTTGCCACCAGCGCAACACAATTTGGCGCGAAGCTTCAAAGTTGCCAGGTCCTTGCTGACTTGACAGTGTCAGAAACAATTGCTGCGCCATCACGTTGTTGGAGAACTTGTTGATGTCAGCCACGATGTCTGACAAGGGCAAAGAAGCCGCTTCATGCCACAGCCGGGCCTGCAAGGGCAAAGCGCCCTCGCGCACTTGTCCTTTCAATTTGCCACCCGCTTGCTGCCACATGGCTTGCACCATGCGGACAGCAAAACTCGTGGGTTCGATGTAGGCCACGGGCCATTGTTGCTCGCCGCAGGTGCTTGGGTAAGCGCCATTGAAACGAATGACGTTGGGGCTGGAAAAATCGGCGCGCAGTTGCGAGCGCCAGTCGATGCATGGACCATTCGACATCGGAACGCTCAAGGGTCGCTGCACACCCGCCAATGGTGGTTCGGATTCAACCTTGGCCTCGCCTTTAGAAGCGTCTGGCGTGAACTTGAACAACAGGGCGTTGAAATTAAGCAGCAAACCTTGTGGTGCAACGTTGTAGGGGCGCAGGGGTTCATCGTCAAAACTGGCAGCGTTTTTGGGTGGCAGTTCAAACACGCTGCCGTCCAACACAATGTCGCCCCGAACTTCTTTAATGCCTTTCGCCATGACTTCTTCAAGCAAACTTTGAAGTCTTTCGACCACCAGTTTGGGATCACCGCTGCCTTTCAAATACAGGTTGCCCTGCAGCACACCCTCTTTGATGGGGCCATCCACCCAGACACGATTGCGCCATGTGAACTCCGGCCCTAGCAATGAAAGGCCTGCGACAGTGGTGATGAGTTTCATCACCGAAGCGGGGTTGACTTCAGCTTGAGCGCGGTAACTGAGGCGAGGCTTTGAGGTTGTGGGAGGGGCTTGAGTGCCTGAGCTCACGGGCGTAATCAAGATGCTCAC
>CANJOS010000153.1 GCA_947476015.1 Comamonadaceae bacterium | reverse complement strand
GACTTGTCGATGATTTTGGCTTCAACGCCCATGTCGATGATCTCGCCATGACGGCTGATGCCTTCGCCAAACAAAATGTCGAATTCGGCTGTTTTGAAGGGCGGTGCCACTTTGTTTTTAACCACCTTGACCTTGGTCTCGTTGCCGATGGCCTCGTCGCCCCGCTTGATGGTGCCGGTGCGTCGAATGTCCAAGCGCACAGAGGCGTAAAACTTGAGCGCGTTGCCGCCGGTGGTGGTTTCGGGGGAACCAAACATGACGCCAATCTTCATGCGAATTTGGTTGATGAAGATGACCATGCAATTGGTTTTCTTGATGGTGGCGGTGAGTTTGCGCAGGGCTTGGCTCATCAGGCGGGCTTGCAGGCCTGGCAAAGAGTCGCCCATGTCGCCTTCGAGTTCGGCTTTGGGCGTGAGCGCGGCGACCGAGTCGATGACCACCAAATCAACGGCGCCAGAGCGAACCAGGCTGTCGACAATCTCCAACGCTTGCTCGCCTGTGTCGGGCTGGCTGATCAGGAGGTCTTGCAAGTTGACGCCTAATTTCTGAGCGTATTGGATGTCCAAAGCATGTTCCGCGTCGACGAAGGCGCATTGGCCGCCGACTTTTTGCATTTCGGCAATCACTTGCAAGGTGAGTGTGGTTTTGCCAGAAGACTCTGGGCCGTATATTTCAACCACGCGGCCGCGTGGCAAACCGCCTACGCCCAACGCGATGTCAAGGCCCAAAGAACCGGTGGACACCACTTGGATGTCTTCAATGACTTCTCCCTCGCCCAAGCGCATGATGGTGCCTTTACCGAATTGTTTTTCGATTTGGGCCAGGGCTGCTTGCAGGGCTTTGGTTTTGTCGCTGTTTGAGTCGCTCATGAAAATCTCCTTGAGAATCAACGGGTTAAAAATGGCGCACCTAGCAGGTTGATCAAAGACTGGATGCTTGAACAGTACTGTAGCGGCATTGTCTCTTCGCGTAAATAGATTTTTTAGTCAGTTTGCTTTACTATCTCGAAATGCCAGTCAATGACAGTTTGAACAAAAAATCAAGATCGAAGACAGAGCCCCCGAGTGCGATAGACGACCGTTGGCGAGAGACGCATTTGGGGCGACTTCTGGGGCATGCCATGAGGCGTTTTGATGCCCGCGTTTTAGCGCTCATGGCCAATAACGATCAAGTGCCATTGGCCCTTTCTAACTTGGCTGCCAGAGACCAAATCAGCGCTGCACACGTTCACATCACACGGCACCTTTCTTTGCAGGGATCAAGGCTCACAGAGCTGGCACAGGCGGCTGGCATGACAAAGCAGGCCATGGGCAACCTGGTGACACAGTGCGAGGCTTGGGGCTTGGTCAAGCGTGAGGGGGATGTGAGGGATGCGCGCGCCCGAAAAATCGTGTTCACAGAAACGGGACTTGCTTGGTTGGCAGCGTTTCAAGGCGCAGTGTCGCAAGCAGAGGCAGAGTTCAAAGACGCAGTAGGGTTGGAAATTGCAACAGTCGTGGCACTTGGCTTGGAGGCTTATTGCATGTGAAGACTCACGAAAGAATCTACTCACAAGGCAGAGAGTGGCCTAAAATTTGAATGCCCCCGGAAACGGGCTCTGAAAGCGCCGAAAAACGGCGAACAGCGGGAGACAGACATGCGCATTTTGATAGCAGAAGACGACCAGGTTCTCGCCGATGGCTTGCTTCGCAGTTTGCGCAGTGCCGGAGCCGCGGTAGATCATGTGGCCAGCGGCTCAGAAGCCGACGCAGCCTTGATGACCAACAACGAATTCGATTTGCTCATTTTGGACTTGGGTTTACCAAAAATGCACGGCTTGGAAGTGCTCAAAAAATTACGCTCTCGCGGCTCTACCTTGCCCGTTTTAATTTTGACAGCGGCCGACAGCGTGGAGGAGCGCGTCAAAGGCTTGGACTACGGGGCTGACGACTACATGGCGAAACCTTTCAGTTTGCAAGAACTGGAAGCACGTGTTCGGGCCTTGACACGGCGCGGCATGGGGGGCGCCACTTCCCAAATCAAACATGGCCCCTTGATTTATGACCAGTCAGGCAGGGTCGCCACCATTGACGGCAAGATGGTTGAGTTGTCTGCGCGCGAGTTGGGCTTGCTGGAAGTTTTACTGCAACGTGCGGGTCGATTGGTGAGCAAAGACCAGTTGGTGGAACGCTTGTGTGAGTGGGGAGAAGAAGTGAGCAACAACGCCATTGAGGTCTATATTCACCGATTGCGTAAAAAAATTGAAAAAGGCCCGATTCGAATCGCCACGGTTCGGGGCTTGGGCTACTGCCTTGAAAAAATCCCAGGCTAAAGCCTTGATGAATGAAGCCTAAAAATTGGCAGCTCTCTGTATTTCGCCGAGAACAACGTTCGTTGTTTGGCGAAATTTTAGATTGGATGCTGACGCCACTTTTGTTGTTGTGGCCCGTGAGTTTGGCGCTCACTTGGTTGGTGGCTCAAGGGCTTGCCAATAAACCCTTTGATCGCGCACTGGTCTACAACGTTCAAGCACTGGCGCAATTGGTCAAATTCAATCCCGACCTGCATCGGGTGCAATTCAATTTGCCGCAACCGGCCAGTGAACTGTTGCGTGCTGATGATGCTGATTTGGTTTATTACCAAGTGATAGGCCCTCAAGGCGAGTTACTTGGCGGCGACCGCGATTTGCCGCAACCGCAAGACGAAGAAAAGTTGAGCAGTTACGAAGTCAAGATTCGCGATGATGAAATGCGCAGCTCAGAAGTTCGGGTGGCCTATACATGGATCCAAATAGCTTCTGAAAAATCTTCGGACGGCATGAGGCCCGTCTTGGTTCAGGTTGCAGAAACTCGCGAAAAACGTTCAGTGCTTGCCACGGAAATTATCAAGGGTGTCATGCTGCCGCAGTTTGCCATTTTGCCGTTGGCCGTCTTGCTGGTTTGGTTAGCGCTGGTGCGCGGCATCAAACCGCTTTCAGAACTAGAAGAGCGAATTCGCGCTCGAAAGTCTGACGATTTGAGTCCTTTGGATGAAAAGGCTGTGCCATTGGAAGTTGCGCCGCTGGTTTCTTCGGTCAACGATTTGCTGCGACGATTGAAAGATTCGATTGCCACTCAAAAAAGATTTTTGGCAGATGCCGCGCATCAACTCAAAACACCTTTGGCGGGCTTGCGCATGCAGGCCGATTTAGCACAGCGAAAAGACTCAAGCGAGGAAGAGTTGAAACACTCGCTCAAACAAATTGAACGCGCCAGCGTGCAGGCCACGCACACGGTCAATCAATTGTTGTCGCTGGCGCGTGCAGAAGGTGGCGGCAGCGCCATCGATTTGCAGTCGTGTGACATGGAGGCCCTCATCAGTGAAGTTTTGTATGACTCTCTGCCAAGAGCTTTGGACAAAGGACTGGACTTGGGTTATGACGGCGTCGACACAGAAAACAAGTGCCGTTTTTTGAATGTTCAAGGCAACCCAACCTTGCTCAAAGAGATGATTCGCAACTTGGTAGACAACGCAATTCATTACACCCCGAGCACGCCTGAGCGCACTGGGGTGATTACTGTGCGCGTGCTTGTCGACCCCTACAGCCAAGCACTTGCGGTGCAGGTTGAAGACAACGGACCTGGCATTGCCACTGCAGAGCGTGAGCTGATTTTTGAGCCTTTTTACCGAGCGCTTGGCAGCAATGTCGATGGCTCAGGTTTAGGCTTGCCCATTGTGAGAGAGATCGCGCAGCGTCACGGTGCTGCAGTGTCTGTGGATGTGGCGCATCCTGGTCAAACACCGACGGGTGCTTGTTTTACCGTTCGATTTCCGCCGTCTGCGAATAAATTCAAAACCGGTATCGCGTGAAGGCCGGCGCCAAGCAACGGTGCGCTGAGGGTTATTGCTTGGGCCGCAGCATGTTCAGCTGAAGGCGTTCGCGCTCAATGACTTGGGACACTGCCTGCTCGCTGGCAATTTTTTGAACGTGCGCCCACAGCGCTGGGTAAGTCTCAGGCTCAATGCCTGCAATCGTGCCCCATCGTGTGAGCGTGAGTGCGTAGGCATCCAGCGGCCCCAGCCGATCGCCAGACAACCAAGCTTGCGTAGCCAAAGAAATTTTCACTAACGCATCCAATTCAGCCAACAAGCCTCTGTAGAGTTGGGTATTGAAAACTTTCAATGCCGCTTGGACCTCAGTTTGATCGCTGAATTTCTGGGGCATAAAAATGTGGGTGAACGTCGGGTGAACCGTGTTGTTCATCCACGCCAAAGTTTCAATGGCATGAGCGCGAGCCACAGGCTCTTTTGGCAAGAAATGTTGCTCAGGAAATTTTTGATCGAGGTATAAAACGATCGCAAGAATTTGCGTGATCACTTGGTCACCGTCTAACAGCACAGGAACTTGACCTCTGGGGTTGATGGCTTTGTACGCATCGCCATGCTGCTCGCCTTTGTGTAGCTTCACCATCAAGGGTTCAAACGCAAGGCCAGACACCTGCAATAAACAATGGGGCACAAACGAGCAAGCACCAGGTGAGAAATAAAGTTTCAAGCTCATGGCGGGTTCCTTGTGATGATGATATTTTCAGGTTGAATTTGGTTCAATTTTCGCTCTGGCTCGCGGGCGCTATGTGGCGCAAAGCCCCACCCTTCCAATCCGCCTTCTCGCCAAATATAAAAGAAGGCGTTCAAAATCATCAAGATCAATACGAACCAACGCAGCTTCAAGTGCCTCATCATGCACCCTCAGCCGGCCGAACACTGACTTCCGCGCTGCTCACTTTGATCAGACCGTGCGGTGTGAGGAGTTGCAGCGCGCCGCGCTCATCAACGCCACGGCACAAGCCTTGTTGCCCATCACTGGTGCTGACTTGAGAACCCAGAAGTGCATCGCGCGCATTGAACCTTGACTGCAAAGAGGCAAAACCTTCAGACTCAAAGGCCAACAGCGCTGTGCACAAGGGCGCTGCAACGCGTTCTAGTACCAAGGGTGCAGTTGCCCCTTGCCAAAACTCGGCGATGGCGGCGGCAGGCGTTCTGAGTTCATGGGCCGCGGGCTTTTGAATGTTCAGACCCACGCCAATGACCGCGTAGCTTTGAGTGCCTTGGCTTGCCGCCTCAATCAAGATGCCGCCTAATTTCCGCTGTTGGCGCCATAGGTCGTTCGGCCATTTCAGTTGGATGTCGGTGCCCAAGGATTCCGCCAAGCTGAGGCCAACCGCCAAAGACAGGCCAGACCAATGGCTTGGCTGAAAAGGAAGGCCGATGGAAAAAGTGAGCGCGTCGCCTGGCTCACCCATCCAAATTCTGCCTTGTCTGCCGCGACCGGCTGTTTGTCGTTCTGCAACCAAAAGAATGGGATCATGCCGCCCCGCTTTGGCGCGACGCATGAGTTCGGTGTTGGTCGAGTCAATTTCAGGCAGTATTTCAATGCTGAAACCGGGTAGCCTTGGAACAACGGCTTGCCAAATGGCTTCAGCAGGCCATCGGTGAAGGGGCGCCCAATCGCTCAAGGTCAAGCTTTCTTTTGAACTGCTTTCAGCTCTTTTTTGAGCTTTTTGATTTTCTTCTGAATCTTTTTGATTTGGCTGGGAATTTTCGGCGTGGCAGGTCGGCGTTTGGGCGCCAACAAAGTTCGACGGCAATTGGGGCTGCCACACCAACAAGGATATTCAGCCTTGAGTTTGGGTGTGTAGGGCTCGTCAATGATCAAGCCGTAGTCGTAATTGAGTTCTTCACCCGCCTTGATATTGCGCAGCGCCTTGATGAAGATGCGGTCGTTCTCTTCGTCTGCTTCACAGTTGGGGTCGCAGCTGTGATTGATCCATCTGGACGAGTTTCCGCCGTGCAGCGCATCAATGACCTTGTCTTCGTTCACATGAAAGTAAAAGGTGTGGTTGGGGTCTGACGGGTCGTGGGGGTGGCGGTCTTGCGCTTCATCCCAGCTGATGATCTCGCCAACATATTCGTACAAGGTCTCGCCTTCTGCAATGTCCAGAAGCGCAAAGACACCTTTGCCATGGACGCCTGAGCGGCGGACCTGGACCCGACGGCCCGCTGCAGGGTTGGCCGATGGCTTAGCATGGGGCTTGCTGGCGGGCTTTAATGTCGATTTTGTCGACGTGAGATTTTTTTTGACCACGGCGTGAAAAATTTGTTATTGTGAAAACATGTGGGCGCGCGTGTGCGCGTGCCCGTGTGTGTACACGTGCGCATGCGCGCACGCGAGACCGGATTGTATGAGATGAAAACATTGGTAATTGCAGAGAAGCCTTCAG
>CANJOS010000152.1 GCA_947476015.1 Comamonadaceae bacterium | reverse complement strand
GGACTGTATTTGGAAAGTAGGCGGCTGTAATAATCAACCGCCTGCACAGCTGATGCACTGTCTAAAGTCGGCCTAATGTCGCTGGGTGGGCTTGCAAAAATATCGCCACCGAAACCATGTATGTAAGGCGGCAGGAACCAGTGGTGGAGATTCGAACTCACAAAGCCTGTGACATCTTGTTGTCCATGTATCCCATCGGCCACCTTCATTAAGTCGTCAAACGTTTTGGGTACAGACAAGCCACGTCTTTTCATGAGATCCATCCGACTGATCCCCATCAACATCGCGCCTCCTTCCCATGAGTAGCCATAGGTTTTGCCATCTTTGTCGACGTATGGAACTTGTGCGCCTTTGACAAAGTCGTCGGGATTCCAGCTGGCGGGAGTGAGTTTGCGATCGCCAGTAAAGTCGTCGAGATTGGTCAGCAGTCCTGCTGATATCCATCGAGCTGCCAAAATGAAAGTGACATTGCAGAAGTCCCAAGAACTACCGCCACTCGAGAGTTCCAAATCGGCTTGTTGGTTGTAGACGGGAAAAGCAGAAAGTTGCAGATCAACCGTCATACCGGTTGCGGCTTCGAACTCTGGAATGTACTTTCTCAAATGATTGAAGAAACCGTGTTGATAGGCAGCACCCCGCAGCTTTAGACCGGCAAATGGCTTACTTTGTGCAATTGCTGGCATGCCTAGGGTTGCACCTGCAGTGACGCCAGCGGCTTGTTTTAATAGCGTGCGACGGGAAAGCGGTTTGGGGGTTAAGTTTGGGGTCATTTTGAGTCTCCTGAGTTAGTCATCAGATCATTTTGAAATTTAATTTTGACTGACAAATAAAAATTGAAAATAAGTGGAAACCCTCAAATTAAACCAGCAATTTCCAAGATACTATTGTTTTATGAAATCTATTTGTATGACTAATAAAGACAAATTCAGATCAAGTCTGCGCTGGCAAAGTGAGGCTAGGGCGTTATGAGTAGTTCTGCAATATTCGAGCGTAAGACAACCCAGTCCGTGACAGAAATGCTTGCCCGTCGTGTAGTAGAGGGCGAGTGGGGTGAGGGACAACCATTGCCATCGGAACCCGAATTGGCACTTGAGTTGGGAGTGGCGCGCACTTCCGTTCGCGAGGCGTTGATGCGAATCAAAGCCAAGGGCTTGTTAGTTTCTAGAACTAAAACAGGCACTCGTGTCCTTCCTCGCTTGCAATGGAACATGCTGGACGAAGACGTGCTGAGGTGGGTATGGAGCGGTCAGGACAAGTTAGCCGCTGCGCAGCACCTCATGCAACTTCGCAGAATTGTCGAACCAGCTGCCGCAGAGATTGCCGCATCAATAGCCGAAGATACGGCCATCGCCTCCATCGAACGTGCTTATCACAACATGGATGCTGCAGGACTTGATCGGGTGGCCTATGCTGGGCCAGATCTTGAGTTTCATCGCGCCATTTTGGTTGCTACAGGCAACCCCTTTCTGGTCGCTTTTGGCAACGGGATTGAGGCAGCGCTTCGCATGTCGTTTGAGCTTTCTAGCCGCCAAACTGGCGCTCCACGCAACAGTCTTCCATTGCATCGAGCTGTACTTGACGCTATCTGGTCACGCAAACCGGAGCAAGCAAAAGAGGCTATGAAAACACTTTTAGGTGTCACAGAATCTAACATTCAACGCGGGTTAGCTAACCGCGCGACATAAGCCACTGGGCTAAACCTTCAGTCAACACCGCAAAGTTTTATGACAGATATTCACCTTAAATCCATCACGAAGAGCTTTGGGGATGTTGAAGTCATCCCGCATCTAGATCTTCACATTCCCGATGGCAAGTTCACCGTGTTACTGGGCCCTTCTGGATGCGGTAAAAGCACTTTGTTGCGCATGATCGCAGGGCTTGAAACGCCTAGCGGCGGGCAGATACTGCTTGGAGATCGGGTCGTGAACGATGTTCCTCCTTCCGATCGAGGATGCGCATTGGTATTTCAGAATTACGCACTTTACCCGCACAAAACTGTGCGACAGAACTTGTCATTTCCACTTCGCATGGCCAAAGTCAGTCAAGCAGAACAGGATCGCTTAGTGGAAGAGACCGCCCAAATGTTGGAACTCACACCCTTGCTTGAGCGCTATCCTCGGCAACTTTCGGGCGGGCAGCGCCAGCGTGTCGCCATGGGGCGTGCCATGATTCGCAAGCCAAAGGTCTTTCTTTATGACGAACCTCTTTCCAATCTTGACTTAGAACTAAGAGTTCGACTCAGACTGGAAATTGCCCGAATGCAGCGTCAATTGAAATCAACGGCGGTGTATGTGACTCACGATCAAACAGAAGCAATGACCTTAGCAGACCAGATTGTTGTACTTAGAAAGGGGCATATAGAACAGGTTGGTGCGCCATTGGATTTGTACCGCAAGCCCGCCAATTTGTTTGTAGCTGGATTCATTGGAACCCCTCGTATTAATTTGTTCACAGTCGACCGTTGCGAAGCAATGGAACTAAGTACAGTTTTGCATATTGGCGCTACCCAGTTAAAGTTACCTCTGTTATTGTCGTCTGATACTCGAACAATTGGCTTTCGCCCTGAGCAGGCGAAGCCGGTACCAACGGGTAGCAACATGCCAGGACATTTGCTATTGGAACTTCAGGACTGTGAAACGCAGGCTGTGGAGCACTTAGGTGACCGGGCTTACTGCTACCTTCGATCGAACATGGGAGAACTTGTTGTTCTTGCTCCTGATGTCGATTCCTCATTCCACGGTAAGCTCACGCTCGCCATAGATGTCAGTGCATTACACTTTTTTGATTCTGAAGAAGAAGCAATTAAATTTGAATAGCCCAACGGCAACGTCTAAGTTGAAATTTCCAAAGTTCGAATTACTAAGTTATTTAAAACACACACTGAAAAAACAATGATGAAATCTAAGCAACCACACATCATTTTCATAATTACAGATCAGCAACGCTATGACACTATTGCAGGCTTGGGCTATCCCTTTATGGAGACCCCCCACCTTGACAGGCTTATCAAAGAGGGGACACACTTTACGCAATGTCATGTTGCTGGTGCCTCCTGCGTTCCTGCAAGATCGAGTCTTTTTACAGGCTACTATGCACACACTACAGGTATCTTAAAAAATGCAGATACTTGGCGGCACACTTGGGTAGAAAATCTGGCACAGGTTGGTTACACATGTATCAATGTTGGCAAGATGCATACATGGCCGTTAGACACGCCTGCTGGTTACCATCAAAGATATGTTGTTGAAAATAAAGATCGATTTTTAGAAGGTCGATTTTTCTTTGATGACTGGGATCGCTCTCTTGCTGCACGAGGTTTGGTCAAGCAGCAACGATTGCAGTACAGAGAATTTCCAGACTATCGTGAAAGATTGGGTGCGTTTGAATGGCTACTGCCCTCAGATGCGCATTCAGATAATTTTGTAGCTGACAGGGCTTGTTGGTGGATTGACACTGCGCCTAAGGCTGAGCCTTTATTTTTGCAAATTGGGTTTCCTGGACCACATCCACCTTACGATCCAACGCCTGATTACCTGAGCAGATATCTGGATAAACAATTACCAATTGCCAAGGTGACTGAATCGGATTTAGCAGGACAGCCAAAGCCCTTCCATGTACTGCGCGAGCACAACGTTGAAATAGACCACGACTCTGTTGTTCATCAACTTGAACCAAGTGATGAGCATCGTCATCGTCAACGAGCCCATTACTTAGCCAATGTCACCATGATTGACGATGCGGTGGGAAAGGTCCTTGAATCACTTGAAAAGAAGGGCTACTTAGACGATTGCATCATTGTCTTTACGTCGGACCATGGCGACTGTTTGGGAGATCACGGACACAGTCAGAAGTGGACCATGTACGAGCAGGTTACCAAAGTCCCGATGATTCTGTGGGCTCCAGGCAAAGTGCCAGCAGCACAGAAATCAGATGCGCTTATTCAGGCGATGGACATCGTGCCATGGTTACTGACGCAAGCTCGTGCCAATCTGCCGGAGGGCATGGAAGCCGTGTCTATCGAGCCAGTGTTCAAAAACCCTGATTGGCCCGGACGCGAAGCGGTCTTTTGTGAGCAAGGCCGAGACAATATTTTGACTGATGTTGAGTTCATGACGATGGTCAGGACCAAACGATGGAAGTTGGTCCATTTTTTAAATGAAGATTTTGGACAACTTTTTGATCTAGAGGCCGATCCAGCGGAAACTAACAATCTCTGGTCATCTAAAACCCATGGCACCGTTCGCCAAGAGATGATGGACAAACTATTGCACTGGCGCATGCAAAGTCAAATTAAAACGCAGAACGTTTTTCGCGAGCATCGATGATTAATTGAGGAGAAAAAACATGCACATTAAACAACTTGCATTTTATTTGGCACTTTTGGGCAGCGCAATTTTTGGCAATCCCGTTTTGGCACAAGATTTTCCAAATAAACCCATCCGAATGGTGGTGGGATTTCCGCCAGGTGGAGGGATCGATCAACTTGCCAGAGTGCTGGCGGAAGGGATGTCAAGTCAGTTGGGGCAAAACATCATTGTGGACAACAAACCGGGTGCTGGTACTGCAATTGCATCAGCAGAAATTATGCGTGCGCCCAATGACGGATACACAATTGGATTGGGAAATGTGGGTCAATTTTCTGTTTTGGAACATATTTCCAAACAACCAATTGTTGACTTGCCAAATAAGTTGACACCGATTGGTCAGGTTGGTTATGCGCCCTTGGCGCTGTTTGTGCCTGCTAGTTTGAGCGTCAATTCAACTGCCGAATACTTGAATCTATTAAAGTCTCAACCGAACGCTTTCAGCTACGGATCCGGTGGCAACGGTCAAATTACTCACCTTGCATTTGAAATGCTGAAGTCCGAAGCTCAAGTTAAAATCCAGCATATTCCATACAAGGGTAGTGGACCCGCTTTAATCGATTTAATGGCAGGTAGAGTTGTTGGAATGATTGATGCTTTGGGCGCTGGAATGCCCCATGTAAAAAGTGGCAAGCTGAAAGTATTGGCGTTAACTGCTGCCGAGCGTGCGCCAGAGTTTCAAACAATTCCAACCTTTAAAGAAGCTGGTTTAAAAAACTATGTTGTGACGGGTTGGCAGGGTATGGTTGCGCCGTTGAATATACCTACCCCAGTTTTGCAAAAACTGAATCGCGCCTTAAATGAAACTTTGAACAAAAAAGAAATTCGCGAAAAGATGATTGGTTTGGGTTACTACCCAACGCCCACCACATCTCAGGAGTTCGGTGTTTTTATGAAAGCAGAGTCTGTGCGTTGGGGAGCACTTTGCAAGGAACTCAATATTGAGGCAGATTGAATTAATCGTATCGCAAGAAAATCCGCCAAGCATTGCTGCTGTTGTAGTGCCTGTTTCTGGGTTGAGGTTAATGAATCTACTTGCTTCAGCCTCTTTAATAATCGCTGTGAGCAAAATCATATTTCTCCGTTGGAGGTTTTGTATTCGGTTAATTTAAGGCGGTAGGGGGTATTTGCCAACCAATTTAGTCTGCAAATTTTTACAGATTGAGGGGCTCAGGTAATTATTAGGATTGTGTCTTTGCGCCTGATAAAAATAAGCGCAGAAAAAATACGCCCATGCCAAGCATGAACAAAAGTCCGATGAAGCTCATGAGTCCGTAGTCTGTAAAGAATAAGTCGTGTAACAGTTTCATTTATTTCTCCAGAAGTGATTTTCCAAAGCCATCATCGCCGGCTTCATTTTTATTGAGTTGATTTAAGTTAAGCCAAGGTAAGTTTTGTCGGCAGAAACGCAGAATGCAGGATGCGCGTAGTTCACATTGATGCCAAATACATTTGGGTGTAGAAGCTATCCAACTTGAACACCTGGATCGTGCCCTAGAACAGTTACAGGAGTTTTGTACTGTGACGCAAAGTGTAGGGCAGGGAATTCCAATCCACATTTGAGTCATGGACGTCACTGGCCTTGTCTTGGAAGACTAGGTGTTTTAGAGGGAAGTGGCTCAAGCAGTGGTGCTGCAGGGCGCTGCATCTGGCACGCCCAACTTGCGTAAGATCCAACTCATGGGGCAGATATTGCTGAAACCAAATTGAAATAAATTAGCCCCAACAAATGCTGTGAAGGCCAAAGCCCATTGACTGACAAACAGTGGGCTGCTCTCTATCCCCAAAGCAAGTGAGGCCAAGATAAAAATGCCAGCAAAAATACGGATGTAACGTTCGACGGTCATACAGACTCCTTAGGTTGAAACAATGAGAAATACAG
>CANJOS010000151.1 GCA_947476015.1 Comamonadaceae bacterium | reverse complement strand
TCAGCTTGAAAGGTGTGATGTCCTGCGGGACCAGCACGGCCACCTCCGTGCCTTGCATGTTTTCACATTTGGGCAAAGAACAGTTCGAAGCCCGAAAGAACAATTTTGAAAGCTTGATTGATGTCTTGAACCATGCTGGTTTGGCCGTTTTATGGATAGACAATCAATCGGGATGCAAAGGTGTATGCGAACGCGTGCCACAAGCTCTGACCAAAGAACTTCAACACCCCACACTTTGCAAAAATGGCGAGTGTTTCGATGAAATCATGTTACAAAAATTGGACGATCGCATCCAAGCCTTGCCTGCAGAACGTCGCGCCAAAGGGGTGGTGATCGTGATGCATCAAATGGGAAGCCATGGCCCGGCCTACTACAAACGCGTGCCCGACAACTTCAAGAAATTTCAGCCTGAGTGCAAAAGCAATGCACTTCAAGAATGTTCAAGGGAACAAGTGGTCAACTCTTTTGACAACACCATCCTGTACACCGATTACTTCCTAAGTCAGGCTATTCAATGGCTCAAAAAATCAGAGAGCACATCTGCGACTGCGTTGCTTTATGTTTCCGACCATGGCGAGTCCTTGGGAGAAAACAATCTGTATTTGCATGGCCTGCCCTACCGTGTGGCGCCCGATGTTCAAAAACGGGTACCTTGGATCACCTGGTGGTCAGACCGCTTTGAAAAGCAAACAGGTTTGTCGCGAAACTGTTTGAAAAACAAAACGAACGCTTCGCTCACTCACGACAACTACTTTCATTCGGTCTTAGGACTCTTGAATATCAGCACTGCGGTTTATCAAGACAAACTCGATATCCATGCGGATTGCCGCAGCAAGTCATAAAAAGCGATCCAGAAGTTTTCGAGAATAGCGGTCCATTTGTGCCAAGTCGCGGATGAGGAACTGCACGCCATGGCCGTCTGTCACCAACAGTACCGTGACCGACAAGCGCCGAATATCTTCCTCGCCCTTGAGCAACAATTGAGTGCGGCCGCGATCGGTTTCAATGTCCCAAGTGCAGGGGGTCACAAAGCCACTCACGCCATAAAGCCGCAAAATTTTCGGCATAAATTCCCGTTGGGTCATGGCCGTCATGATCTTGGAACGCGCAGGCTCTTCCACCCTGGCCAGGTGAGAAATCCACAGCAGCTCTTTTCCATCCACATCCACCAACGCAATGCCTTCTTCAGGGGCTGCAACTGGGAACGATCGAACAGCAGTGACGTTGTCGTGCTTTGTGCCGTCTGCGCTGACAAAAAACCACCGGCCCGAGGGGCCTTGATCAAATTGAAGGGTCATACTTTGCTGACTCATGGTGCAAGCGACTCTCTCAAAACAGCACCTTCAGATTCGGCTTGTCTTTGTTGTGCTTCGTACAAGCGCCAATAAGCACCTTTGCTTTCAATCAGCACATCGTGGCTACCCTCTTCCACGATGAGTCCTTTGTCCATCACCACCAGGCGATCGGCTTTGCGCAAAGTGGACAAACGGTGCGCTATGGCGATGGTGGTTCTACCGCGAACCAAATTGTCCAATGCATTTTGAATTTCTTTTTCGGTTTCTGTGTCCACCGCTGAAGTGGCCTCGTCCAAAATCAAAATGCGCGGATTGATGAGCAATGCGCGGGCGATAGAAATTCGCTGGCGCTCACCTCCAGACAATCCTTGGCCACGTTCGCCAACCAAGGAGTCATAGCCCTGTGGCATGCGAAGAATAAATTCATGGGCGTGAGCCGCTCGTGCTGCGGCCACAATGTGCTCGCGTGTGGCATCAGGCATGCCATAAGCAATGTTCTCGGCTATGGTGCCAAAAAAGAGGAAGGGCTCTTGCAACACCAATCCAATGTGCCGACGATAATCAGCCACTTTGAGTTGTTTGATGTCTACGCCATCAAGCGCAATACGGCCCTCAGACACATCATAAAAGCGGCACATCAAATTGACCAAGGTACTTTTTCCAGAGCCACTGTGGCCCACCAGGCCAATCATCTCGCCAGGCTGGATGTCAAGATTCAATTGCTTGATGACAGCGCGATTGCCATAGCGAAAGCTGGCATCCGTCAAGGTAATGCGCCCTGCTACTTTGGGTAAAGCCACTGGATTCAGAGGTTCCGGTACGCTGGACACATGGTCCAAAATTTCAAAAATTCGCTTGGCACCCGAAGCCGCCTTCTGAGTGCTCGACACAATGCGACTCATGGCGTCAAGCCGCGTGTAGAAACGCCCGATGTAAGCCAAAAATGCTGTGAGCACGCCCACGGTAATTTGATCTTTTGCAACCAACCAAATACCAAAGCCCCAAACCACCAACAACCCCACCTCGGTCATGAGCGTGACCGTTGGAGAGAACAAAGACCAGACCCTGTTCAGCCGGTCATTGACAGCCAAATTGTGTTTGTTGGCGTCGATGAATCGCTGCGCTTCGCGGTCTTCTTGGGCAAATGCCTTCACCACCCGAATGCCCGGAATGGTGTCGGCCAACACATTGGTGACCTCAGACCAAACTCTGTCGATTTTCTCAAAACCTGTGCGCAGTTTCTCTCGCACAACATGGATCAGCCAACCAATAAAAGGCAAGGGCAACAAGGTGACCAAGGCCAAAGTAGGGTTGATTGAAAACAAGATGATGGCCGTCATCATGATCATCAACACATCGGTCGCAAAGTCGAGCAAATGGACAGACAAAAACACATTGATACGGTCTGTTTCACTGCCAATGCGTGCGATCAGATCTCCCGTACGGCGTCCCCCAAAATACTCCAAGGACAATTTCAACAAGTGCTGATAGGTGGTGGTGCGCAAATCAGCGCCAATGCGTTCTGACACCAAGGCCAAAATGTAGGTCTTGATCCACCCCAAACTCCAGGCGACCAGTGCCGAGGCCATCAAGCCCAGCAGGTACCATGTCACCGTCATAGGATCAATGCTCTTTCCATTTTGATAAGGGATCAGCACATCGTCCATCAAGGGCATCGTTAAATACGGGGGTACCAAGGTGGCCGCTGTTGAAGCGAGTGTCAAGACAAAACCTAAAAGCAATTGCCATTGATAGGGCTTGGCAAATCGCCAGAGCTTGAACAACGTCCAAGTGGACGTGGGCGCTTGATCTTTTTCCAGACAAACGGGGCACTCATCTTCCTTGGCATCCACTACGTTTTGACACAAGGGGCAGAGCACATGGCGCATGCCGTTCCAAGCCTCCGCGCCTTCTTGGCCATGGCCCTTGGCGCCATCAGCGTCTTGTTCAGATAAAGCACCTCCGTTAGCAGCTTGCACGTGCGTTTCAAACCGCAATTTCCATCTGAGTGCAGCAGCCTCCAGCCCAAGCGTGTAGCGCCAAGCGGCGAGTCTCTGGCTCCCTCGATGAAGTGACAAGCTGCCAACACCTGCATGGTCAGTCACTCTCAAGCTTAAATCAGGCTCAAGAGGCCATAAATTCCAATTTTTTTGAGCCTCGCCCGTTGAGATGACCCTCTGATCGGTCAAAATAACAAGTGTTTTTTTGAAGCTTAATTCATCATTCAGGTCAACCTCTAGCCAGGCTAGGACGTTTTCACCAAGGTGAACTTGAGACAACACGCCCTCCTGCCAGATCAAAGGCAATCCCAGAAAATCAATGGGAGGATGGGTGTTGGTTTTCATAAAGATTCAAACAGCAAGAGTCAACCAGTGTTGGCAGCAAACAAAAATAGTCAAAGAAGCGGCCAGGACACAGCCCATGCACCTTGTTTATCAGACGATCATTGCCAGTGCTGCAACTGGCCGGCCATTGTATCTCCGGACACTTTGCGCTCCCCGCCGATGCTTCGAATCGTCGGGCAGCCGAAAATGAGTTCTAAAGACATCAAATTCCTGAAAATGACCCATCTCAAGGGTCCTAATATCTGGACATACCGTCCAGTCATGGAAGCTTGGATCGACATCGGAGATTTAGAAGACTGCCCCTCCAACACCCTCCCCGGATTCAATGATCGACTGCAAGACATGTTGCCCGGCCTGATTGAGCACCGTTGCAGCGTGGGTGAGCGCGGTGGTTTTTTAAAGCGACTGGCTGACGGAACTTGGCCCGGCCACATCATGGAACACGTCGCTCTTGAACTGCAAAACCGTGCCGGTATGCAAACTGGCTTTGGCAAAGCACGGGAAGCGGGGCCCCGAGGCATTTACAAGGTGGTCATTCGCACTCGCAACGAGGAGGTCAGTCGGGTTGCCTTGCAGTCTGCCCGTGATTTGGTCATGGCGGCCATTCAAGCCCGCCCTTACCCCGTTAAACAAATCATTGCCAACCTCACCCAAATGGTCGACCGATTGTGCATTGGCCCCAGCACAGCCTGCATCGTCGATGCAGCGGCTGATCGCAATATTCCTGCTATTCGCCTGAATGCTGGGAATTTGGTTCAACTGGGCTATGGCGCCAATCAGCGCCGCATTTGGACAGCAGAAACAGATCAAACCAGCGCCATTGCCGAAGGCGTTTCGAAAGACAAAGACCTCACCAAGAGCCTGCTGGCCAACTGCGGGGTGCCTGTTCCCGAAGGGCGAAATGTGGCATCACCCGCTGAAGCTTGGGCAGCAGCACAAGACATCGGTCTTCCCGTCTGCGTCAAACCTGTCGACGGCAACCATGCCCGTGGGGTCTCTTTGGAATTGAGAACTCAAGCCGAAGTCGAGGCTGCATATCACTTGGCCGAAGCTGAAGGCAGTGATGTGCTGGTGGAGCGACATATTTTGGGCGACGAACACCGCTTATTGGTGGTCGGTGGAAAAGTTGTTGCAGCCAACAAAGGGGAAATGGCCAGCATTGTGGGCGATGGTGTCCACACCGTAGAGCAACTCATCGAGCTGCAGATCAACTCCGACCCCCGACGCGGCGAGGAAGAAGATTTCCCACTCGACACGGTACGGCTGAAAGACCACACCACCGCCGTCTTAGAATTGAAGCGGCAAGGGCTCACAGGAGAAAGCGTTCCAGCAAAAGACCGACACGTCTTGGTCATGCGCACTGGCAACATGGCCATGGACGTCACAGACCTCGTGCATCCCGATGTGGCTGAACTGGCTGCTTTGGCAGCGCGCATTGTGGGCCTCGACATTGCTGGCGTCGATCTTGTCGCCCAAGATATTTCAAAGCCGATGAAAGCACAAGGTGCTGCGATTGTGGAAGTCAATGCGGGGCCAGGTTTGCTCATGCATTTAAAGCCTGCGTCAGGTTCAGCCAGACCTGTGGGTCAAGCCATTGCAGCCCATTTGTTCTCTGATGACTCCGAGCCCCGCATCCCAGTGGTGGGTGTGATAGGTCAGGAAAACACAACCGGAACAAGCCACCTGATTGCCTGGTTGCTTCATTTGCAAGGCATGCAAACGGGTCTTTCTTCTGCCAAAGGCTTGTTCTTGGGCCAGCGTTGCTTGCAAAGTTCAAGCGGTATGGAATGGGAACCTGCCCAGCGCCTGCTCATTAACCGTTCAGTGCAAGCGGCCGTGTTTGAAACCACTGCCCGGCATTTGTTGGCCGAAGGCCTGCCCTACGACCGTTGTTTGGTCGGTGTCATTACCACCATGCCTAAAGCTGAAGGTCTGCAAGACCTTTACATCCAATCAGATGATCAAATGTCCAATGTGGTTCGCACGCAAATGGATGTGGTGCTGCCCAACGGCATGGCCATTTTGAATGCCGATGATGAGGATGTGGCCAACTTGGCGCCTTACTGTGATGGCGAGATCACATTTTTCGCCATTTCCGAAGACAACCCTCGCATTGTCAAACACCGAAGTGAAAATGGACGGGTGGTGTTCTGGCGCAAAAACCATTTGGTTTTGGCGCAAGGTGATCAAGAAATTGAAGCACTTAACCGTCAACTGCCGGCCATCGATAAAATGTTCAAAAATCAGCACCTCAAGTGCATGGAAGTTTTGGCAGCCTCTGGAGCGGCCTGGGCTATCGGCATCCCAACCGATTTAATCCGTGCTGGCATTAAGAGCTTCGGTCAAAGCCCTGGTTCTCATTGAAGCCATCGCCGCGTCGTCATTCAAATTAAGTCTGCAACAGACCTTTCTATCAGGATCACTGTCCCATGGAAGTTTCAAGAATTCGAGCTTTGCGGGGGCCCAATTTATGGAGCCGACAAACCAGCATTGAAGCCATCGTAGGATGCGATCCCGAAGAATGTGAAATGATGCCTGGCAATGAGTTCGAAAAGAAGTTGCGCCGTATTTTTCCATCGGTGGGACCGCTTGAAGGGTCCCGCCCCGGT
>CANJOS010000150.1 GCA_947476015.1 Comamonadaceae bacterium | reverse complement strand
TTTTAAAAATCTTCGTGTTTCAGCCGCGGTAATAACGATTGGGCACAAACGGCATGGCGCTCACGGTCATCGGCACAGCCTTGCCGCGCACCATCGCGTTGACCACAGTTCCTAAGCCAGCGCTTGCCACATCGACATAGCCCATGGCCACCGGCACGTTGGCGGTGGGGCCAAGCAAGCCGCTAGAAACTTCGCCAATTTTGGCGCCCTGCATGTTCTGCAATTCCACATGCTCACGCACGGGCACACGCTCCTGCGCAATGAGCCCCACTCGCTTTCGTGTGAGGGCGCGGGTGCCATCCAATTGTCCCAACACAATGTCTGCGCCAGAAAAACCACCTGCGCGTGCGCCACCTGTGCGGCGAACTTTTTGAATGGCCCAATTGAGGCCGGCTTCAATGGGCGTGGTGCTGGTGTCAATGTCGTTGCCATACAAACACAAGCCAGCTTCAAGTCGCAAAGAGTTGCGAGCGCCTAAACCAATCGGCTTGACCTCTGCTTGCGATAACAAAGCGCGCGCAAAATGGTCGGCATGATCGTTGTGAACGGAAATTTCAAAACCATCTTCACCAGTGTAGCCAGAACGCGTAATGAACAAATCAGCACCTTGCCACGCAAATGATGCGCCCGTCATAAAGACCCCTTTTTCAACCCCAGGCACCATGCGCGATAAAGCATCGACAGCCTTGGGGCCTTGCAAAGCCAAGAGCGAACGCTCAGGCATAGGAATCACTTGGCATTGGGAGCCAATGTGCGCTTGAATGTGAGCGATGTCGTTCACTTTGCAAGCACCATTCACAACGACAAAAAAATCGGTACCGCGATTGACAAACATCAAATCGTCAATGATGGTGCCTTCGTCTGTGAGTAGCAATCCGTATCGCTGTTTGCCCACGGGTAAATCGATCACATCCACAGGCATGAGGGATTCAAACGCTGCTGCAGCACCAGGCCCCACCAAGCGCAACTGGCCCATGTGAGACACATCAAACAACCCAGCCTCAGAGCGCGTGTGGTGGTGTTCGGCCATCAAACCCATGGGGTATTGCACGGGCATGCTGTAGCCGGCAAAGGGCACCATGCGCGCGCCCAATTCAATGTGCAATTCATTCAGGGGGGTGTTGAGCAATGGCGCGTTATCGGACAAATCAGTTCTCCAAGGGCAATGTAAAACCATGATCGAAATCTTGGGTTGCCCTCGCTGTCCGCTTTACCTGAGCGATTCGCCGGGTGAGCCCTTCCCTAAAGAAAGACCCACTGCGGGTTGCGCCTTCGGTGGAGGGTTCGACCGAATGGTCCGCCCTCTCTCTCCAGTGAGGAAGCGCTCATGGCCAAACCATGAACGTTTGTCAGTCCTTTGTACCTGAGCGTTCAGAAACACTTCGGTTTCCTGCGCCTTCGGTGGCGATTTTTAAAAACCGCGCTCTCCTGACAATTAAATTATAAACAGGTCTTCAAGACCTTCGCGCATTTTTCACATGCCCGAGTAGTTTGGCCCCCCGCCGCCCTCTGGTGTGACCCAGACGATGTTTTGGGTGGGGTCTTTGATGTCACAGGTTTTGCAATGCACACAGTTTTGGGCGTTGATTTGCAATCGATCGGATTGGTCTTCGTTTTTCACATATTCGTACACGCCAGCAGGGCAATAACGCGCTTCGGGCCCTGCAAATTTAGACAAGTTCAAGCTGACGGGCACGCTGGCATCCTTCAGAGTGAGGTGAGCGGGCTGGTTTTCTTCATGGTTGGTGTTGCTGATGAACACACTGGACAAGCGATCAAAAGTGAGCTTGCCATCGGGCTTGGGATACTGAATGGGCTTGCAATCAGCCGCAGGCTTTAAGTAAGTGTGGTCGGCTGCTGTACGGCGAATGGTCCATGGCACGTGGCCGCGCAACAAGAACTGCTCAACGCCTGTCATCAGGGTGCCCACAGTGCGCCCCTTTTTGAACCATTGCTTGAAGTTACGAGCTTTGTTCAACTCCTGATACAACCAACTGCTTTCGAAGGCTTCTGGGTAGGCGCTGAGCTCGTCGTGTTGACGGCCCGCTTGCAATGCGTCGTAAGCCGCTTCCGCCGCCAACATGCCCGTTTTAATGGCGGCATGGCTGCCTTTGATTCGGCTTGCATTGAGATAGCCAGCTTCGCATCCAATGAGGGCGCCGCCAGGAAATACCGTTTTAGGCAATGACAAAATGCCGCCAGCCGTAATGGCGCGCGCACCATAAGAAATGCGTTTGGCCGGTGCAATGCCTTTGGCTTCGTCGCCTTCAAAATACCAGCGAATGTTGGGGTGGGTTTTGAAACGTTGGAATTCTTCGAAGGGGCTGAGCCAAGGGTTTGTGTAGTCTAGGCCCACCACAAAACCCACCACCACTTTGTTGTCTTCCATGTGGTACATGAAAGAGCCACCGTAGGTTTTTTCATCGAGGGGCCAGCCAGCGCTGTGCAAAGCCAAGCCAGCTTTGTGACGGGCAGGCTCAATTTCCCACAATTCTTTGATGCCAATGGCGTAGCTTTGAGGATCTTTGCCTTCATCTAACTTGAAGCGAGAAATGACTTGCTTGCCCAAGTGACCGCGCGCGCCTTCTGCAAACACGGTGTACTTGGCATGCAGTTCCATGCCCAATTGAAAATTTTCTGTGGGCTCACCATCTTTGCCGATTCCCATGTTGCCGGTGGCCACGCCTTTGACCGAGCCATTCTCGTTGTACAAAACTTCAGCGGCAGTAAAACCTGGAAAAATTTCAACACCCAAAGCCTCAGCTTGTTCACCTAACCAACGCGTGAAGTTGCCTAAGCTGATGATGTAGTTGCCATCGTTGTGAAAGCAGGGGGGTAATGTGAAATTGGGAACGCGTGTGGCGCCCGTTTCGGTGGTCATCAAGAAGATGTCTTCTGTGACGGGTTGATTCAGCGGTGCGCCCATTTCTTTCCAGTTTGGAAAGAGTTCATTCAGTGCGATGGGATCCATGATGGCGCCAGACAAAATGTGCGCGCCTGGTTCTGAGCCTTTTTCCAAAACCACCACAGAAACATCATTGCCTTTTTCCTGTGCCAACTGCTTTAAGCGAATGGCAGCGGATAAGCCTGCAGGGCCGCCGCCCACCACGACCACGTCGTATTCCATGGATTCGCGGGGGCCGTGGGTGTTCAAAATCTCTTCGGGTGTCATGGGGTGACTCGCATTAAGTTGAAATACTGGAGGACTCATTGTCTGCCTGATGACTCATTTTAAGCGCTGAACAGGCAAAATCGGAGCTTCACCTCAGATGAAATCTGAGCCAATGGGATGGTCTTCAATCAGAAACTGACATTATGAAATTCGAAATTCCTGAAATTAAAAAGCTTGTTCATGAAATGATCATCCCCATTCGATGGGGGGACATGGATGCCATGGGCCATGTGAACAACAGCGTTTATTTTCGCTACCTTGAAACCATCCGCATTAATTACTTTGAAAAGCTTGGGTGTGTACCCGATCCTCAAGGCACAGGGCCTGTGATCCTGAATGCGTTTTGCAGTTTTTACAAGCAACTGGAATTTCCCGGTGATGTGCTGGCCAAGATGTATGTGAGTGATCCTGCCCGCACTACGTTTGAAAGTTGGTGCACCTTGTCACGTACGGATCAACCGGATGTCATTTATGCAGCAGGCGGTGCAACGACAGTATGGGTTGATTTTCCTCAGCAAAAAGCAGTGCCTCTGCCAGATGCGATCCGCGCCAGAGTGACGCCCTGATTTATTTTTGCCTGGGGACTCGGCCCATCAAATAAAACTCTGGGTTAGGCATCATGTTGCTGAAACTGGCCATGCGATTGGACAACCCAAAAAACGCTGTGATGGCAGCGATGTCCCAAATGTCTTCATCGTTGAAGCCGTGCGCATGCAATGGTGCAAAGTCAGCCTCTTCAATCTCATCGCTGTGAAGGCAAACCTTCATCGCGAAATCCAGCATGGCGCGTTGACGCCCTGAAATATCTGCTTTGCGGTAATTCACGGCCACTTGATCTGCAACAAGGGGTTTCTTTTCGTGAATGCGAAGAATGGCGCCATGGGCTACCACACAATACAAACAATGGTTGGCGGCGCTTGTGGCGGTCACGATCATTTCACGATCGCCTTTGGTGAGATTGCTTTCGCGGCCCACAGACTCAGGCACCATGAGGGCGTCGTGGTAAGCAAAAAACGCACGCCATTCTGCAGGTCTGCGCGCAAAAGCAAAAAAAACCTGAGGTACAAAACCGGCTTTTTCCTGAACTTCCAAAATTTTGGTCCGAATGTCTTCGGGAACATCCTTCAACTCGGGGGCGGGGTATCTTGGCGCTTTACCGTTGATTTGTGAGGGGGTGGTCATAAAAAAGTCCTTGTCAGCTTTCTGATTCTAATCAGCTATTACACTACTTACTTCCGAGTATCCCCCTCTTAGGAGCGTCCTGTGAATAAGATTTTCCCCTCTGCAGCCGAAGCACTGAAAGGTGTTGTGGCCGATGGTCAATTGTTGGCTGTTGGCGGATTTGGCCTTTGCGGTATTCCTGAAGCCCTGATTGACGCTTTGCGCGACTCAGGTGTCAAGAATCTCACCGCTATTTCAAACAACGCTGGTGTTGATGGTTTCGGTTTGGGCAAATTGCTTGAGACCCGTCAAATCAAAAAAATGATTTCATCTTATGTGGGTGAGAACAAAGAGTTCGAGCGTCAGTTCTTGGCAGGTGAACTTGAGTTGGAATTTACCCCGCAAGGCACCTTGGCGGAAAAGCTGCGTGCTGGCGGTGCTGGCATCCCTGCGTTCTTCACCAAAACCGGTGTCGGTACGATGGTGGCCGATGGCAAAGAGTTGCGTGAATTCGATGGCGAAACTTATGTCATGGAGCGTTCATTGGTGCCCGATGTGTCTTTGGTCAAAGCTTGGCGTGCCGACAAATCTGGCAACTTGCAATTCCGCCTGACGGCGCGCAACTTCAATCCTGCTGTGGCCATGGCTGGCAAGGTTTGCATTGTGGAAGTAGAAGAGATTGTTGAAACTGGCGAGATGGTCCCTGACCATGTTCACTTGCCTGGTATTTACGTTCACCGTTTGGTGCTTAACAAGCACCCTGAAAAGCGCATTGAGAAACGCACCATCACAGAGAAAGCAGGAGTCTGAGCATGAGCTGGAATCAAGACCAAATGGCGGCACGCGCCGCACACGAACTGGAAGACGGCTTTTATGTGAACTTGGGCATTGGTATTCCCACCTTGGTGGCCAACCATGTGCCCAGCAACATTGAGGTGTGGTTGCAATCTGAAAACGGCATGTTGGGCATTGGCCCTTTTCCCACAGAGGATGAAGTCGATGCCGACCTCATCAATGCGGGCAAACAAACCGTCACCACCATCAAAGGCTCGTCTATTTTTGGCAGCCACGACAGCTTTGCCATGATTCGTGGCGGCAAGATCAATCTGTCGATCTTGGGCGCCATGCAAGTGAGTGAAAAGGGCGACCTCGCCAACTGGATGATTCCAGGCAAGATGGTCAAGGGCATGGGGGGCGCCATGGATTTGGTGGCGGGTGTCAAGCGCGTGATTATCTTGATGGAACACGTGGCCAAGAAAAAAGACGGAACCGAAGATTTGAAAATCTTGCCGCAATGCACCTTGCCTTTAACGGGCGTCGGCGTGGTCGACCGCATCATCACTGACTTGGCCGTGATGGATGTGGTGCCTGAAGGGCTCAGAGTGCTTGAGATGGCGCCCGGGGTGACGCAAGAAGTGCTGCAAAGTAAAACAGGTGTCAAACTGATTTTCTGATGAAACAATTCAAAATTGCATGCATCCCTGGCGATGGCATCGGGCAGGAAGTCATTCCTGCTTCACAAGTGGTACTTGAGGCGCTTGCCGAAGGACAAAGTCAGTTCAGTTTTGAATTTAAGACATTTGATTGGGGTGGCGATTACTACCGCAATCATGGCGTCATGATGCCGGCTGATGGGCTTGATGCACTGCGGCCCATGGATGCTATTTTGTTTGGCTCCGCTGGCGACCCTCAAATCCCCGACCACATCACCTTGTGGGGCTTGCGTCTCAAAATTTGCCAAGGTTTTGACCAGTACGCCAACGTGCGGCCCACCCGCATCTTGCCGGGCATTGATGCACCCTTAAAGCGATGCACGCCCGAACAACTCAATTGGGTCATTGTTCGTGAAAATTCTGAAGGCGAGTATGCGGGTGTGGGTGGTAGAGCCCATCAAGGTCATCCCATTGAAGTGGCCACCGATGTGTCCATGATGACCCGCGTGGGCGTGCAACGCATCATGCGCTATGCCTTCAAGTTGGCGCAATCACG